>CAZVMS010000030.1:0-14240 GCA_964628795.1 uncultured Haloferula sp. | reverse complement strand
GTCAGGGTGCTGGGCCATTTTTCCCAGTGAAAGGCGCTGCGCACCTCCCGCAAGCCCTCGGCACCCTCTGCAGACCGCCCGCTTCAACTAAAAATTCGAAAATCACCCTGCCCGAATGGCTTTTCGAATAGGGTCTAGCTAGGGAAGAAATCGGACCAGGATGGATAGGATGAGTAGGATGAAGGTCACGAAATCCGAGCATCTTGATGTCCATCAAAATGAGTGAGCCTCAATTGCGGCAAAAACTGAGTGCAATGACCCCAAAATCCTATCCATCCTGGTCCGAAAAAATTCAGTGGGATCTGGAGTTCTCCCTGTCTTGATCGCCCTGTGGCACACCACGCAAAAACATCAAAACTCATCCAAAGCCTTGGACAAGGCCGACACTGCGAACCCCAGCTGCCCAGCTTCCGAGCAAAGCGGCGGCATCAGCACGATCGTATCGCGAATCGGCCGGGTAAGCAGCCCGTGCTCCCTCGCCGCCATGCAGACTTTTTCCCCCATTTTTTCACTTGGCAAAAACGGGGAGCCATCAGCTTGCCGCAGCTCGATCCCTGCAACAAAGCCACACTGCCTGACCTCATGAACCAAAGCCTGGCTCTCTTTCAAGTCCGCCAGCAGCCCCGTCATGGCCGCGATCTTCGGCTTCAATTTCTCCAGCGTCTTCTCGCTTTCAAACAGGCCAAGGCTCGCCAGCGCCAGCGCACATCCGAGCGGGTTCGCCGTGTAACTATGTCCATAGTAGAACGCGTTTTCCGCATCACCGAGAAAGGCCTCGTAAACCTTACCCGTGGTCAAAGTCGCCGCCATCGGCAGGTAGCCCCCGGTCAGTCCCTTCGCCAGACACAGGAAATCCGGCACGACCGACTCCTGCTCGCAGGCAAACATCGTGCCCGTCCGACCGAACCCCGTCATCACCTCATCAAGGATCAGGTGAACGCCCGCCTTGTCACAGCCATCCCGCAAGCCCTCTAACATCCCCTGCGGCCACGGACGCATTTCATTCACTCCCTGAATCAATGGCTCCACAATCACCGCCGCCACCTTGCTCGTATCCTGCTTTGAAAAATCATCGAGCGACGCCACAAAATCCACTTCCACCCCGAACCCCCGGAAGCGCTCGAAAAACCGCGACACCCCACCCAGCGAAGCCGCACCCATCGTGTCGCCATGGTAGCCGTTGACGAAGGCGACAAAGCGGTTCCGCTGCGCCCCCCCCGTCTGCATCCAGAACTGCAGCGACATCTTCATCGCCACCTCGACCGCCGTCGACCCGTCATCAGAAAAGAAGACCCTTTCCAAAGTGTTTGGCGGGAAAAACGCCACCAGCCTCTCCGCCAACTCGCTCGCCCGTGGATTCGCAAAGCCGAGGTACGAAGTGTGCGCGACTTCCTCCGACTGCTTCCGCAGCGCTTCATTCAGCAGCGGATGATGATGGCCATGGATGTTCGTCCAGATGGAAGAATTGCCATCGAAGTATTTCCTTCCCTCCGAGTCCCACAACCAAGCCCCCTCACCGCGCACCAATACCAATGGATCATGCCCCCCCACCGTCCATGCCTGCTGAGGCGTGAATGGGTGCCAGCAATGCCGCTTGTCGGCTTCGATCCATCGTCGCGTGTCCTCGCGCATCGCCGCGACGCTGCACCTTTGCGCTCGATTTGCCAAAATGATTCGCCCGCCGCCTAACGTCATCCCGTACACGTGATCAAGGAATGGTCAAAAAACCAGATTGGATCATTCTCGGAGCGTCGGCACAGATGGGGCCTTAGTTTCCCCCGACAAAAGTTACCGGCGGCTTCTGGGTTTGGCGACCAAGGGAGCCGCCGGTCACCCTTTTGGGGGTCAAAGGATTTCCCGGGGTCTAAGTCTTAAAATCCCTCGTCTGGAATGAAAGCAGACCGATCATGAAGAAGGTCACGTTCAACCCGCCAAGGAAGGTGTAGGCATCGAGAATCTTCCACCAATCGATGTCGGATTCGAAAAGATACACCCAGCAGCTCATCCGCCAGGTGATGAAGAAGTCCTCGTAGGGCCGAAAGAACGGGAAGTTCTGAAGGATCATGTCCACGAAGAGAACCGCCAGCGTAAGAATCGTCGCCGCCGCCGGCTTGATCTTGAAGCAGGAAAACATGAAGGCCATCGACGACAAGGTGATCATGCTGATGCCGATCCCCGTGGCACCCATGATCAGACGCCCCATGCCTTCATTCCAAGTTTGGAAAACCGCAAAGACCTTCATCTTCGGCTCCATCACAAACAAGCCACCGTCCCAGCCCACCGCCGCCACCGCCATCAGGTAGCCGGAGATCCCGACGAAAAATACAAAGGTGAAGGTGTAGATCGCCACCGCCGCATACTTCACCAGCAACAAGCGAAAACGGCTGATCGGACGGGAAAGCACCAAGCGCAAATTCCCGTCCTCCGTTTCCTTCGCCACCACATCGCCCGCCACCAGCGCGAAGAAAATCGAGCCGAGCAGCGCCATGCTCACGATCATCACCGTGAAGGTCAGCGACAGCGAACTGAAGTAGAACTCGAAGTCGTAGCCATTGCGTTCGATCAGCTCACGCATGTAGCGCCGCCCCCCACCGAACTTCCAGACACCCAGAATCACCATCTCCATCAGCACGAACGCCGCATACCCCATGTAGGTTCGGGGTCGCGCAAAGAGCTTCCGAAGCTCGCCGCGGAGTTGTCGTAAAAACATCATCGTGTGATCTCCAGATAAAGGTCCTCCAACGAACGGCGAATCGGCGAGAACGCCACCACCCTCACTCTGACACCGACCAGTGCCGCCACCAGGATCGCCGGATCCGCCTCGGGCGGAATCGAGATCCTGCCTTCACGAATCATCCGGCAGCCCTGCAGTTCCAGGAAATGCATGCCGTCTTCCCATGGATCGAGATCGACCTCGTAAATCCGCTCATCCCCGGCAACCGACGAAATCTTCCCTTCGAAAACCCGCTTGCCACCTTTCAAAATCGCCACCCGATCGCACATTTGCTCGACCTCCGCCAGCAAGTGCGAGTTGAAAACCACTGTCATCCCCCGCTCCTTGCGAAGCCCCAGAATGAAATCCCGAAACCACTTGATGCCCTCCGGATCGAGTCCATCGGTCGGCTCATCTAACAAAAGAACCTTGGGCATCGGCAAAAGCGCCTGAGCCAGCGCCAGACGCTGACGCATCCCATGCGAGTAGGTCCGCACCTTCGAACCAATCCGATCCGTTAGACCGACACGCCCGACAATCTCCTCCGTCGCCTTCTTATCAAAAGGCCCCGAGTAATTGCTCAGGATGTGCAGATTCTCCCACCCGCTCAAATACTCATAAAAGCACGGACTTTCGAAAATCGAACCAACACTTCGCAGCGCCGTCGCCCGCTTTTTCTGAACCGAGACACCATCAATGAACGCCTCACCCCGATCCGGCTCCACCATGCCGAGAATGATCCCGAGCGTCGTGCTCTTTCCCGCACCGTTGTGACCGAGCAGGCCGTAGATCTGCCCCTCGCCGACCTGGAACGACACATCCTCCAGCGCGGGCTTCTTGCCGAACTGCTTGCAGAGGTTTTTGACGTCGAGCATGGCCATAATTCAGGGAGACACCGTAAACTTCAGGCGATTGGTAGCCGAATAATCCGCATAAAGGAAGTTCGACCCCGCCTTATCTCCGCCGTGCCACGACTCCTTGTCGATCACCAGCGGTATTTTCGAAAGATCACCTTCTTCTCCGAAAAAAGAAAGCTTGGTCCGTGCCAGCCCATTTTGCGTGGTGTTCCAAAGGTAGCTCGACCCGCTCGCCTCGAATACTTTCGAATCCGCCGGGCAGTGAAAAACCGCTTCGGATTGGAGGTAGGGCTCCAAAAGCACTTCTAACACCAGACCCTCATCCGATTTTGATTTTCGCCCGGCCAGAAGTTCCGGCATCCGCTGATTGTGATCCTGAAGGTAAGCCTCCAGCCCGATGCCGATCTGCTGCAAGTTCGAAAGACAGCCCGCCCGGTGCGATGCGCGCACCCCCGACTTGATCAGCGGAAACGAAATACCCACCAGCACCGCGACAATCGCCAGCACGATCAGCATCTCCGTGAGCGTGAATCCACCAGCACGATATTTGGAAGAAAGCGGCCTCATCGTGGTGGTCCGAACTCCGATCCGCGCATCCCCTTCATCACCTCATCCATCGCCTCCATCAGCGGCGCCAAATCGATCTTGGTATCCGCGCTCGCATTCTCAAAATACGACTTCATGCCTTCATCCGTGATCCTTCTCAGCAAGTCCTCGCTCATTTCCCGAGTGCGCTTCATCTCCGCCTCCGTCAGCCCATCCTCAATCTCACGCAGTCCGTCCTCGACGAACTTCCTCCGCTGCTCCGGATCAAGGGCATCGAGCGCCTTGATAAAGGTCTCCATGGATTTCTCCAGAGTCAGGTCAATGAACATCTCCTTCTCTGGCTGCGCGAGCTTGCGGAAAAAGTTCTCACCGATCCGCTTGTCGCGCGCCTTCTCCCGTTCTGCAAAATCGAGGCCATTCACCATGTCTGCGATCTCGATGATCATCTTGTGCCGCCCCTTCGACTGGGCATTTGCCGGCAGGACCTCCAGTTCAGACCAGTCCTCGAAATTGGCGGCCTCGATTGCCTTCGCCATCTTGTCCGCCGTCACCCGCTGGGTGCCGACCAGCATCCGCACCCCGCTCACCGCTCCCCAAACGAGCAAGAGCAGGACCGCCGCCTGAATGACCAACCGTTGATTCCTCTTCACACCCCGAAACTAGGCGCGATTCATTTCCGTGCAAGCAGGCAGAAATCAGCGCCTGAAGCCCGCTTTCAGCTCGGAAAGCGATGTCGCTTTGAGCCCGAGCGCCAGGCCTCCGTAAACAAGGCCACCGATCAGGCTCAGCAGCACCGCGGCCGTCCACTTCTGCCACTCCGGCCCATCGAACCAGGGCCCTAGAATCCGGGCGGCAAAGAACACACAGACACCCATCAGAACAGCCGCCAAAAGCGTGCGTAACAGCTTCGCCCAGAGTTTCGCATCCACTTTGACAAAGCCGCGCAACCCTCGGGAGAGGAGATAGACATTCACCCACGAGGCAATCGAAGTCGCCAGTGCGATCCCGACATGACCGAGCCCCCAGCGTTTGAAAACAAAGTAAAGTCCCACCGCCGCCACCACGTCCACCACCACGGTAATCCCGGCGAGCTTCAACGGAGTCCGGGTGTTCTCCCGGGCAAAAAATCCCGGTAACAGCACTTTTGTCAGTACAAAGGCCGGAAGCCCGAGCCCGTAGGCCGCCACCGCCCAACCCGTCGCCACCGTATCCGCATCCGTGAACTTTCCGCGCTGGAAGAGCGCTGCCACATAAGAATCGCCCGCCGCCACCAAGGCCGCCGCCGCTGGCAAGGTCAGCAGCATTGCCAGGCCGATCCCTTTCGCAATGCCATTCCCCGCTTCGTCCTCTTTCCCAGACCTAACCAAACGGGTGATCTGCGGAAGCAGAACGACGCCGAAAGCCACACCGATCATCCCGTTCGGAAGTTGATACAAGCGGTCCGCATAACCAAGGAAGCTCACCGCCTTGTCCTGCATCGAGGCGATCTGAAAACCGATCGTCGCATTGATCTGCTGCACCCCCGCCGTGGCCACCGCCGGCCCCATGATGATCAGCAAGCGCTTGATCCTCGGCGACATCCTCGGCCGCACCAGCGCGATCGCCATGCCGTTCTTGTGGCAAGCCGCCCACAGCATCCCAAGCTGGGCAAAGCCCGCCGCCGCCACCGCCCACGAAAGCCAGAATCCGATCTGATAGAGATCACCCTGCATGTGCGCGTAAGGCACCATCACCCCAAGCACCACCAGCATCAGCACGTTCAGCAGCACCGGCGCGAAGGCAGGTAGCGAAAATTTCTGAAGCGAGTTCAGCACGCCGCTCAAGTGCGCCGACAGCGCCAAGCACATCAGGTAGCTGAACATGATCCGCGCGTACGTCACAGTGATCGCGTACTTTTCCGGCTCGAAGCCCGCGACCAGGATCTTGGCGAACCACGGCATCCCGGGAATGATGATCACCGTTCCGATGAAAAGGATCGTCGCTAGCCATGAGAATGCATTGCTCGCAAAAACCCGCGCCTCTTCCTGCCCGTGATCCGTCAGCTCGCGATTGAAAAGCGGCACAAACGCCGTATTGAACGCCCCTTCTCCGAATATCCTTCGGAACATGTTCGGCAAGCGCATCGCCGCCATGAAGGCCTGGCTGTAAGCCGTGGTCCCCAAATAGCGCGCGATCAGAATATCCCGGAAAAGCCCGAGAACACGGCTCATCAAAGTAAAGCCACCGACGGAGAAAAGGGCACGCAGCATAGTGGATGAAATTTGAACTACTGCATCGAAGCCCGCCGCAGCCGATCCATGATCGCCTGACCCAGTCCGGTATCCGTCACCGGCTCGGCCACGATCGCATCCAGCCCCGCCTCATCGAGAACACGCAGCACGTGGAAAAGCCTAACCGCCGCCTCCGGCAGCTTGCCGCTTCCCGGGCTCAGGCTTTCCACCATCGCCCAATCATGAATATCAATGTAGCCCGCCTTGGCTTCACCCTTGTGACTCAGCAGACCATACCTCTTGCCCGGCTCCGGTTTGAAATTCTCCGGCTTGTCGAACATCAGCAGCGGTGTCACCGGCGAATAGTGACTCGCGAGCTGACCCGGAGCCTGCACGTGATCATCGATCACCCGCTTCTTCTCGATCACCACTCGACCAAAATTCTGAAGCTCCTTTTTCGTCACCGGACCGAGTCGCAAAATATGAATGATCGGCCGTTTCTCCCCGGCCTCGATTCTAACAATCGTGCTCTCCAGCCCCTCGCGGCACGCACCACCATCCACAATCAATGGGATCCGTCCGCCAAGTTCCTTCATCACCGCGCTTCCAGCCGTCGGCGAGATTCGCCCGAAACGATTCGCACTCGGCGCCGCGATCGGACTTCCCAGCTCCTTACCGATCGCCCGGAAAATCTTGTTGCCGCTCTGGCGCACCGCCACATCCGGCAAGCCACTCGTCACCAAGTCCGGCACCTTGTCCGACTTCGGCAAAACAATCGTCAGCGGCCCCGGCCAAAACGCCGAGATCAGCTTATCCACCGTCTTTTTAATCTCCTCCGGCACCACCGCCACCTCGGAAAGCTGATCCACTGAAGCCACATGCACGATCAGCGGATCAAACGACGGCCGTTCCTTCGCCTCGAACACCTTCGCCACCGCTTCCGCATTGAAAGCATCCGCCGCCAGTCCGTAGACCGTCTCAGTAGGAAGTGCCACGACCTCACCCGCCTTGAGCAGCGTCACCGCTTCGCTCACGGCTTCGCTCATTTCCTGGTCGTCAGCGTATACGATGCGAGTCTCTGCCACGCCGCGTTCCTACCCCTCGATCCCCCCACGAGCAAGCCCATAGGCGCGCCTCGGTCACCTCCGCAGGGTGATCTCTCAATGGAGCAACACGCCATCATCCAACCATTCATACCAATCCTCAAGCTGCACCCCAAAAAAACTTTCCCCTTTCCATCCCCTCCCGTTCAAGTTACCTCGCCGCCGTCTTGAACCACAAACATCCCATCGCCCGTCTCCGAGTCCTCGCCATTTGGCGTGTGGCTGCCGGCTGCGTGTGATGTGATTTGAAAGACAACACATCCACCACCCGGCGCCGCATGCGGATCGCCGGGTTTTTTATTTCCCGGAAATCACACGGCCTCACTTCTTCCGATGACTTCCTCTCCTTCCCAAAACACCAGCATCCTCCTGATGCTAAGCTCCGTCGTCCTCTTCGCGATCAACGTGCTGATCATCCGCGGACTGATGGGCGGATTCGGCATTCTCAGCTTCTACATCACCGTCGTCCATCTCGGCGCCGGTCGCTCGGTCATCATCAATCTGAGCTCTCCGATGTTTGGCTCCCTCTTTGGCTCCCTCTTTGCCGCCATCTGGTTGAAGGAATTCCTTCCCTTGCACTCATGGCTCTGGATGCTTGCAGGCTTCAGCGGCCTCGTGATCTTTCTCGAAATTGATCTGCATGCAGGCGTCAATCTCTACGAGCTCCTCGGCGCAGGGCTGACCTTGTTCGCCACTTGGAGAATCGTCAGCGCACGCGACCGACCCGCCCCCCTCCCCGTCACCACCTGCTCCTGAACCAATTTTCACCACGTCTTGCACTCCGGCCCATTTCCCACTACACCCTTCGTTTTCCGCTCCTTCTGGAATCCCTATTTCGAGTTTAAAGTTTAGAATTTTCATGAGTCACATCCTACCAACCTACGGCCGCTTCCCGCTCACCCTCGTCAAGGGCGAGGGCACCCGCGTGTGGGACGAGGTCGGCAAGAGCTACCTCGACTTCTGCTCCGGCATCGCCGTCTGCGCACTCGGTCACTCGCCGAAGGTCCTAGTCGACGCGATTTCCAAGCAAGCCGCCACGCTCATCCACTGCTGCAACCTCTACCACATCCCGCAGCAGGAAGAGCTCGCCACACTCATCGTGGAAAAACACGTCAAACTCCCGGGGAAAGTCTTTTTCTCGAACTCCGGCGCCGAGTCCAATGACGGCCTGATCAAGTCCGCCCGCCGCTACGGCCACGCCAAGCCGCAAGCCGACGGCTCACCGCGCTATGAAGTCCTCAGCTTCAACCAATCCTTCCACGGCCGGACCCTCGCCGGCATCAGCGCCACCGGACAGGACAAGGTCAAGGAAGGCTTCAGCCCGCTACCCACCGGATTCCGGCACCTGCCCTTCAATGATCTCGACGCTCTAACAGCCGCGATCGCCCCCGAAACCGTCGCCATCATCCTCGAACCCATCCAGGGCGAAGGCGGCGTCAACCTCGCCACGCCCGAGTTCCTCCGGGGCGTCGCCGAGCTTTGTAAAAAGCACGACCTCCTTCTTTTCATGGATGAGGTCCAGGTCGGCTTCGGCCGCTGTGGCGACCCGATGGCCTGGCGCGAAATCGCCCCCGAGCTCGAGCCCGACGGCATTTCGTGGGCGAAAGGCATGGGCGGCGGATTTCCCATCGGCTCCTTCTGGCTCTCCGACCGCATCGCCCCCCTCATGGGTCCCGGCTCCCACGGCACCACCTACGGCGGTAGCCCGCTCGCCTGCGCTGCTTCCCTCGCCGTGCTCAAGGAAATCGCCGACAAGAACCTCATCGAAAACGTCCGCTCCCAGGAAGCTCACATTCGGGAAACCATCGCCGCTTGGAATCACCCGCTCGTCACCGAAGTCCGGGGCAAAGGCCTGCTGTTAGGCATCGGCCTCGACATCGAAAAGATGAACATTCCCGAAGGCAAACTTCCCTCCATTCATCTTTCCGCCGAGCTCATCAAATCCGGCCTCCTCGCCCCGCCCGCCGGCCCCGCCACCCTCCGCCTCCTCCCCCCCCTCAACGTCACCACCGAAGAAATCGACCAGGCATTGGAAATCGTGCGTCGCACCTTGGACCAGCTTCCGGGAACAGGGGTCAGGATTCAGGGATCAGAAAGACAGTAGAAGCTGTCGCAATCCCCTGCCTCTTTGCCTTTCCGACCACTGCCCCCTGAATCCTGCACCCCAAAGCCCGAACCACCACAACCTCCCCACCCCACCAATGAAGAACCTCCTCACCATCGAACAACTCTCCGCAAAAGAGCTCACCACCCTTCTCGACTCCGCCGAACTCCTCAAACGGCAGCGCGGACGCCACGGCAAACCACTCGAAGGCCAGACCTGGGCGATGATTTTCACCAAGGCCTCCACCCGGACCCGCGTGTCCTTCGAAGTCGGCATTCGCGAGCTCGGCGGTAAAGCCCTTTTTCTTTCCAAAAACGACATCCAACTCGGACGCGGCGAACCCATCAAGGATACCGCCCGCGTGCTCGGACGAATGGTCCATGGTGCCATCATCCGGACCTTCGCCCAGCAGGACGTCGTCGACTTCGCCGAGTATTCCGGCATCCCGACAATCAACGCTCTAACAGACGACGAGCACCCCTGCCAGATCCTCGCCGACCTTCTCACCATCCGCGAAAAGCTCGGCGGCTGGGAAGGCCAGAAGATCGCCTGGATTGGCGATGGCTTTTCGAACATGACCATCTCGTGGATGTGGGCCGCCAAGATCCTCGGCTTCGAATTTGCGATTGCCTGCCCTCTCGCCTATTCACCGCCTGCCGAGTTCCTCGAAAAGCTCGACGCGCCGAATGTCCGCGTCACGCCCATCCCCACCGATGCCGTCGCTGGTGCCCACGTCGTTAACACCGACGTCTGGCTCTCCATGGGCCAGGAAGGCCAGGCCGAAAAGGAAGCCGCCTTCGGCCCCTACCAGGTCAATGCGGAACTGCTCTCGAACGCTGCTACGGGGCACATCGTACTTCACTGCCTCCCCGCCTACCGCGAAAAAGAGATCACCGAAGAAGTCCTCGAGTCCCACGCCGACACCATCTTCCAGCAAGCCGAAAACCGCCTCCACGCCCAAAAGGCCGTCCTCGCGGCGATGGCCCGCTAAACGTGGCGCACCCCTCCGTTGTGCGATGATGTCGTAGCCACGACTGGATGCCTCGACTGGATGCCTGGCATCTTTGTCTTTCGTTGTGCGATGATGTCGTAGCCACGACTGGATGCCTGGCATCTTTTTCTTTTTGGATGCCTGGCATCTTTTTCTTTTTCGTTGCGAATGGTGAGGATTCCTTCCGGGACTTGGAGTCGTTGAAACTGCGGGTAGCGTATTGACATTCTGGCATATGGGTAAGACCGTCTTCTGTGTGAAGACACTGACAATCAAACTGTCTGACGAGCTTTTTGCGGAGATTTCGCGGGCGGCGGAGATTCGCAAGGTGCCGAAGTCGGAGGTTGTCCGCGAACGGCTGCAGGCGAAGTCCATGCCCCCCGGTGATGCCCGCGCCTCGCTCTGGGACCGGATGGAGGATCTGGTGATCACGGCCGATGCGCTGCCCAAGGATCTTTCAGCGAACAAGAAGCACCTCAAGGGCTATGGCCAGAACCGTTCTGATTGATACCGGCCCGGTGGTCGCGGCGTTGCGGAAACGTGACAGGCATCACGAATGGGCACGGGCTCATTTTGCAGCGGCGACAGAGCCGTTCGCCACCTGCGAGGCGGTGGTTTCGGAAAGCCTGTTCCTCCTGGAGGGGGCACGCGAGGGGAAGGAGGCGCTCTGCGGCCTGCTGGAACGGGGAATCATCGTCGTATCCTTCTCACTGGAGGCCGAGATGGAGGAAACGCTCCGCCTCATCCGCCGCTACCGCGATACGCCGATGAGCTTTGCGGACGCATGCCTGGTCAGGATGGCCGAATTGGAGAACCGCGCCACGGTTTTGACGACCGATAGCGACTTTCGGATCTACCGGAAGAACTCGCGGCAAGTGATCCCGACCTTCATGCCAGATTAGGATGCTCTCTTCACCTCACCGGATCTTTCGGGTATTCCTTGCGCTGGCGTTCTGTAGCCCTGCCCATGGAGTCGTCGTGGCCGTCCGCAAGGCCGAAAGCCGCCCCGATTTCGACCTGGCAGAAACACCACCTGAATCACCAGTCAAACAACGTCAGTTGGTTGGTTTTCTAAGACTTACGGCCATGGATGAGAAAAGACTCCAGCGCTTTTTCTCACTAAATGCCTGGCACCTTTTTGTGTGGCACCTTTTTGTGGCATCTTTTTCTGTG
Organism: uncultured Haloferula sp.; assembly: GCA_964628795.1. GTDB lineage: Bacteria > Verrucomicrobiota > Verrucomicrobiia > Verrucomicrobiales > Akkermansiaceae > Haloferula. The sequence goes on along the minus strand of CAZVMS010000030.1, from coordinate 2,543 downwards.
TGGAGATGCCAGGCGGCGGCACACCAGATGAGCACGGCGACGATCTCGTCTTCTTCGAGGATGAACTGGCAGAGCCGCTCACCCGCTTCGCGCCCCGCCCCGAGCAGGTGCTCCTCATCAAGCATGCAGTGGGCGATCTGCCAGTCGGCAGGGGTTTCGGCGGTGCGGATGCATCATGATGCGGCAGTTGATGCGACGTGACGGCGAGCGCTTGGGCTGACTTTCAGGGCGAGGCTAATCGACCATTTTTGTGCTCATTTGTTTCGCACGAATCTTTTCCAAGCCATTACAGGGGTTCAAGAGCCTCAAACCAAACGCCCTAGGCAGTTTATTTTCGAGAGCTAATTTGACTTGACAAGGATTCACCAGCCGAAAATCATCCAAAGATGGTCACACCGGTCATAGCGATGGTCACACCGGTCATTGACATCCAATCGGAAAGGTGCGGCCAACAACTATTCTAAACCCATGAGAACCTCCACGTCCCGTTTCCATATCGCTTTCCTTTGCTCACTGGCCATCACAGCCAGCCATGCAACAACCATCCTGTATGTGGATGATCAGTTCACTGACGGTGCCTCCACCGACGGTGCGGATGCCAAAGACATCGCATGGTATGTCAACAATACAGGGTCCTCGACTACCAGTTCCGTGGGAACCGATGCCATCATCAACACCGGAAATGCGCTGAGAATGAACACCACCGCGACATTCCGTAAATTCATCGGCGTGTTCAGTAGCACCATCACGATTTCGCAGGGTGAGACCCTCCAGCTAGGCTTCGACTACCGGTTCCACGAGACTGCCAACGTTGGGGGTGTTTTCCGCTTCGGACTCTTCAACAATGGGGGAACGAGCGCATCTGCGAACGGCACCGTCGCCGACAGTAACAACTTCGGCTACGCGGGAACTACGAATCCTGGAGCCGATTCCGCCAGCGGCACAAGGGTGGCCTACGAGGCGGCCGGCGATGCGGTTCTCGGCGGCAGCACTCCCGGCGCATTGGTTTTGATTGGACCAAGTGGAAGTTCTGTGAATTCGGGCACCAGTTCGAAAGGCAGCGTGTTGTTTTCGGTCACCCGCAATCTCGACGACAGCATTTCCCTCAGTTCCAGCATCAACGGCCTGTCGGCAGCATCCGTGGACTTTGGATCCCCGGCAACCAGCCCCCAATTCCTGAACTATGACTTCCATGAAGTCGCGATCGGATTGGGAGGCAGCGCTGCCGACTTTTCCATAGACAACGTAGTCGTGCAGGTCGTTCCGGAGCCATCCGCGGCTCTGCTTGGTGTCCTTGGTTCGCTGTTGCTGCTTCGCCGCCGCCGCTAGTCGTCCCGCGCACCAAGCTCGCCGTCTTTCGCAAAGATCAAGTCTTTTTGATATTTGCTCGCTTCCTAAGGCTGCGGTAGGGGCGCGGGGCTTTTCCCTGACTGCGGCGTTGTTCCTCAATCGTTGCTCCCAACCAACTCGTTCATTATGATTGAAGCGCTTCCGTCAGCTCCCCAAAAGTTGCCAGGCAAACAGTAGATTGACGACCGAAAGCTGTTTTGGTAGAAACTGCGTAACACGATGAAGACCAAAGAAGAAAAGGTGATCGATCCGGTTGAAAAAGCGGGGCTGCCGACGGCTCCGGTACCGGGCGGATTTCGGCGGGGGAAGGGGCTGGGGCGGAGGCGAATCCTGGGGATGGAGGGGCAGTCGAATTGCTACCACGTGATGAGTCGCACGGCGGGCGGGGAGATGCTCTTTGGTGATGTGGAGAAGGAGGCGTTCGTGCGGGTAATGCGTCGGCTGGAACGCTTCGCGGGGGTGGAAATCCTGACTTTTGCGGTGATGGGTAACCACTTTCACCTGCTCGCGCGCGTGCCGGATCGGGCGAGGTTTCTGCGTCGCTTTGAGGGGCCGGAGGGCGAGGAGAAGCTGCTGGGGCATCTGACGCTGCTTTACTCGAAGGCTTATGTGACGGCGCTACGCCATGAGCTTTCCGATCTTCGCTCAAAGGGCATGCATGGGCCTGCTGAGGAGTTGTTAGAGCGGTATCGGAGTCGTTTTTGCAATCTCTCGCAGTTCGTCAAGGAGCTGAAGGAGCGCTTTTCGCGCTGGTTCAACAAGCACCACGGACGGCATGGGACGCTGTGGATGGATCGCTACAAAAGTGTGCTGGTGCAGGATGGCGATGCGCTGCGGACGATGGCGGCTTATATCGATCTGAATCCTGTTCGGGCAGGCTTGGCGCAGGATCCGAAGGACTACCGATGGTGCGGTTACGCGGAGGCGGTGGCGGGTTCGAAGCGGGCACGCCGTGGGCTGTGTCGGGTGGTGGATTCGCCGCTGGATTCGTGGAACGAGAAGGCCGGGCGGTCTGATCTAAGCGCTGCCGAGTGGTATCGCTGCTGGTTGTTTGGAGAAGGTGTGGAGGTCGAGAAGTCTGCGGTATCCTCGGGACGGAAGGGGATCTCGAAGGAGGAGGCGAAGCAGGTTTTGGAGAAGGGAGGGCAGCTGAGTTTGTCGGAGCTGCTGAGATGCCGGGTGCGGTATTTCAG
>CAZVMS010000029.1:0-3881 GCA_964628795.1 uncultured Haloferula sp. | reverse complement strand
AACCGAAAACCGACAACCGAAAACCGAAAACCGACAACCGTCTGTCCCGCCCCATGCCTCTTCTCCTAGTCCATTTCGCACGCTTCGGCCCTTACCATTACGCACGCTTGATATCAGCGGCTGAGGCCTTGGCTTCTCACGGTTGGCAGGTGATTGGGCTGGAGACAGCGGGGAGCGACTCGACTTATGCGTGGGATGAAACGAAGGGCTGCGAGGCGGGGCCGCAGGTCATTACTGCCTTTCCGGGTCGAGTGCATGAGGAGATCACCGCAGCGGAGTGCAAGCGGGTCTTGCATCCCATTCTGGACGAACTCAAGCCGGATGCGATGGCGATTGCTGGTTGGTCGGGAAGTGATGCCCTAAGCTGTCTTTCCTGGTGCCGCAAGCACGACAAGACGCGGATCGTGATGAGCGAGACGCGCGAAGCCGATGGCACGCGGGTCTGGTGGAAGGAGTGGATCAAGCGCTACCTGATCTCACGCTTCAATGGCGCGCTGGTCGGCGGCAAGTCGCACCGGGATTATTTGGTGAAACTTGGAATGCCGAAGGAGAGGGTGGCCTTTGGCTACAACGTGGTGGATCATTCTTATTTCAAAGCTGAAAGCGGAAAATGGAAAGCTGAATGCGGGGAGTGGAGGGAGCGGTTGTCGCCTGGCGGTTGTCAGTTGTCGGATGAACCAGGAAGCAAGAACGGAGAACCAGGAACAAGGAACCTGGAACCAAGAACTCTTCCCTACTTCCTCGCCTCGAACCGCTTCATTGAGCGGAAGAATCTGGGGCGATTGATCGAGGCGTATGGCCTTTACGCGGCAGCTGCCAGAGGCCAGATTCCAGAGTCTAGGATTTGGGATTTGTGTCTATTGGGAGATGGCGAGTTAAAAGCGGATCTCATCGCGCAATGCCACCGTCTCGGCCTCAAGGTCAGTGAAGCTGCACCATGGGAGGATAAAGAGAAAGTTGAAAGTGGAAAGTTGAAAGCTGAAAGCATTCCGACTTCTGATCTCCGACCTCCGACCTCCGACTCTTCCTTTCAGCTTTCAGAATTTCAGCTTTCAGCTTTTCCCCAAGGCTCTGTCTTCTTCCCCGGTTTCCGTCAAATCGAGGAGCTGCCGAAATTCTACGCCCACGCGGGTTGTTTCGTGCATCCTGCTTTGGAGGAACCGTGGGGTCTGGTGCTCAATGAAGCGCTGGCTTGTGGATTACCGATTCTGTCCGGCCGGAATGTCGGCGCGGCGGAGGAGTTGGTGGATGATGGGGTGAATGGCTGGTGCTTCGGTGCCGAGAGTGTGGAGGAGATCTCTGGATGCTTGGGGAAAATCGCAGGATTGAGCGATGATGACAGGCGGGAATTTGGTGCTGCCAGTGTGAAGATCTTGCAAGAGCGCTGCCCGGTGGAAGCCTTTGGCAGGGGATTAGCGGAGTTGTTGTTACCCTGAGTGAAAGGGAGCGGGACGCTCCTATGACGGTCTGCGGCGGGACGCCACAGCGACTTTTTGATGAAAGCAGTACAAGTATCAGCATCCTTAAGCAGGAGTGCGGGGGGGATCTTCGAGATAGAACTGGCCTTGTCGCAACATCTTCAACGCTTGGGCTTGACGACGACGGCTTTTGGACTCGATGATGTCCATTGGGCTGCCGATTCGGCGAGATGGGCACCGGTGGTGGCGGAGGTATGCAAAGTCAGCGGGCCAGCGGCATTCGGTTACTCCCGGGATCTCTACTCAAAGATTATAGGAGCGAATGCGGATCTCGGTCACCTTCATAGCTTGTGGATGTATCCAAGTGTCGCGATTCGAAAATGGAGCGAGAAGACGGGCAAGCCCTACGTGGTGACTCCGAACGGGATGTTGGAGCCATGGGCTTTACAGAACTCCGCATGGAAGAAGAAGATTGCGGGTGCGCTGTATGAGAGACGATGTCTGCAAAGTGCGTCTTGCTTACAGGCGAACACTGAGAAGGAACTCCGGGATTTTCGAGCTTACGGCTTGAAGACTCCGATCGCGATTATTCCCAATGGAATTGAGTTACCAGAGGTCGGAGGTCGGAGGCCGGAAGGCGGAGGTCAGAGGTCGGAGGCCGGAGATCAGAGATTAGAGGTCAGAGATCAAAAGTCAGGAATCAGACAACAGACAACAGGCAACAGACCACGCGTCCTCCTCTTTCTCGGACGACTTCATCCGAAGAAGGGCCTCGCCAACGCGCTTCGCGCTTGGGGCGGGAGGCATGCGGCAGCAGGCATGAGGCATGAGGCAGACGGCATGAGGCATGAGGATGAGTGGCAGTTTGTGATCGCGGGGTGGGATCAGGGGGGGCACGAGGCGGAGTTGAAGCGTCTGTGCGTCGAACTCGGCCTAACCTATGAGGAGGCGCCAGTATCCGAATTCTTAACGAGGAACCACGAACAAGGAACCAAGAACCACTCTTCCTCCGTCCTCTTCGTCGGTCCGGCGTTTGGAGAGCAAAAGGATGCGCTCCTGCGATCTGCCTCCGCCTTCATCCTCCCGAGCTTCAGCGAAGGTCTGCCGATGTCAGTTCTTGAGGCGTGGTCATACCGGCTGCCAGTCCTCATGACCGACCACTGCAACTTGCCCGAAGGTTTCGCCGCCGATGCCGCGATCCACATTGGCACCGACCCCGAAAGCATCGCGGAAGGTCTGCGCCAGCTCTTCCGATCTCCGCCCTCCGATCTCCGATCTCTGGGAGAGAATGGCCGAGCCCTCGTCGAGCGTCAGTTCACCTGGCCACAAGTGGCGGCACAGATGAAGGAGGTTTATGAGTGGGTGCTGGGGGGAGGGGAGGTGCCGGGGTGTGTGGAGAGGTAGAGGTCAGAGGTCAGAGGTCAGAGGTAGAGGTCAGAGGTCAGAGGTCAGAGTGAGTCAGTAGAACAGACAAAGTAATATGCAGATTAAATCAGCAAAGGACCTGACAGTGTATCAGAAGTCCTATCATCTCGCCATGGAGATCTTTGAGCTTTCTAAGCATTTTCCCGCAGAAGAGCGGTATGCTTTGACGAGTCAAATCAGGCGTTCGTCTCGGTCCATTGCCATGAACCTTCGTGAAGCATGGGCGAAACGGCGCTACGAAGCTCATTTTATAAGCAAGCTTACGGACTGTGACGGAGAAGCTAACGAGACGGATACGTCGCTGGATTTCGCCAAGGATTGTGGTTACATCACCCTCGAGCAACATGAATCCCTTGCCGGGTTGAACCACGAGGTGGGCAGGATGCTTGGTGCTATGATCGCGAATCCGGCACCGTTTCTGATCAAGCCTGAAAAGCGCTGACCTCTGATCTCTGACCTCTGACTTCTTCTTCCCATGCTCGATCTCTCGAAGTTCAACAACGCCTCCTTCGATCGTGGCGTTTCGAAGTGGAAGGAAGCGGCTTGGTGGCTCTGTCGATCGCTTTGTTTCGCTCCCTGGTTCCCGGTGCCGTCATCTCTCAAGGTGGCGGCACTTCGTGCGTTTGGGGCGAAGGTCGGTGAGGGGGTGGTGATCCGCTCGCGGGTGAACATCACGATGCCATGGCGACTGACGCTGGGCGATCAGGTGTGGATCGGCGATGAGGTGCTGATCCTGAGTTTGGATCGGGTGACGATCGGTAGCAACGTGTGTCTTTCCCAGCGGGCCTTCCTGTGCACCGGCAGTCATGATTTTCGGAAGGAGACGTTTGATCTGATCACCGAGCCGATCGAGATCGGTGACGGCTGCTGGATTGCCTCCGGAGCCTTCATCGGCCCGGGAGCGGAAGTGCCGACGGGGACGATGGTGAAGGCGGGAGAGGTGTGGAAAAGAAGGGATTTGAAGCGCCAAGACGCCAAGGAAGACAAGGTGAGGGAGGATGTGGAGAAAAGCTGAAGGCTGAGACCTGAGACCTGAGA
>CAZVMS010000028.1:0-2236 GCA_964628795.1 uncultured Haloferula sp. | reverse complement strand
ACACCTACTTCGATCCTTGCCGTGGCAGGCCAGAAGCTTACGTTCGCGCAGAGGTTTCCTCGAAAAGCTCAGCCATGAATCTGAGCTTGGAAAGAGCCGCAATCGTACGGATTATCGTTCAAGATCCCGGCGGGAAGCTGCAATTGAAAGAGGGCAAGAAGGAAGGCGCGCATCTGCTTGTTGGCATGGTAGACGAGTCCGGCCTGTTTCAGACCTTCACGCTCAAAGCAAATAGTGGGACAAATCGCGTGTACGAAGGTCGCGCCCGGCCCGGTACGTCGGCAAGGTTGATTGTTCATGCCGAACAGTTCTCGTTGGCCGATGCAGATGGAACGCCAATCGAAGGTAGTAGCGTTTCCGTGCCCTTGAACGTTCCAACCGACGGAACCGCAGATGAGAGGGCGATCCGGATCCGGTAGGGGAATTCATCAGGAATCAGCGGTCCCAAATCGCCGGCTACACGGAGGACCATTTCATGTATATCAAGCGTTTCCCAGGTTGTGTCCCTCTGTTCCTTGCAATGATCTGTCTTGCGTCTCCGGTTGAGGGCAGCGCACAATCTGCCCGTTTGGAAGGAGTCGCCGGCAGTGCGGTGACTTCACTGCGATCCCCACGCGTGCGCGCGGTCACACCAAGCCTCGCTCAGGTAGAGCGGGCACTCGGAAAGCGGCTGCGAGATACCACCAAAGCGCGCATGGTGCTGAGCGGTCTGATCACGCGCCAAGCAGGAAGCACTCCGGCAACCATCGTTTGGGAGATGCCCGGCAAGCTGTTTGTCTCGCTTGGCGCGGCGAGTCCGTCCAACCTGCAGTTCGATCCTTCGTCAGATCTTGCGCAGGTGTCGCGATCGAAAGAGGAGGCGCAAATCTTTGATAGCCTCTACGTCGATCTTCCGGAGACGTTTTTGGCGGACACGAGTGAAGGAGCTGCCTATCGTTACCTCGGAGGGCGCTTTCGGCTAGACGATGGTTCGGACCCTACCTATCCGGGTCCATATCTGAATGTGTACCAGCTTTTTCCCCGTGCCGGTAAGCGTTTGAAGGCCGCTGACTCCGCCTTCGCTCGTTTCTATCGATTTGACTCTGAAACCGGGTTGCCGCACAGCGTTATCTATTCACAAGGATCCGACAGCAACCCGATCCGAGTGGAGACTCGGTTCTTGGATTGGGTTTCTATCAATGGGGAGACGGTACCCAAGGTAATCGTGCGAACCGAGAACGGCCAGGAGGTTCTGCGGTTCACAACGGGAGAAGTGAGTTTCCTGCCTGCGGTCAAATAGACCTTGGCATCGGGGACACAGATGGATACGAGGATTTCGTCATGTGCAAAAAGACACTCCAATTGGCCGCGATCATGAGGCGTTCGCCTGCTGTTGTGTTTCTCCTAAGTTTCGTCACTCTGGCGGGTGCCCAGGTCGGAAATATGCAGACCAGACCCGAACGCGGTTTCCTTCCTTCCGGGTCATACACCATCGGCGACATCGAGTCGATCAATGCAACCAATGGCAATCTTCTCCTAACGATACCTGTCGCGAAGTTACCGCCGGGGCGGGCCGGCCACGACGCAGGCGTCAGTCTCGTTTACAATTCGGCACTGTACGACGTCTCGTTGGACTTCTCGACCCACACCTCACAATACGATCCCTACGGACCGATCCTCACGCAATGGCTGGAGACCAGTGAGTACGGAGGATGGCGATACGGTTTCGACTATGGATTGCTGTTCGAGCAGAGGGAACTTTCGGAATCCCTAGACTGCTTCGGCGGAGATGAGAATCGTTTCATTTACAAAATGTCGCTGTTGCTTCCCGATGGAAGCGTCCGTCTGCTGCGCTTGAAGGGCCAAGAAGATCCGACGAATACCGGCTTCTACAACCTGGGCCCGTGGGGAAAGAGAAGCCCCTGCTACAGCCAAGAACTCGTTTCCAGTAACCTGACCTACTTCACGACCGACGGGAGCTTCATCCGTGTAGAACTACCTGCTGACGGGACAGCTTGGTACTCGAAGCAATGGACAATCTACTTCCCCGATGGGCGGCGCGTTCAGGGTTACAGCGATCAAGCGGCCAAGATCATCGACCGAAACGGAAACGAGATTCAGATCATCAATGGAACACTGTCGAATGGCCATCCGGGCACCAAGCTCAGGGATGCCCTGAATCGGGAAATCGAAATCGACTACGATGCCTCCCAAAGCACCGGGCCTTACGATTATGTCCGTTGGACGGGATTCGGCG
>CAZVMS010000027.1:0-15723 GCA_964628795.1 uncultured Haloferula sp. | reverse complement strand
TGAAGAAGGTGCACTGCTGGACGATGAAGACGCGGAGGGTGCCAACGATGAGGAAGCCGCCGAGTGCTCCTTCCCAACCGGCGAGGAAGTAACCGACGACCGCGGGAAGAACGAGGCCGACGCCGAGAGCGATGAGCTTGTCCCACTTGTGCTGCCACATGACGAGCTTGTCCTTGCGGAGGTCAGCGACGTTGTCGAGCGGGGGTTCTGGGGTTCTTTTGAAGAGGATCCAGCCAATGTGTGCCCAGAAGAATCCTTGGGAGATGTCGTAAGGATCATCTTCGTGGTCGGTGTGCTTGTGGTGGCGACGGTGGTCGGAGCACCAGTTGAGCGCGGAGTTTTCGAAAGCGCAGGCACCGAAGACGAGGGTGAAGAACCGCACGGGCCACGTGGCCTTGAAGGAAAGGTGGGAAAACAGGCGATGGTAGCCGAGCGTGATGCTCATGCCGGTGGCGATGAGGTAGAAAACCGTCATGCCGATCAGCACCGGGTGTAGATCGTATTTCCAGAGATAGATCGGAGCTCCAATCAGGGCGATCAGGCAGATGGCGAGTAGGAAGATCGAGTTGATCCAGTCGACTCGCTTCGGGATTTTAGGCATCATAGACATGGTTGTTGCGCGGGGTGGTTAGTAAGAAAATCGTCCGAGGTCAACCTCGGGAAGGCTCTGATTGTTGGTGGCTTTTTGGGTTGGTTGATCTCATCCCTCGGGGAAGGGCCTTCCATCAGGGCCGCAGCGCCAAAAACGGTAGCGGACTTCGACATCTTTCGGAGCATCGACGAGTCCTTTTCTTCGGGGAGTGTTAGGACGTGGCGGGTCATCCCATTTTCCGCTGGAGGATAGGCGTCGATGGGATCGGCGGCTTGGAGGGCTGGCATCAAAAAGGCCCAAGCTAGGGGGATCAGTGGCTGCATCGAGTGTGTTGTTCGGTGCTCGGACCTAATTTTGCCCGCCTTATCACGGGCTTGGTCGCTCTGAGCGCCGCATTCCTAGCACTGAAGCCCCGATAGCGCCAATGGTTTCGGTGTCAACTTGGCCAAGTCAAGGGGGGCGGATCAGTGGACAATGGTCACCGGGGTGCCAATGACCACCGCATCATGGACGAGTGGTGCAAGGGTTTTGGGCAGGCGGATGCAGCCGTGAGAGGCGGGTTTGCCGGGCTCGGGAATAGGGCCGGCGTGCATGCCGATACCGTAGTCGGTAAGTCTCATCCAGTAAGGCATGGGAGCAGGGACGTAGATGCATCCGGGTGGCACCGGAGTGCTCGGTTTGGCGTCGCCAATCACCGTGTTTCCGAACTCATCCTCAATCCAGCCGTAGGCGTTGGAGTATTTGTCGACGACTTTTTCCGTAATCTTGAAGGTGCCTGTGGGGGTGCGGTGGCCTTCTCGTCCGGTAGCAACGTAGGACCAACCGATCGGGCGCCCACCACGCGTGTAGAAGGCGCGCTGGGAGGTGAGATCGATTTGGACCTCGACCTCGCCGGGACCGCTGTCGTCGTGCCACTCATACATCACGCGCTGCGCTTTGAGCGGCGGTTCGGGCTGATGGGGAGTGCACGAGCAGACGGCACCCGCTAGGAGGCTTGCAATGAGAACATACCGGCTGGAAAGACGAAGTGACATAAGGCCGCGTTTCGACTTCGGGATGGGAACGGAGTCTAGCGCCTCGTGTCGACTTTTTTCGGTCGTTTGGGGTGATGGGGGAGGCGCTCTAAAAGGTTTGGCCATAATTGCATTGCGGTTGTATGGATAGCGCGTGCAGCCCCTTACCAGGATCAGGTGCCTTAGGCTTCCGCGAAAGCGCGGGTTTGCCTTGGTCGCCTGTATTCTGGTGTTGTCCTTGCTGGCGATGCTGGTGGTGGGGCTGATGAGCCTCTCGGTGATCGAGCTCCGGCGCGCCGGCTCGGACCACGATGTGGCGGCGGCGCGGGCGAATGCCCGGATGGCGCTGATGCAGGCGATCGGGCAGCTTCAGGTCGAACTCGGGCCGGACCAGCGGGTTTCGGCGAGTTCTGGGATTCTTGGGCAAGCGAGTGACCCGAACTGGACCGGTGCTTGGTCGACGACCAACGCGGACGGCTCCCCGATCTGGTCCCGCGATCCGAAAACGGGCAGTCTTTTAGATCAGCGGAATGAGGAAGGCTGGAGCGCGAAAGATCGCGTCAGGAAATGGCTGGTCAGCGGCGACGGAGATCCAATGAAGTCTCTCAGCGACAGTGAGTCGGTGGAGTTGGTCGGGGCTGGCTCGGTGGAAGAGGCGAAATCGATGGTGCGGGTGCCATTTGTCGGCATTGATGAAGTGAATGGCCGGACGGGTGCCATGGCATGGTGGACGGGTGATCTGGGAGTGCGTGCGAATGTTGGGACTTGGGATCGATTTGCCAATCAAGAGATCCGTGCCGGGCAAGGGGGTGAGGGGCACTACCGGTTGATGGCGGCGCAGCATGCGGAGGCGGAATTGCTCGGCGACGGTCTTGATATTCCTGATGAGAAAACAGGGGCTTTGATTAGCGCGAAGTCCGTCGCTCTGTTAGATGGGAATGCTCGCGATTGGTCGCGGAGGAACTTTCATGATTTCACGACCGATTCGCGGGGCCTTTTGACCGATGTGCGGGAGGGGGGATTGAAGGGCGATCTCACCGCATTTTTCGAAAGCAATGGCGAGGTGCCGGGGCTCCTTGGGAAAGTGGGCCTGAGTGACATGGATCCGATGATTGTGGGTGGGGAGAGTAGTCGCCGAAATCTGGCGGGGCCTCGCTATGGATTGTTGCGCGACTGGGCGCGGAAGACCGCGCCGTTTTCCGGGAAAAAAGTCGAGGGCTATGGTGCGCTGACGAATGACTCCGGAACCCGATCTGGCAAGGTGCTGACTGATACAAGTAGGGCGTTCACCCTGTGCAATGAAGCAGCTGTCATGCTCAACGGCAATGCAGGGGCGAGCCTGAAGCCGATACTTGTCGAGGCATCGAATTTCGTTCAGTTCAGCACCTTCAAGATTGCGGATGGGCCCTTATCCAACTTCCAGCTGCGCACCCATCTCTATCCTCGGGTGGTTCTCTGGAATCCCTATAACGTCGAGCTCAATTCGCAAGACATGGTCGTCATGATCCAAGGCAACGGTCGCTGGGAGATGTGGACGGAAAACGAGTACTACGACCAGCGAGGTCGTGTGATAAAAGAGGATCTGAGCCAATGGCTTTCGTTTGAAGGGGGACGCAGCACTTCATTCGTTGGAGGGGGGCTGGGATTGTTGGATGGCAAGGGCTATAATGACCCCTACATGGGCTCGTACTATTTTACGGTGCCGGCGACGGCATTCGGTCCCGGAGAGTGTCTGGTGTTTTCTCCCGAGTATTCTGCCGAATACGATGGGCTCAGCTACTATCGCCCTGGCAGGTATGATCTCTCTAACAATCGTCTCAGCTGTACGACGGCACCGGATCCTTCGCGTAGCTTTTACGTTTCAGGATCATCGCTGCGAGGAATTCCTTTTCGCCCTGTCCGATACTGGTATGCGCCGACACCCGCATGGTCGAAGGATGGAAATGGTGTGATCAATCAGAGTGATGATACACGCGTGGTGGTGAAGAAGTTGGAAGGGACCCAGGCGGTGACCTTTGAACGCTTCGACCAGTTGCCGCAGCTATCTTATGTCTCTGCTTCCCTCCAATATGGTGCCGGAAAAGAGCCCCGGATCGCTTGGGATGATTTGAGGAAGATGGATGTTGAATTGCTGGATCGCAACCATCCGCGACCGACGCTTGAGCCTGACCCGAGGACTCGTGAAGGGATTCGCCTGAGGTGGTTCGACGAGCAGTATTCGAATATTCTCAATGCGGGTGGTCTGGCGCGAGACGAGCAGGTTTTTGAAGAGGCGTTCTTCGCCAACTGGAACCCGAGAGCGGCGTTTTCCGTGCGGTCGCCGTGGGAGAACATCGCCGGGCAACTGCCGAGCACTGGCTCAGCAGGCGGGCCCTGGTTCTTTGGTCTCTACACCCGTGACTTGCCGGACAATGCGGTCAGCTGGGGTTCGCAGGAGCCGGTTTTCCGGGGTGGTCGCTACCACGGAAATCCTTTCGGGACACCGCAGGAAAGCCAGGGCGATCATGTGATCTTCGAATTGCCGCGTGCGGAAACGGGAGTCATTTCGCTGGGCCAGCTTCAGAACACTCAACTCTCGGAGTTTATCTGGCATCCCTCCTTTGCGATCGGGAATTCTCTGATCGATCCTCGACTCGGTTTGGAGAACACCGCACGCACCATTCCGCCATCGGCATCGGATGCTGAAGATTCGGCAGGTGGTTTTCATCCCGATGTGATCGGCTGGTCGCGCGATCAGCAGCGCTCGACTTCCAAGAACGAATGGGCGGAAACGGCGCGCGCGTTGTTGCAGAAGGTTCCGGGTGGGGATCATGTTGTCTATGACCTTTCCTATGAAGTGAATCATGCGTTGTGGGATCGGTTCTTCCTTTCGGGCGGTGAGGCGAAGGACAAGGCGAAGTTTGTTGAGGATCCGGTAAAGAATCCGCTGCCGAATGGTCGCATGGTGCTGGCTCCCGGTGCCACCGAGAAGGTCACGGACGAGAAGCTCTCGGATTACCATCGGGCGGCCTATCACTTCGTGGTGGATGGGGCTTTCAATGTGAACTCGACCAGCGTCGAGGCTTGGAAGGCGATGCTTGCGGCGACTCGCGATGCGGGTGGTGGAAAGGGGACGCCGTTTGCGAGGTTGCTTGATCGCGTTGATGGATCTGACGGCGGAGTTGGTGGCGATGGTCAGGGTGACGTATGGTCGTCATTCCGGATGCTTAGCGACGGTGAAATCGGGAACTTGGCGGAAGTGATCGTCGAGGAAGTGAAGATTCGTGGGCCCTTCCTTTCGATGGCGGATTTTGTGAATCGTCGACTCAGCAATGATGAAACTTCGCGGAGGGGTGCGCTGCAGGCGGCGATCGACAAGACGGGGCTCAATGAGACTTTCAATTCCGCCTACCCGCTGAACAACGAAAAGTCACTGGGAAACTATCGGCACCCCGACAACATCCGGGATGCCACCCGGCTTGAGCAGACGCTCAAACCCAGCAGCAAGGCGTGGGGTGCTCCGGGATACCTCACGCAGGGCGATGTGTTGCAGGTTCTCGCGCCCGCATTGACCGTGCGATCGGATAGTTTCGTGATTCGGGCATACGGTGAAAGCTCGACACCGGGAGGTCAGGTGCTGGCGCGTGCCTGGTGTGAGGCGACCGTTCAGCGCACTCCGCAGCCGCTTGATCCGGATGCCAGCGGTCTGAATCCGAAGGACCCGGGTGAAGCCGGTGATTTCGGGCGTCGTTTCATCATTACCGGATTCCGCTGGTTGCGACCCGATGAAGTCTGATTCATTTCGTGGCATGCGCTTTTGCTTTCCCTTGCTATTGTTGTTGGCTGGTGGGCTCGTCCTTCGTGCAGCGGATGAGGCGGAGCCGGTGAAGACGCCGCCGCGACAGATGCGTTTGCTGACCGTGGGAGAAGATCCGCCATTTCGTCAGGAGATCCGGGATGGGGTGCGCTATCAGTTGCCCGCGCCTCCGGGGAGTTTGCCGCCGGTGGAGTTGGAGGTGATGGTAGCAGCGGGCGATGATAGGGAAAAGGCGAGTGGTTCGTTGCGTTTGCGGATGGGAAGCATGAGCGCGCCGGTGACGGTGCCTGGAGGTGTTAGGCCGTTGATTTTTCGTGTGCCGAAGGCCGGCATGGAAAGCGAGCCATGGCATCGCATCCAGCCGCCGGAGAACGGCGACTTCATCGTCGTGATGTGGCGCGGCCAGAAGGACAACACTTGGGACAAGCCATCGTCGTTCGTGATTCCTGCGAATCTTCCCCCGGGCAAGGCGAGCTTGGTGAATGTCGCGCCTGGAACGGTGGCGGTGGTCTATGATTCGGAGAAGATTGCCCTGCCACCGAAGCGCCCAGTGATGCGAACTTTGAACCCCGGTAAGCCGATCGGTTTTCAAGTGGGTTTGTCGAGGGGCAATGGTTTTAAGCGTTTGGTTTCGAGGTCACTTGAGCAGGGCCCCGGCCAGCACAGCATCGTGGTCTTCTATCGCGCGGATGGCGAGAAGCCGCGCAGCCCGTTGGGGATTGAGGTGATTCGGCTGAACGCCGGGAAGGAGTGAGTAGACGAGGTTTTACGCCAAGCCTTCAGACCCTCTTGAAAAGGGCTGGAATGAACGCGGATATCCTTCGCCGATGGCGATTTCCGAGAAAGTCCATCTCTTGGCCGAAAGCGATGCGGATTTCAGCGCTTCCCTAGTTCCCTTTCTCATCTCATGCCTCTACAACGACGGCAGCGTGATGCTCTCAAAATCCACACGCTTGAATCGTTCGTCCCAAGTGAAGATGCATAGTTCGCGGCGGGTTGAATACAGAGCCACTGTCGATGCGGTGATCATTGCCCATTCCTTCCGCACTGGATGGAAATAGCTGAAGCGGATGGGCAGGCTGACTGTTTTTGCGGTGCCAAGCGGATTATGGGTAGTCAGTTGGCCGGGGCCGACACCAATTTTTTCCTCTCCCATTTCAATGCCTATCTTGAACTTGGTCATGTTCAAGAACATGCTGTCACCACCCTTACACGCGGCAAGGTCAAGTACCTTGGTCTTGAATAGCAAGCCTTTGGAATTATCCGCCATGGGCATGAGGATTACCACGGCGTTGACAACGGACTCGGGAATGGCGGCTTGGGCGAGGGTCAGGTATTGGGGTGTTTCCGGTTCCTCGGCGTTCTTCACCTCGCGCACGATGCGCAGAATACCATCTGCGGGGATCTTCACCGGATCACTGGGAGAGAGCTTCGAAAGGAGCAGTTGGCTGATTTTCTCATCGGCCATGACGGTGACCGGATTTTCGAAATCCTTCGGCAGACTGGTATAGACAAACGACGCCACGCGGCCACGCGGGGCGCGCTCGTTGCTATCGGTCTCAGCATCTTCCGCTGCCAAGGCAGCAGCGGTTCCAAGAGCCATGAAAAGGGGCAAGAGTAAGTTATTCATAAGGAAACCGAAGAGAGGAGTGAATCAGACTTCATCCGGATGGAGCCAGCGGAAACTCTCGATGACAAACTTCCGCCCGAACCTGCGGTTCGTGTCGGACAGCGCGCCATTGTCACTGAAGGTGCCGTCGGGACTAAGCAAGCGCGCGGGCACGGATGCATCGTTCACGGGGTCCGTGTATTCCGGGACGCGCTGAACGATGGCCTCGCACCACGCGCGGGCGAGCACCGTGCCTTTGGCATCCTTGGCATCTCCATAAGCGCGGATGCGGAAAGTATCGTCGCGGACAGAAAGCGTGTTGGCGATCGGCTTGAGCAGGTCGGACTGGATCACATAGCCGGGAATCCCGGCCAAGCGCGATCCTTCGGCCGCACCGGGGGTGCTGAAGCTGTTTCTTCCGAGATCCGCCGCCTTCAGCATCAACACTGGGTCACTCTTGTAGCGATAGTTGATGGACGAGGAATCGGGTGAACGATCATCGTAATCAATAGCACTCTGCAGCGCGCCCATCAAGCCGAGATCGTCATTGGACAAGCGGCGGTTGATGAATTCAGAGAAATTGAGGAAGGGTCCCCGCTGTTTCACTTGTTTGACGCATTCCTCGGCCAGTTTCCTGAGTTGATCGTCATTCAGGAAGCGCACGCCGGACCAGCCACTCGAGCCATCGGGCATGGTGACGCCCCGTCCAGCGTCATCCATCTCCTTGTCGGAAACCTCTGTGTTGAAGCGGGTAACCGCGATGTGATCATTGGGAACATCAATTTCACTCAATCGTCCGGATCCGTCGCGATAAACCGCCTTGCGCTCGCGGATGCCAGCGAACAGGGCATGCCAAGCGTCGACGGAGGTGCTGTTGACGTTGAACATGCCATCTACCATCAGGTATGCCGCCGCCTTCAGGTAGCCGTCCTCCGCCGCCAGCTTCTCCTTGATTTCTGAGGGTTCCCCGGTCCCAGAATGAAAACGGTAGCGCGAATTGGCGATCGGGTCGCCTTCGATCAGCCGGTCGATGTTGTTATCGAGGCTGAGCCCGCTACTCGCACCGGGCCGACCTTGGTCGGCGAGGGAGGAGACAAAGTAATCATCCCACAGCGCGTCATTGAGCAGGAACACATGATCCCAGTAGTCGCAGTAGGCCTGCGTATCGACTTCCTCGGTCACGCTGGGGTTGGTCCGGTCGATGACGTCCCGGCTCACTGAGTTGTTGATGAACCGATAAACGTCATTTCTTGGCAGCATCGGGTGCATGAAGGAATTCCCGATGCCGGGGCCGGTGACGCCACTTTGATAGGCGACCCGCTTGCTTTCGGATGAATAGAGCGAACATTTCGCCACACTGCTGCCGTCTCCGGAAAATTGCTGAGGCTTGAGCTGGAGTGGGTCCGAGGAGCTCAGGCCGCGCTTCAGATACTGACTGGGCTTCACCCAGCCTGGATTGATGCGCATACCGGCAAAGCCAGCGAGACTGCCGATTGGCGCGGTGGGGAGTTCCAGCATGGCCGCCGAGGTGACCTGTTCGTAGGCGGGAGCGCCGGAACCAAGGAAGGCCTTGTCGCCAATTTGCCCGATGATCTTGCTGATGCCAAAAGTGGTGGTGGGGCCGAAATTCACAATGTACGGGCAGTCCAGCCTTTGGGTGTGGGCGATCGTGTCATCAAGGGACATGTACATCCCACTTCCAAAGTAGAATGGCGGGGCCTGGATCCAGTTCCGGCTTCGCCAGTCCCTAGCCCAACTGATACTCGGGTAATCGAACTCGAACAGCCCCTTGATCGCCATTTGCGCGTAGGCCACGATCTTTGGGTTCCCGTCGAACTCCCAGGTCGCAAGATTGCCCGCACCGGGAGGGGTAATCGGGGTGTTGGTCTGATCGGGCCGGGCAGGACTCCGTTGGAACCAGTCATTCGAATACGTCATGGGCAATTTTCCTGATCCTCCCGACAATGACGATTCGATGAACATCGCGCCTGGGGTGTTTCCCACGTTCACTCCGCCACCCCACTGGGCACAGGAGAACTCGTAGGAGACACCGGGCTTCTCTGACGGGGAAAATTCTTTAATCCCATTGTTCCCGCTGCCGATGGTCCAAGTCCGCTCATCCCCCACGACCACATTCGGATCGAAGCCGGGGACAAGTTCGGCCTCCAGACCGCCTCCTGTGGAGCTGTCGATGGTTGTCTTCATGGAAAACACCTTCAACTCCCCGGGCTCGAATATGATGTCGCCCCTCCCCCCGGAACTGAGCTTCCCGTTAAAGTTCTTCGCCTCGGCATACCCGTTCTTGGTTTTATAGACACCGTTCAGATAGAATGCCATGTTGGTGGGCCACATTCTGTAGGCCTTGGAAGAGATCGTCATCTGGCCGGATGGAACGACCATTTGGGTGTTATAGGGGTTCCAGAACGTGAAGACGGGGCTGTAATACTGGAGGCACCGGTATTTTTCCCGGCTAGAGCCCGGCTTGGCCACCAAGCTGTAGACTAAAGTCAGTTTTGCCAGGACCGGTGCCCGCCAGTAGTGGTTCGACCCATCCCAACGCGGATTGGTCTGCTGCATCGAGGTCGAAGTCGCGAAGTCGGTGGAGGGCTTGCTGCTTTTCCAGTCGAGAGCTCCAGTGACACCTTGCTCCGTCCGGGTGGCATCCGTATCACTGCGGTACATGCGGTAGTAGTGCCGCATGTTGGTCCATGAGGCGAAATGCCGATTGGGAATGACAGGGTTTTTGGCCGCCAGTTCCGAGCTCATCGGGCGGATCGACGGTTCCCGGATATCCCGGACCGGATTGAAACGGAAAGGGTTCGGGAGTTTTGCGTTCGGTTGCTCGAACAGCAGGCTGAGATCCTTTTTCAGATGTCCGGTGCGGACACTCGCGAGCACCCCTCTGCTGTTCGCTGTCAAATCATGAAACCGGGATTCCACCGCATCTTCGGGGATTCCTGCGGCACGTAAGGTGTCGACCGAAACGAGCTTTTCAGAGGGGAACGTCTCTTTATTCAACTCGGCCATTTCATCGAGCGCACCGACTCCAACCTCCCCCGTATCGCCTTGCGAAGTCTCCCACTCGGCAGTTCCCATAACCCGCGCCCGGGCGGAAAGGTCGATTCTGGCCTTATGGTTCTCGGGGGAAATCCACCAAGCCTGTGATCCCCGGTCGCCCACCGGCACCGCGTAGGCCCGGGTCACGAGTTCGGGGCGCGATTTGGCCACATCTCCAAGGCTACCTTCCCCCACCATGATCACCGAGTCCGCTTCATCCCAGCCACCGTCACTCATTGCGGCGTCCACATCCTGATTCAGTTGATTGGGCATCGACAGCAACCAGCGGCGAAACATTTTCTTCCGCATCGGTTCGTAGGTATCCCCGATTTTCAGGGTTCCTCCTCCATCCGGGAGGGTGTAGTCGTTATTCAGCCAGTCACCCCAAGAGTGATAGCTCGCCAACCAATTCGGCTGCGCTACCCCGTCAATCTCTTCCGACTCAGGACTCTGGTCGAACACTGCCGCTTCAGCGCTGATCCTCATGTCAGGCCCCATTTCTTTCTGCAAATCTCCAATCGCAAGCATCAAGGCCAGGCGCGCATTCGCCTTGGCCTCGGCGATCCCGGCGTTCCGCGTCGAGTTTCGCAGCGAAACGGTCGATAGCGAGAGCATTCCGACCGCGAGTAGCGACAGCAGGATCATTACCGAAAGGGTGGCAATCAGCGAGAAGCCGCGCTGCTTGGCTCCCACGCGATTCAACCGACGAAAGGCGTTTGCAAGTTTCATAAATGAAGGTGTTTTTTTAAACCTCGGCTCGGAACTGATAAGTCCTGCGGCGGTGTTTACAAAGTAATATTCCAGATCCCCGCATTCACCAGCGGCAAATAGGATTTTTCAAGTCATTAGCGGGTCTGACTACGGCACCTCAAGACCGCAATCCCCCCAATTGCGCTAAAAACGCCTCAATCGGGACCCTTTTGGTGGCGACTCCTTTTGCAATTTCATTTTTTTTCCATTTTGCAGCCACGGTTCACGTTGAGTTTCTCAGGAAATTCTCTCCATCATCCCCCGTGATCGCCGCCAAAGGCGAGACCGAAGATGCCCGCCTGGCCCTGAGTGAACTCTGCGAAGCCTTCTACGATCCCGTAGTAGGCTTCCTGAGGAAGGAAGGCAGAAGTAAGGACGAAGCACGCGAGCTAGCCCACGATTTCTTTGCCTGGCTCCTCGCCCGCGGAAGACGGAAAGGAAAAGGGAAGTGATTCGGTTGAACGCGGTGAAGGAGTGAGTTGAGGAGATTTGTTGCTTGGTTCCAGTGGGTGTGGCTTGGTTGAAAAGAGCTGGAATGAACGCAGGCATGAGGTAGTATTCGGCCATGCCTGTCTCCGAGAAAGTCCGTCTTTTGGCTGAAAGCTATGCCGAACTCAGCGCCGACGAGCGGCATGAATTCGTCAGCCTCGTGGCACCTGTCGATGACGGTGATCTCAGCACTGAGTGGCTTGCTGAGCTTCGCAGTCGGGCCGATGATATTGACTCCGGACGCGTGCAGCTTGTCGATGGAGAGGATTTTCTGCGGCGCTTGCGAGCTATCTGAATCGATGCTGGCTTCAAGATTCCATCCTGCTGCCGTAGGGGAGCTTCTTGATGCTGGCAGTTACATCAAGTCCGATGACCTCCGAGAGGGAGAGCTGTTTGAGCAGGAATTCTCCAAAATGCTCGACTGGGCGTGTAACGAGCCGCTTCTCTTCCGCTGTTTCGAAGACGATTTCCGCAAGGTGAAGGTTGGCAAATTTCATTGGTGTGGACTGGATTCTTCTACCAGACTTTACCGGACCTCGGGGTGAGTGTGCTCACCCCGATTCTTCTTATGGTTGCTCTGATTGGTGTGTCATTTGCCTCAATTCCTCTGATACAGGGTCGGAGGGTCGGCGTTTGGAAGGTCAACGACACGACAATCAGATTCAGTGGCGACTGGAATGGGAGCTTTCGAAGGGAACGAATCGCGGGATGGTCACTTCTGAAAATTGAAGGATGGCCGGGCCTGTATGAACTTGCCATCAGAACGAAATTGCGACGAGTGAACATAGTCATCAACGAAGCAGATCATCCGATTGATCAAATTGAGAGCCTCTTTCCCGATGAAAGACGCGAGGGTTCTATCGACCGACGGTGCCCATCGCCTCCGTCACGGCGGTGACGAAGTTCACGGGGCCGTCGCCGCCGAGTTGGTGGTCGATGTCTTCGAGTCGCTGGATGAGGTCGCGGACTTCCTTTCGCGATGCGGGGCCGCCGGCGGCTTCACAGAAATGGGTGCGGCAGCCGAAGGGGCGACCGTCATAGATTTGGCAGCGCTCGTTTTTCAGGAAAGGGCAGCAGCCGTCGGGGGCGGGGACGACTTCCTTGCGGCCGGCGGCACGCCAGGCACGGGCGGCGACGATGGCTTCGCCGCGGGTCAGGTAGGGTGTGCGGCCGTTGAGTTTGAAATGGCAGCACTTCGCGATGCCGGTGCAGGCGCGTTCGAGCGGGCGGTTTTCCCACTCGGCATAGATCTGGCGCACTTTTTTCTCGGCATCGGCGGTGGACTCGCGGGGCGGCATGCGCGAGTCTTTAGCAGAGATGATCCGATCCATGCACCGACTTCTTTTTCTGCCACTACTGCTGCTCGCTTCCTGCGTGCCCGGAACCTACACGCGGGATTTCGCGAAAGAGACGCTCGCCCAGCCGAAACCACCGACCACCGTCGAGGGGCCTTGGATCGGCGAGTGGAAAAGCGAGGTCAATGGGCACGAGGGCCCGCTTTGGTGCCTGGTGCATCCGAGCAAGGAAAAGGCGGGCCACTATGATTTTCGCTATCGGGCGGGCTGGGGTTTGGTGCATTTTGGCGACTACACCCATACCACTGCGGCCGCACCGGATGCTCAGGGGAATCTGCCGCTGGAGGGGAAAATGGAGCTTCCGGCAGGCTTTGGGACCTATTCGGTGAAGGGCAAGCTGACGCCGACGGAGTTCAAGGCGAGCTACGAATCGAAGGCCGATCGCGGCACGATGACGCTCAAGCGGCCTTAGTTGAGGTGTGGGAGGGCCCATTTGTGGAGTCTTCGTTTCATTGGGTGAAAGAGGTGATCTGCGGCTTCCGTCGCGAGTTTCACCTGGAGTCGTGGCATCGAGGGTGTCTTGACGGCAAATCCTTTGACCCGGCTCGCCCGGTGCACTAAACCCACGTCCGACGAAACCAGTCCAGATGCCATCATGTCCCAGGTTCCTACCATTATCTACACTCAGACCGACGAAGCCCCCGCGCTCGCCACTTTTTCGCTGCTTCCGATCATTCGCAAGTTCACGGCGTCCTCGGGCATCAAGGTGGAACCCCGTAACATCTCGCTGGCCGCTCGGATTATTTCCCAGTTTCCGGAATTTCTGAAGGACGAGCAGCGCATCGATGACGCGCTAGCCGAGTTGGGCGATCTCGCGAAGACGCCTGAGGCGAACATCATCAAGTTGCCGAACGTTTCGGCGTCTGTGCCTCAGCTCAAGGCCTGCATCGCCGAGCTCCAATCGCTGGGCTACGCGCTGCCGAACTTCCCTGACGAGCCCTCGACCGATGAGGAGAAGGACATCCGTTCGCGCTACGACAAGGTCAAGGGCAGTGCCGTCAACCCGGTGCTCCGCGAAGGCAACTCCGATCGCCGCGCGCCGAAGGCCGTGAAGGAATACGCCAAGGCCAACCCACACCGCATGGGTGCTTGGTCAAGCGACTCGAAGACGAACGTCGCGACGATGGGCAAGGATGACTTCGCTTCGAACGAGAAGTCGATCACGCTGGAAGAAGCCACCACTTTCCAAATCGAGTTCGTCGCTGAAGACGGAACCGTCACGACTTTGAAGGCTGCGGCTCCTCTGTTAGAAGGTGAGATTCTCGATGCCACGGTGATGCGCAAAGCCGCGCTGATCAGCTTCCTTGGTGAGCAGATCGCGCGGGCGAAGCAGGAAGGCATTCTTTTCTCGCTGCACATGAAGGCAACGATGATGAAGGTTTCTGACCCGATCATTTTCGGCCACTGCGTCCGCGTGTTTTTCCGCGACCTGCTGACCAAGCACGGTGCTGAGATCGATGCGCTCGGCGTGGATTTCAACAACGGCTTCGGTGATTTGATTGCCAAGCTCGATCAGCTTCCGGCCGACAAGAAGGCGGCGATCGAAGCGGACATCCAGGCCTGCTACGAGCACGGTCCGGCGCTGGCGATGGTGAACTCCGACAAGGGCATCACCAACCTCCACGTGCCGAGTGACATCATCATTGATGCCTCGATCCCCGCGATGATTCGTGATTCCGGGAAAATGTGGGACGCCGAAGGCAAGCGGCAGGACACCCTCGCGGTGATTCCCGATTCGTCCTACGCTGGCGTCTATCAGGCGACGATTGATTTCTGCCGTGAGAACGGTGCTTTCGATCCGACGACCATGGGCACTGTGCCAAACGTCGGTCTGATGGCTCAGAAGGCCGAGGAGTATGGCTCGCACGACAAGACTTTCGTCGCCCCCGGAAAGGGAAGCATTCGCGTGGTCGATGCCAAGGGAGCGACCTTGCTGGAACACGAGGTGGAAGCCGGCGATCTCTGGCGTGCCTGCCAGGCCAAGGATGCGCCGATTCAGGACTGGGTGAAGCTTGCCGTGACTCGTGCTCGCGCTTCGAATACGCCGGCAGTTTTCTGGCTTGATGAAAACCGTGCGCATGATGCGGAGTTGATCAAGAAGGTCGGCCAGTATCTTGGCGAATACGACACGGATGGTCTCGAAATTTTGATCATGTCTCCGGAGGAGGCCACGACCTTCACCTGCGAGCGTTTGAAGAAGGGCGAGGATACGATTTCCGTGACCGGAAACGTGCTGCGTGACTATCTCACGGATCTCTTTCCGATTCTCGAGGTAGGCACTTCCGCGAAGATGCTTTCGATCGTGCCGCTGATGAATGGCGGTGGTCTTTTTGAAACCGGTGCCGGTGGATCTGCTCCGAAGCATGTGCAGCAATTCGTTGAAGAGAACTACCTTCGCTGGGACTCGCTCGGTGAATTCCTCGCGCTGGTAGTGAGCCTTGAACATCTCGCCAACAAGTATGGCAACGCGAAGGCGCAGGTGCTTGCGGATACGCTCGATGATGCGACGACGAAGTTCCTTCTAACAGACAAGTCGCCGACTCGTAAGATTGGTGGGATTGATAACCGTGGCTCGCATTTCTACCTCGCGCTTTACTGGGCTCAGGCGCTTGCGGCGCAGGATAAGGATGCGGACTTGAAGGCGGAGTTTGCTCCGATTGCCGAACAGTTTGCGTCGGGTGAAGAGGCGATTGTCGCCGAGTTGAATGGTGTGCAGGGCAAGCCGCTGGACATCGGTGGTTACTACCTTCCTGATTTCGCCAAGACATCGGATGCGATGCGCCCGAGCGCGACGCTGAATGCTGTGATTGGGTAAAACTCAGAGTTCCTCCTCGGAAATGGGGATGATCTTCATCAGTGAGCGCTGGAGTTGTGAATTCCCACCCTCTGGTCGGGTTTTCATGGTGAAATCGACCGAATTGACATCGACACCTTCCAACCAAAAGACAGCAGCAATTCGGCCAAGGACATGATTCTTCTCCTCTCTTCCCGGAACCCTGATACTCTGGATCCTCATGTATCGATTTATTCCCCATGTCGACTTGGCCGGATGCGAGTTCCTG
>CAZVMS010000026.1:0-7722 GCA_964628795.1 uncultured Haloferula sp. | reverse complement strand
CTAGTCAGGGTGCTGGGCCATTTTTCCCAGTGAAAGGCGCTGCGCACCTCCCGCAAGCCCTCGGCACCCTCTGCAGACCGCCCGCTTCAACTAAAAATTCGAAAATCACCCTGCCCGAATGGCTTTTCGAATAGGGTCTAGCGAGGAGGCCGGTGGGCTTGAGGACGTCGAGGGCGTTGGCGTAGAGGTCGGTCCAGGTGGGGATGTCGTGCCAGAAATTCTGGTGACGGATGAAGATGAAGTCGAAGGACGGGAGCTGCTTCATGCGGTCGGTGCGGGCGGCGTCGCCGACACGGAAGTCGAGGTCCCAGCCGAGCGGGGCAGTGGGGATCCAGCGGGCACGGGCTTCGTTTATCTCGGGCGCGCGGAGGTCGATGCCGAGGTAAAAGAGGCGCTTGGCGGCGGGAGCGAGGTGGCGGAGGAGGATGCCGGATTCATCGGCGCGGCCGCAGGCGAGGTTGAGGATGGCGGGGCTATCGGGTGGGTGCCAAGTGGCAGTTTGCAGGCCGATGGCGAGGAGTTTGGAGAGGCGTTCGATGTCGCCATGGATGCCGGGGTAGCTGAAAGGTTTGGCGGGGAGCATTCTGACGGGCGCGTTCTAGCGGCAAATGGACTCGATGGGCATGAATTTCATTGAAGCATTGGATGACGAAATGACTTCGCTCTTTGGTGGACTATCGGGGGGATATTTTCATGATCCTTGGATGCCGTCACCGATTAGTCTCGAAACTGTCACAGGAATTGCGCTGAGATTTGCTGTTGAGGGCAAATTGACGAGTGCGGAGGAGATTGAGACGGGTCATATCAATTCGACTTGGAAGGTGGGTTTCGAGACGGAGGACGGGCAGGAGCGTCAGTATATTTTGCAAAGAATCAACGCGACGGTGTTTGAGAATCCGATGGCGGTGATGAAGAATGTCGAGCGGGTGACGCGGCACATCAATGCGCGGGTGATGCGGACGAAGAAGGATCAAAGTGGTCAGACGCTGGCGCTGTATCCGGGGCGAGATGGGAAGTTCTGGGTATCGGATGAAGGCGACGGGGTCTGGCGCTGCTACAATTTCATTGAGGGCTGCCGGACGTACAATGTGGTTGAGAATGAGCGGCAGGCGTATCAGGCGGCGCGTGCGTTTGGCGCGTTTCAGGATTTGGTGAGCGATCTTTCGTCGGAGCTGTTGGTGGAGACGATTCCGGGGTTTCACGACACGCGGGCGAGGTATGATCGCTTGATGAAGGCGGTGGAAGCGGATGCTTGTGGGAGGCTGGCGGAGGTGGAGGAGGAGCTGGCTTTCATACGTGAGTGCGAGGGTGATGTGGATCGGGTATTAGGGCTTTTGGCGCGGGGTGAGATGCCGCAGCGGATCACGCACAATGATACGAAGATCAACAATGTGATGATCAATGAGGAGAGCGATGAAGCGGTGTGCGTGATCGATCTGGATACGGTGATGCCGGGCTCGGTGCTCTATGATTTCGGCGACATGGTGCGCTCGGCGGTGAGTCCGGCGGCGGAGGATGAGACTGACCTTTCGAAGGTCATGGTGCGGATGCCGATCTTCGAGGCGCTGGTGGATGGATACTTGAGCAGCGCGGGGGGATTTCTCAATGAGGTGGAGGTGGCGAATCTGGCGTTCTCGGCGAAGCTGATTACGCTGGAAGTGGGGATGCGCTTTCTAACAGATCACCTTGAGGGAGATCGGTATTTCAAGATTCACCATGC
Organism: uncultured Haloferula sp.; assembly: GCA_964628795.1. Classification (GTDB taxonomy): domain Bacteria; phylum Verrucomicrobiota; class Verrucomicrobiia; order Verrucomicrobiales; family Akkermansiaceae; genus Haloferula. Next base: position 6,002 of record CAZVMS010000026.1, on the reverse strand, counting down.
GGGACATAATCTGGAGCGATGCCGGACGCAGTTGAGGTTGGTGAAATGTCTTGAGGAGAAGATGGGGGAGATGGAGGCGGTGGTTCGGGCTTCTTTTGCGAAGGTTGGGGCAACGGGGGGCTTTGATGCTTAGGAGGTAGGGCGGCTGGAAAGCCGCCTTGCCGACCCATGGCGTCCGGGAAAGCGCCACTCCGCATTGGGAGATGATTAGCCGCGGGTGAGGGTCATGACGCTTTCGAGGTGGCGGGTGTGGGGGAAGAGGTCGAAGGGTTGGACTTTTTCGAGTTGGAATCCGGCTTCGGTCAGGATGGTGAGGTCGCGGACCTGGGTGGCGGGGTTGCAGGAGACGTAGACGACGCGGGCGGGGCCGAAGGCGATGAGCTGGTCGAGGAATTCCTGCGAGCAGCCTTTGCGTGGGGGATCGATGACGATGGCGGTCTCGGCGGGTGGGAATTGAATGTCCTTGAAGATGGCTTCGGCGGAGGCGGCGAGGAAGGTGGTGTTGGTGATGCCGTTGGTATCGGCATTACGGCGGGCCCAGTCGGCGGAGGTTTCGCTGACTTCGACGCCGGCGACTTTTTCGAAGTGCTCGGCGAGGGTGAGGGCGAAGAGGCCGGAGCCACAGTAGGCATCTACTAGGAACCTCGTATTTCCTGCGGAGGCTTCGCGGGCGACGTGGCCGGTGAAGTCGGGGAGGATGTAGGGGTTGTTTTGGAAGAAGTCGCCGGCGAGGAAGTCGAAGGAGAGCTTGCCGACTTTTTCAGTGGCGACAGCGTGGTGGTTGCTTTCGACGCGGCCATTGGTGGCGCGCATGAGCAAGGTGGCGGTCTTTTTGAAGGACTTGGCTCGTTGGCGTGTTTCGTCGCGGAGGCGGGGGAGGGCGGCGTTGATTTCCTCCATGGCGATCGGGCACTGGACGACGTCGATTTGTCCGGAGCGGCGGCCGTTTGGCAGGAAGCCGATGGGACCGATGACGTCGTTTTTGGGGCGATCGAAGTGGGGGGTGATTTTTGAGCGGTAGTTCCAGATTTTTGGCGAGGGGTGGCAGGGCAGGACTTCGTGGGTGATGCCGGCCATGTGTTCGAGGAGCTCGGCGACCTGACGGGTTTTCCAGGCGAGCTGGGCTTCGTAGGTGAAGTGCTGGTACTGGCAGCCGCCGCATTCTCCGAAGAGGGGACAGGCGGGGGTGGCGCGCTCTGGGGAAGGCACGAGGACTTCGAGGAGGTCGGCGCGCGAGTGGTTTTTGTCGTTGCGGAAGATGCGGATGCGGACCTTTTCTCCGGGGAGAGTGAAAGGGACGAAGACGACCCAATCAGCGGACAGCGACGGGTCTTCGACATTTGGCACGGGGACGCGGGCGATGCCGTCGCCGAGGTTGGTGAGGGAGTCGATGGCGACTTCGAGTTCCTGGTGATACTCGAAGGGCTGGGGGTGAAACTTTTTCGGAGGTCGCGACACGGGATGGGTTTAGGTGAGGGGGGTGAGATTGGAAGTCTGGAAATGGGTGTGAGAATCAGGTTCGGGGGAGGGTCATGACCGGGACGGATCATGCCACTGATGAACTTGCGAGCAGGGAGAGTTGATGGCAGACTGAGAGGGTGAAACCGCTTTGGATACTCGTCTTCGCGCTCCCGCTGATGGGGGAGGAGTCGGGAGAGACGATTTGGTATGACTCTGAGGGGAAAGTCGCGCGGGTGGAGGGACCGGATGCGGAGTGCGCCGAGAAGCCGTTTGTAGCGGAGTGGAGGAAGCGGGAGATCGAGCGGCGGGAGCGGTCGATCGATGATTATTCGGTGCCCTTTAAATCAGGCACGGATCGCTGGGGGTATGGTGGCTGGCACGCGCGTTGGATGATCGGCACCTATTCTTCGGGCCGCTACGGCTGCTTCAGCCCACGTTCTTACTCGGGCTTCTACCGGGCTGCTCACCGTTCGGTACAAGCCGGGTCCCGCGTGATTATTCGCTGGTAGGTTCCTCTTCTTTTGGAGGAGTCGCGATGACGGCGGAGGTCTTGGGCTGTTCGACGGTGGCCTTCATGTCGCGGTCGGCGGGCATGGTGGTGAGGCCGGAGGGGTCGAGAAGTCCGTCATTCGGCTTGAGCGTCGGGGGGGTCTCAGGGAGAGGCGCTGGGGGTGTTTCGGCGACGGCTGAGGGCTGCTCTGTTTGGTTCTGAAGGTTCAGATCAAATCCTTCGGAAAGGACGATGGCCTTGGGCGCACAGGAGACGAGGGTCAGCAGTGCAGCGGCGAAAAGTGGAGCAAGCTTCATGGATCGGGGGCAAGCTTGGCGCGGTGGTGAGGGCTTGGCAAGTGGTGAGCCTGTCGCGGGTGGGATGGATCCTCAGCCTTGGTCGCGGAGCTCGTTGAGCCAGGTGGCGATGTCGTCGATGACTTGGTCCTTCATGGAGTCATACATCAGCAAGTGATGGCCTTCGGGGTAATACTTACGGGTGAGGTCGGTGGACTTCGGAATGCGGGAAGTGTAGGATTTGACGTCGTCGGGCGAGGTGAAGAAATCCCGCCCCCCGTAAAGGACGAGCGTGGGCACTTGGTAGTTCGAGGCGCATTCGGGCATGGTTTCAATCATGTCGCCGAGGGTGACGAGGAGTCGCAGGGTGTGTTTATCGACGTGCCAAGAATTGGTTTCCGACTGCTCGGAGTGAATCGAGTCTGCGGTCATCTGGACGGGTTGCCCGCCGGAGAGGGCTTCGAGCGAGACGCGGGCGCCGGGTGCGAGTTTGGAGATGCCGCGGACGAGTTCTTTTTTCCATGCGGGGAAGTCGTCGCGGATCTTGACGACGGGCGAGGTGACACCGATGGCATCGCAGGGGGCATTGCCGCCTTTGCTGACGACGTCGCTGTAGGTGTGGGAAAGGATCAATGAGCCCATGCTTTCGCCGAACCAGACGATGCGGGCGTTGGGGTTCTCTTGTTTGACGAGCTTGGTGAAGGCGAGGAGGTCGGTGGACCAGTTGGCGGGGTCGTCGATGTCGCCGCGGCGTTCTTTCAAGGGGTCTCTTCCTTGACCGCGGAGTTCGTAGGCATAGACGGCGGTGTCCGGTTGGGTCTTGAGAAGGTGGTTGGCGAGGTTTTCGTAATCGATGGAGGCACCACAGAAGCCGTGCAGGCCGATGAGGACGGTGTCGGGGCGGGCGGTGCTGCGGACCCACTTGCGGTATTGGAAGGTTTCGTTGCGAACGGCCTGGCTGGGGCTGTTCTTGACGAGGGTGTAGGACGGAGCGCAGTTCGCGACCAAGAAGGCGAAAAGGAATCCCGTGGCGAGACGAATCAGCCGGCATGTTTGGGGGAGGTGCCGTTTCATTTCGCTGGAAGTATCGCCCTCATCGCTGGTGAAAGCAATGCCATGTTTGGGTCTCTGAGAATTAACTTTTTAACACAAAGTAACGTTGTCGGCATGGATGTTGAATGAATGATTCGATTCAGGTCGAGATGAAGCCGGCTTTCATCGATCGCTGGAAGGGTGATGATGAGGCGGTGAAGCCGCTGATGGCGGAGTGAGGGAAAAGAAAAACCCCGTGCCTTGTCAGAGGCATGGGGTTGGTTGATGGTTGGATCTAAAGTTGGTCGGGAGGACAATTACTGGCCTTGTCCCGGCATTGGGAATGGCATGCCACCCGGGTGCTGGGGAGCTGGGGCATCTTCGATGGCGACGAGCTCGAGTTCAAAGATGAGGGTCTGGTTTGGTCCGATGTCAGCGGAGCGGCGCTGCTCACCGTAGGCGAGTTTGCCGGGGACGAAGAGCTTCCACTTGGCACCGACAGGCATCATGGTGAGGGCCTCCTTGAAGCCTTCGACGACCTGCAGGGTCATCGGGACGGGCTGGCCTTCAGGTGAGGCATCGAACTCGGTGCCATCAATGAGGGAGCCCTTGTAGTTCACCATGAACTGCTTTTCGGGCTCACCTTCTTTTGGTGCGACGTATTTGGTGTCACCGCCTTTTTCAAGGATCTGATACTGGAGGCCGCTGTCGGTGGTGACGATGCCTTCCTTTTTGCCGTTCTCAGCGAGGAATGCGGTGCCGGCTGCGGCGTTCTTTTCGCCGAGTTCCTTTTCGCGCTTTTGGAGCATGTCGCCGAGTGCCTGCATCGCGGCGCCGAGCTTTTCGGGGTCGACTCCTGGTTCATCGCCTTTGAAGCCAGCCATGAATCCTTCGAGGAATTTGGCGCTGTCGATGTCGGCGGTGCTGACACCGAAGTTGCCCCAGCGTTGGCCGAATTCGCCACCGGTGCGGTAACCGAGTCCATAGGACGAGTCGCTTTTCATTTCAGCCGGGTCCATTGGGGGAGCGGCTGGGGGTGGGATTTGGACGGGGGGTGAAACGGCCTTGGGTTTCTCCGCGGCGGGAGTTTCTTCAGCGATTGCAGCGAGCGACGCAGCAAGGCTGAGAGCCAGGACGCCGGGGATGATTTGAGGTTTCATGTCGCGGGGAGGCTAGGGGTGAATCCGAGGGATGCAAGAGGCGAGTGTGGGGTGATTCAGGGCGGGATTCAGTGGATTTTTACCAGCTTGGTGACGCGGCCGGTTTGATTCCAGTCCTCGACGTAGAGGTTGCCGTCCTTGTCGAAGGAAAGTCCGTGAGGGGCGGTGAAGATGCCGAGGCTCATTTCATTCGGTGGAATGGGAAACTTGGCCCACTGCCCTTTGTTCGGGTTGTCGCCGAGGAAAGAGACCGGGGTGCCGGCTTTGTCGATGATGGTGACGCGGGCTTCGAGTTCGGCGACGGCACAGAAATCGCCGTGGATGGAGACCGAGCAGGGGCGGCGCAGATTGGTGGCGTATTCGCCGATCCAGTTGCCATCGAGGTCGGTGTGGAAAAGTCGGCGGTTTTCGCGGTCGCAGACGAGCAGGCGGGGTTCGCCATAGCGGAGGTCGACCTTCAGGCCGTGGCTGGTATTGGTGGCGACTTTCTGGCCGTCGCCCTTGCCGCCGAAGCTTTTGATCAGCTTGCCGGCGGCATCGAACTTGTGGATGAAGTTTGCGCCGTAGCCCATTGAGCAGAAAATCGAGCCATCGGGGGCGACGGTGACGCCGGTCAGGCCTTTCCAGCCTCCTTGGACCGGGCCGATGGTTTCTTTTGAAATCTCAAGCAACAGCTTGCCGTCGGTGTCGAGCTTGACGACGCGAAGCGGTTTGGGTCCAGAGAGCTGGGCGCCGTAGAGGACGGTTTTTCCGTCTTCGTCGGCGATGTCCATGGCGTGGAAGCCGCTGAATTCCGGCATGAAGTTCTTCACGAGTTTGCCGTCGGGTTGGTAGACGAGCACGCCGTGTTCGGCATCGGTGGAGACGTAGATCAGGCCGGATTTGTGATCGACGACCACGCCACCGTGGGTGGGACCGACGTTTGTGCCTTCGGGAAGTTCGCCCCAGTGGGGGACCGCTTCGTAGGTCCAAGCGCCGTTGCCGGTGCGGACGGGAGTGTCGGGCCCGTGGCCGGGTGCGGTGCCGTCTTCGGGATGGGCGAAGGCGAGGGTCGGAAGGAGGAAAAGGATGGCGGCTTTCATGGTTGGTGGAAGGAGTGAAACGGAGGAGAGGCGGTGGGGGGAACTCTAAATTTTACTTGGGGATGGATCTTTACTTTTGAAGTGGCGGGTTTTTTTCAGAAGGAAACGAAGATTGCGGAGGTTGAGGTTTGGGGTCGGTTACTTCGTAGTCTTCGTTTCCTTGTGTGGGATCCGTATGGGAACCCCGACACGACTAGCGGCCTTGGCTTCGGGGCGAGCTAAAGCTCGTGGTCCGATTCTGGTGTGGATTGACGACGGAGGTAGGATGTTGGAAATGGCCACAGGAAATTGGAAGAACAACGCGGTAGTGTTTGTTGTGATCGCGGGGTTTATTCTGGTGGTCAGTAGTGTTCGGCATGCTCGCTGCTTGTTGAAACGAATTTCTGAATGTGACAAAAACGTCACTTGTACTGTTAGTTGATTTCTGGTTTCCTTCGCTCGTGGGCCGCGCCAAGGACAAGATCGACGAAAAGAAACTCTC
>CAZVMS010000025.1:0-70921 GCA_964628795.1 uncultured Haloferula sp. | reverse complement strand
CAGGTAAGGCGAGGCTTTGAAAGGCTGAGATGGGGTTTGAAAAGTTCGCGAAGTGCGTGCAGAGTGTGTCCGGCAGCTTGGGAGTTGTTTTCTTTTGTTTTCACAACCAACAGGTTACACCCCAAGCTGCCATTTGTTAAGCGATCTTAAATTTTGTCGTGTAGTGTGGAGTGGACTATGAATTGTAGTAGATTAGTGATATGGGGATTTGGACTGTTGGGCCCGGTCTTGGCGGATGCTGCGGTAATGGCTACAAGTGTCACCTACAGCATTCCAGCCGGCAGCAATAACGTTGGAAGCACGAGTTCGATTTCGAATCCCTTCAAGGATGACGTCATGCTCGAGTCGATCGCTTTCGGGAGCACTGTGTTTTCTGCTGGAGGTGGACAATTCGTGCCTGTGATCTCTGCCTACGTCAGTGCAGGTAGACCATCCATCAACGCGGAAAGAGGTGACAATGATACCGGTTCTGATGGGAATCCCGACCCGTTTGAGCGTGTAGGCTTGGATCCGGCCGACCACGAGTCGACTGTTCCGAGTTTTCAAGATCTCGCGATCGCGTCGGCGTTTTCGACACTAAGCCTCATGGAGGGAATCGATGGTGAAAGTGGAAGTTACACATTTTCCCTAATCTTTGGTGCGGGAATTACCGACAACAATCCGGCGGTTGATTCGGTTCCCGAGGTCGTACTTTTCGAACGTGGGAACAACGATAACTCGACGATCAGGGCCATTATCGGCGGGACGTATGATGCCCCTGTCTATGCGGCGAACTCCGTGACACTTGACCCTGGTGCCTATAAAGCTTCCGGGATATTCATCGATACGTTCGAAATTGGTTCCGCTCAGGAACTCAGTGTGATTGGTCTGGATTTGAATGATTTTGGAACAAGCAACACGATTTGGGGGATTGAGATTACCTCAAATGGCGGAGATTTTTACGGGCAGTTTCTGAGTCCAGAGGATCCCGGAACCCAGCTCAACCCCAATGTGCCGAGCGGACTCCTGAACCCCAGTGGAACAATTGTTCCTGAACCCTCCCAATCGCTCATTTTGATTTTATTGGTGGGAGGGATTTCATGGTTTCGGCGGCGATGACCGGTTTTCTCTACCGGTTTTGTTTGGTTCTGCTCGCTGGCATTGGCATGTGGGTGATCAGCCATCATTGATCCGGATACCATGGGCGGCTGGTCCGCCGCATCAGTGCCAGGTAAGGAGCGAGGGAATAGAGGTTGCGGCATTCTGTAAAGTGTGGGCTGAGCGTGAGGCTGTCGCTCGTTCGGTAGTTTGCCAAAGTACTTCAGAATTTCAGGTAAAACTCCACGCATCCATGTCGAAGACGACGGTGACTTCTTCGGGGAGAGTGGTTTTTTTGAGGGCGGACTGGACGTGGGTCGCCAAGGTGCGGGCGCTGGCGGCGCGGAGCATGAGCTGGAAGCGAAATTGGCCGTGGCTTCTCACAAGGGGACTGGGGAGCGGGTCGCCTAGGAGGATGGATTTGGGGAGGTCTTCCTTGAGGCGGCGGTGGAGGGTTTCGAGGGTAAACTCGGCGAGGCGTTCGTGGGTCGAGCGACTTGTGAGAACGGCGCAGCGGGTGAAGGGCGGGAAGTGGAATTGCTTGCGCATTTCGAGCTCCTGCTCGGCGAAGCCGTCGAAGTCGTGGTGGCGGGCGAACTGGATGCTAGGGGAGTGGGGGGTGAAGGTTTGGACGATGACTTCGCCTTCGAGTTCGCCGCGACCGGCGCGGCCGGCGACCTGGGTGAGGAGTTGGAAGACGCGTTCGCCGGCACGGAAGTCGGGGACGTGGAGGCCGATGTCGGCGTTAAGGATGCCGACCAGGGTGACGTTGGGAAAGTGGAGGCCTTTGGCGATCATCTGGGTGCCGATGAGGATGTCGATCTTCTTGGCTTGGAAGGCATTGAGGAGATCGCGGAGGGCATTTTTTTTGCGCATGGCGTCGGCGTCGATGCGGGCGATGCGGGCGGTGGGGAATACTTTTTTCAGGACGTCTTCGACTTTCTGGGTGCCGAAGCCCTGGAGGAAGATGCCGTTGTCGCGGCATTCGGGGCATTTGCGTGGGACGATCGCCTGATGGCCGCAGATGTGGCAGAGCAGGCGGTCGTCGGTGCGATGGTAGGTGAGCGCGACGGAGCAGTGCGGGCATTCGCAGACATGGCCGCATGACGGACACTGGAGCGAGCGGGCGAAGCCGCGTCGGTTGAGGAAGAGGATGACTTGTTCGTTGTTGGCGATCTTGCGTTCGATGGAGATGCGCAGGCGTTCGGAAAGGAAGGTGTCGTTGGCTTTGGTTTTTTTGCCTTCGTTGCGCATGTCGACGACGCGGATGAGGGGGAGTGAGTGGTGGTCGGCGCGTTTGGTGAGGCGGAGAAGTTGGTATTTTCCGTCGAGGCAATTCTGGAAGGATTCCAGGGAGGGGGTGGCGGAGCCGAGGACGATGGTGGCGCCTTCGAGGTGGGCGCGGAGGACAGCGACGTCGCGACCGTGGTAGCGGGGGATCTGGTCTTGTTTGTAGGTGTTCTCGTGTTCTTCATCGACGATGATCAGGCCGAGTTCGGGGAGTGGGGCGAAGACGGCGGAGCGGGCGCCGATGACGATGCGGGCGATGCCTTTGCGGATGCGGTGCCATTCGTCGAAGCGCTCGCCCTGGGAGAGGTTTGAGTGGAGGACGGCGACTTGTTCCTGGACGTGGGCGAAGCGGGCGCGGAAACGGCGGACGGTTTGGGGGGTGAGGGAGATTTCGGGGACGAGGACGAGGACGGTTTTGCCGAGCTTGAGAGTGGCGGCGGCGGCTTGGAGGTAGACTTCGGTTTTGCCGGAGCCGGTGACGCCGAGGAGGAGGATGGGTTTGTTTTCAACCGCAGATGAACGCGGATGGACGCTGATTTCCGGGGATGTTGGCTGGGCTGGGGATGGGGGAACCGCCAAGTCGCCAAGTTCGCCAAGGCTGGGGTTGTGTGGCTGGGGTTGAGTGGAAGGTGGTGCGATCTCGTTTTCCGTCTTGGATCCGGCGATGCTTTTTAGGATGGCTTCCAGGGCATGATGTTGTTCGTCGTTGAGGGTGAGGGGGGAGTCGGGGAGGATTTCGTCGAGGCCGTCGGCTTCGGGGTCGCGGCGGACTTCTTCGTCGATGAGTTTGACGAGGCCTTTGCTGGCGAGGGATTTGACGGAGGCGGCGGCGCTGGCGCCGAGTTCGGTGAGCGGGAGTTGCTTGTCCGGGCTGTGGGTGAGGAGGGAAAGGATGGTGTGCTGCTTGGGCGCGCGCTTTTCGAGCTTGGCGAGGGTTTCTTCGTCGGGAGTGTTTTCGAGGACGACGGTTTTGCGGGTTTTGGCGGAGTTCTCTTCGGTGCGAACGGCTTCGGGGAGCAGGGCGCGGACGACGCTTTCGATACTACAGCCGTAGTAGTTGGCGATCCAGCGACCGGCCTTGAGGAGCTTCTCGGTGATGAGGGGCTCGGGGTCGGTGAGGGCGTCGAGGGGGCGCAGGGCGAAGCCGAGGTCCTGGGCTTCGACGACTTGGAGGACGGTGCCGGAGGAGGAGCGGTTGCGCAGCGGTACGCGGACGCGACACCCGGGGACGACGGGCAGGCCATCGGGGATGGCGTAGTCGAAGACGAGCTCGGAAGGGCCGTCGATGAGGACGCGGGCGGCGTGCATGTGGGCTAAATTCTGAAAGGCAGTTGGTGAACCACGGAATACACGGAATACATGGAAGTCTGAAACGAGAGGGGAGGGAGAGACTTTTGAACAATCAGGACTCCGGGGCGATGAGTTTGACTTTTGGGAAGTAGTTGCGGTAGCGAGTAGGGTCGCGGGTGAGAATGGTGTGGCCTAAAAGTTCGGCGTGGGCACCGATGAAAAAGTCGGGGAGAGGAGCGCTTTTGGTTCCACCACGCTTCCTGTATTCGACGTAGGCTTTTCCGGCTCGGAAGGCGGCTTCGTAGGGGAGATCCAGTTTTTTGATTGGCCAATCCTCCAATTGCTGGTCGAGGTTCTCCCGCTTTTTGAATCCGGCGGCGAGTTCGGCGTAGATCACGGGATTGATGGCGATGGTATGGGCGATGGCTTCTCCAAGGTTTGACTTCGACCACTCGAACCAGCGCTTGTCGCGGTTGAAGAGATCGAGGAAAATGTTGGTGTCGACGATGATGATCATCTCAATCCTCGCCCCGGGTCATCTGCATGATTTCGTCGGTGGTCAGGCCGGTATCGCTGCTTCCGGCCACCCGGTTCACCCAAGCTTCGAAGGCTGCTTTACGGTCGAGAGTTGGCTCGATGACCAAATGACCGTCGTGGGTTTTGAAAGCGACTTCGGTGCCGGGTGCGATGCCGTGTTTTTCCCGGAATTCCTTGGGAATGGTGACCTGGCCTTTGACCGTGACTTTCATGAGAAAGTAATACCATCGGAGGTAATACTGGTCAAGGTGGGGGGATTGAAGTGATGATGATTCTACCGCTGATGAGGAGGCGGCGGGAGTGGTCGATGGGTGGGGTGGCTTCTCCGGTGTGAAAAAGCTCAAAGGTTGGTCAGGATGTTCCGAATGCTTTGGTGGGCTTCGGTGGGGATTTCCTTGGAGAAGTGAATTCTCCCGGTGCCGTCGATGGTGAGGCTTGCTTTGGCGATTTGATGGTCAGCGAAGAGGGTGCTGAGGGCCCGGAGGTTTTTGCCGGGGAGCTTGCCTTTGGCGGCTCGGAGGGTTCCGTCTTCGATGATGAGGACGGAGGGGTGGAGGAGTTTGTCGAGCCAGCGCATGGGGGATCAATGGCTATACGGGTAGGCGTGATGTTTTGTGAAACGGAGTCAGGGAAAGGTAGGTCCGGGCGAGACGCCGGAACCCACGGACTGGAGCGGGTCGCTTCAGCCACATTCAGAAGGCGTTTCACAAATGGTGATGCGCAAATGGTAATGCGCGGCAGTATAACACTAGAGTCCCAAAAGCCGAGATGAGAACCACGGATCCCCAGTTCTTGGGCCGTCGGGATTTTCTTGGGGAGAGAGCCTTTGGGGTGGTTCGGCAGGGCAGAAATGCCCTGGCTCCGTTTTGGCTCCGTTTTGGCTCCCTTAGAAATGCTTCATCACTTTTTCGACGGCGTTTTCGGAGGTGAGGCCGTGGAGTTCGCGGAGGCGGTCGATTTTGCCGTGTTCGATGAATTCGTCTGGCCAGCCGATGCGCTCGACGGGGACTTTGATGGCGACCTCGTTAAGGTGCTCGATGACGCCGCAGCCGAAGCCGTTCATGAGGACGTGGTCTTCGAAGGTGCAGACGACTTTGGCATTGCGGGCGACCTTTTCGAGGAGCTCGGTGTCGAGTGGCTTGATGAAGCGCGGGTTGACGAGGGAAACGGAGAGGCCTTTTTCTTCAAGGCGCTTTTTTGTTTCGACGGCCATTTCAAACAGGGTGCCGAGGCCGATGAGGGCGACATCGGTGCCTTCGGAAATGAGTTCGCCCTTGCCGAGAACGATCGGGGCGCAGGGTTCATCGACGGGGGTGCCGGCGATCGGGCCGCGTGGGTAGCGGATGGCAGTGGGGCCGTCGTCGTATTTGGCCATCCATTTGAGCATGGCGACGAATTCCGCTTCGTTCTTGGGCTGCATGTGGATGATGCCGGGAACGGGGCGGAGGTAGCCGATGTCGAAGAGGCCGTGGTGGGTCGGGCCGTCGTCGCCGGAGAGGCCACCGCGGTCCATGCACAATCTAACAGGCAGTTTCTGGAGCGCCATGTCATGAATGATCATGTCATAGGCGCGCTGCATGAAGGTCGAGTAAATCGAAAGGATGGGGCGGATGCCTTTGGTGGCGAGGCCGCAGGCGAAAAGGGCGGCATGTTCCTCGGCGATGCCCACGTCGAAGTAGCGTTCGGGGATCTCCTTTTTGAAGATGTCGAGCTTGCTGCCGCCGGGCATGGCGGGGGTGATGGCGACGATCTTTTCGTCTTCCTTGGCGAGGTCGGTGACGGTGCGACCGAAGATTTCCGAGGCGGTTGGGGTGTCGGAGGTGTCGGTCGAGCCGTCTTCAATTTTGTAAGTGCCGAGGCCGTGGAACTTGCCGGGGTTATCGAGGGCGGGCTGATAGCCGCGGCCTTTTTCGGTGATGATGTGGAGGACGACCGGTTCGTTGAGCGTTTTGAGGTATTCGAAAGTTTTGATCAGCAACGGCAGGTCATGGCCGTCGATGGGACCGAAGTAGCGGATGCCGAATTTTTCGAAGAGGACGTTCGGGAAAAGGAGGTTCTTGGCGCCTTCCTCGACCTTGTGAGCGAGGTTGCGGGCGGCTTTGCCGGCGATTTTTTCGACGAACTCGGCGGCGGTGTTGCGGACTGAGGAGTAGGTCGCGTGGGTTTGGAGGGCGTTGAAGTAGCGGGCGATGGCACCGACGTTCTTGTCGATCGACCATTCGTTGTCGTTGAGGACGACGATGAACTTTTTGGTCGTCTCGGCGATGTTGTTGAGCGCTTCGAGGGTGGGTCCGCAGGTGAAGGCAGCATCGCCGGCGAGGGCGACGACGTGAGAGTCGTCTTTCAGCAGGTCACGTGCGGCGGCCATACCGAGGGCGGCGGAGAGGGCGGTGCCGGCGTGGCCTGCGCCGTAGCAGTCGTGCTCGGACTCGGTGCGCAGGAGGAAACCATTGAGGCCCTTGAAGGTGCGGATGGTATTGATGCGATCCGCACGTCCGGTGAGCATTTTGTGGACGTATCCCTGATGGGCGACGTCCATGACGAAGTGGTCCTTCGGTGTGGAGAAGACTCTGTGGAGTGCGATGGTCAGCTCGACGACGCCGAGGTTGGGGCCGAGGTGGCCGCCGGTACGCGAGAGATTCGTGATGAGGGCTTGGCGAATTTCTTCGGCCAGCTTGAGCAGGTCGAATTCGGAAAGCGATTTGACGTCATCGGGCGAGCGAATGCCTGCGAGGATTGGGCCAAGTGCGGGAAGGTCAGAAGAGGCGGATGTCGTCATCGTCGTCGGAATCGTCCATGTCAGTGGACGTGTCAGGGGACAAGCTGGAGTCGGTGGGCGAATTCTCGCCGGTGGTTGGCGCTGATTGGCGCGCCGCGATGGTTTGAAGGCGTTTCTTGGCGGAGGCGAGCACGGATTCGCATCGCGAGAGGAGTTTTGTGCCTTGTTCGAATTTGGCGACGAGGTCTTCGAGGGGGAGTTGCTCCTCCTCCATGGCCGCAACGATTTCCTCGAGCTCGGCGATGGCCTTTTCGAAATCCGGGCCGGCATCGGCAGTCGTGTCGATTTTCTTGCGGGCCATCAGTTGCTCTGGTTGGAGTCGGTGATCTGCTTTTCGCTATAGTAGATCATCTGCTGGCCGAGAAGCGGCGTCCGGTTAGGGAAGCGGCGGTAGACGTCGGCGAGGGTCGGGGCTTTGTCGTAAATGGAGAATCCAGGACGATTGGGAGTGGGTCCTGTGACCGAGGCGATCGTTCCATCGAGCACGAGTGCGGCGAAGTCTCCACCTTCATAGCTGGCCTTCCCGTCGCGTGCGTTGGGCGTGATCAGGATGCCTGAGAAACGGGTGCCGATATCAGTCGCTTTGGCGTCGAGCTTCGTGAATTCGTCTTTGGAGTTTGGGAGCCAGATGCAGTGGGCGTCCGAATACCATGCGACGGCCCATGGGAGATCGGAGACGACGATTTCCGGCTGACGGCGGTCTTTTTCGACCCATTCGCCGAGGCCGCGGTTGAGGACGAGGGGATAGTATGGCGGCCATTTCGGCCATCCACCTTTGTCCGAGACGCTGAGATACATGCGGATTTCCTTGGGAAGGGTGAGCAGCATCGGCGCGGCGGAGAAGGCGACGATCGCGATGTAGTGGACATTCCGCATCATCGGCTGGCTGGAAACGATATTGATGCGGCTCCAGAGAATTGAGACGAAGGCCAAGCCGTAGGCGGCCATGATTGGCGCGAAGAGGATGTGGATCTGATTCGGGTGAAGCGGGTTTGAGCTATCGATGCCGAAGATTGCCATGCCGATGGCAGAGCAGAACCACATCATGAGGATCAGCCAGCGGAAATTGGCGATCGACGGGCGCTTGAAGGGGTGAAGCAGGGAGATGAAGAAAATTGGCGCGGCGATGATGCCGCCGAGGAAGGGAATCAGTTCCGTTGCCTGGACGAGTGTGGTGCCGAGGATCTTGAGCATCAAGCCGTCGATGCCGAGCGGTGCCTGACTCAGGTCTTGGGTTCGCATGACGGCGGCTTCTGAGCCGCTCGAAAGGCCATTGTAGAAAACGAAGCGAGCGACTCCGAAAGGTTCGCCGGAGGCATTCGCCATGCGGAAAACAGGCCAAGCAACAAAGATGGCGAGCACCGCCAGTGAGGAAAGAGCGACGACGCCGCGTGGGCGGAAGGCGAATGCAGCGAAGATCAGGAAGCCGAAGAAGATCCAAGCGGTGATCCAGTGAGTGAGGATCATCAGCGAGAAGAAGACGGCAGCGATGATGGCCTGACTCATCGAACCTCGACCTTCTTCCTGAGATTCCACGGCGCGGTAGGTAAAGTAGAGACCGCAGGTGAACAGGAGCAGCAGCAGCATTTGCGGGAGGCCGCTTTGAGAGAAACTCCAGAATAGGTTACAGAAGAGCATCAGCACGGCGGTGACGCCGGCGATTTTCGCATCGAAGACGCGACTCACCAACAGGTAGGTGACCCCGATTGCCATGAGAAAGAAGAGGGTGGAAACCAGAGCGACGACCCGGTCGAGCGGGTAGATCAGTTCTTTGGGCCCCATTTCCCATGAGCCTTCCTTGTCGACACCAACCAGTTTGAAGACAGCACCGAGGACGAGCGGATTGAGGGGCGCGTGGTAGGTGTCGCGCAGGCCGGTGAAGGGCAAGTCGGACTCGGCATGAACCTGAGCGAGGTGATGCTCAAGGGGGCGGATGTTCTTGGTGGTCAGTCCTTCACCGCGGGCGACTTGCCGTCCAAGCTGAGCTTGGTCCATGGCCTGCTCCGTGCCGAGACCTCGGAAAAGAACGAGCAAGTGAATCAGCGTCAGGCAGACGAGCAAGACGAAGTAGATGATGCGACGCACGATCACGGCGGCGTCGAATTGGGTGGAAAGATTACTCATAGGGGACGAAGGGAATGCCTTATCTTGATCATACGCCGAGGTCCTTGAGTTTCCGCTGCAGGGTGCGGCGGGAGATGCCAAGGAGCTCGGCAGCATGAGTTCGATTGCCTCCGGCTTCGCTCAGAGCGGTCCGGATGGCTTGGGTTTCGAGGGCATGCAAGTTGAATTCCGGAGGACCCGCAAGGGCGATTTTCCCGCTGGTGGCTGGCTGCGGTGAAGGCGAGCCGCCGCGCAGGCTTTCGGGGAGGTGGCGGACGTCGATGGCGGAGTCGTTTGACATGACGACGCCATGCTCGATGGCGGTGCGCAATTCACGGACGTTTCCGGGCCATGGATGGCGGCGGAGCAGGGCGAGGGCATCGTCAGTGAGGGGTTTGATCGGGCGACCATTTTCCTCGGCGAACTCCCTCAGGAAGCCTCCAGCGAGCAGCACGATATCCTCGGCGCGGGTGCGTAGGGGCGGCATTTCGACGCGGACGACGTTTAGTCGGAAATAGAGATCTTCGCGGAAATCTCCTGATTCTACGAGGGTTGCGAGGTTTTTGTTGGTGGCGGCGAGGACCCGGACGTCGACCTTGACGCTGGCATTCGAGCCGACGCGTTCGATGGTGCGTTCGGAAAGGGCGCGCAGCAGCTTGACCTGGGTGGTGGCGTCGATTTCACCAATCTCGTCGAGGAAAAGCGTGCCGCCATCGGCTTGCTCGAAGCGTCCGATCCGGCGCTGGGCGGCCCCGGTGAAGGCACCTTTTTCGTGGCCGAAGAGTTCGGATTCGAGGAGCTGGGGCGAGAGCGCGGCGCAGTGGACGATGACGAGCTTTTCTGCGGGGCGGCCTGAGAGTTGGTGGATGGCGTGGGCGACGACTTCTTTGCCGGTGCCGCTTTCTCCTTCGATGAGGACGGTGGCGCGGGTGGGGGCGACTTGTTTGACGGTGTTGATGACGCGCTGGATGCCGGCGGATTTTCCCGTCAGGCGGCCGAGGCCGGCGGGATCGGGGACTTGCTCGCGGAGTTGGCGGTTCTCGAGCTCGAGTTGCTGGCTACGCTTGGCGCGCTTGAGCAGCATTTCGACTTCGTCGAGGTTGAGGGGTTTGGTGACGAAGTGCCAGGCACCACGGCGCATCGCTTCCACGGCGGTATCGACCGAGCCGTAGGCGGTCATCATGATAGCGACGGGCGGCTTATCCATCGCGAGGACCTCATCAAGGATGTCCATGCCGGAGTCACCGCCGAGCCGGAGGTCGGTCAGGAGTAGGTCGATTTTCTCGGATTTGAGGACCGAGGAGGCTTCCTTGTGGTTGGAGGCAAGGAAGACGTCGAATTCTTCTTCGAGCGCCGAGCGGAGTCCATCGCGCGTGGCTTTTTCGTCGTCGACGATGAGGAGGGTGGGGGTCATGTGGCTTTTTGAAATTTGAAACGCCAAGACGCAAAGTTCGCCAAGGCTGGGGATGTGGAAGGATATTGGGAAGCGGCTACTCCGGGTGGTTCATGGCCACTCGCTTGATGCCGTTCTTAATGAGGGGAACGTTGAAATTGATGAGCAGCCCGAGGGTTTTCTGTGAAAGCTTCAGGTAGGTCATGAACTGATGTTTTCATAACTCAAAAAACTTGGCGAACTTTGCGTCTTGGCGTTTCGATTTTCTTCTAATCGATGTCAATGACCTTGTCTTTTGTCTCCAAGAGGCGGACGGGTTTGGGGCCTCGGGGGATGTGGATGTGGATGGTGGTGCCGGCCTCGGGTTCGCTTTCGATTTCGATTTCGCCGCCGTGCTCGCGGACAACGCGGCGGACGATCAGCAAGCCGAGTCCGGTGCCGGATTGTTTGGTGGTTTTGTAGGGTTCAAAGAGGGATCCCATTTGCTCGGGCGAGATGCCGCTGCCGTTGTCGGAGATTGAAATACTGCATTCATAGTCGTTGAAGGTGGAAGCGATTTTGATCAGGCCGCCGTCGCCTTGGAGCGCTTGATAGGCATTGCGCAGGAGGTTGTAGATGACTTGCTGGAACTGGGTGGGGTCCAGGTTCATCGATGGGGATTCTTTGGCGAGGTCGAGCTCGACGGCGATGTCGCGGGAGGCGAGTTCGGGTTCGAGAAGATTGAGGGTGTCTTGGATGATCTGGTGAAGGTCGCACTGGCCACGCTGTGGCGTGGTGGGACGGATGGCTTGAAGGAACTGGCGCAGGATGGTGTCGAGTCGCTGGATTTCACGGCGCGCGGTGCCGAGGTTTTCTTCGAGCGGGGTGCGGTCTCCGGGTGGAAGTTTTTTCAGCTTCCGCGCCATCAGTTGCAGGTGGATGTCGAGCGAGTTGAGCGGGTTGCCGATTTCGTGGGCGACTCCGGCGGCGAGTAGGGTGAGTGCGTTGAGGCGTTCGCTTTCGAGGCTGTCTTCGGCTTCACGGCGGGTGGCGGTCTGGTCGCGGACGAGCATCACCCAGCCGAAGGCTTCGTTGCCGAGGGCGGAAGCGATCGGTGAGAGGTAGAAATTGAGGTAGCGGTTTTCGGGGTAGAAGACTTCGAGGTCGCGGGAGATGGTTTTGCCGGGGCGGGCGATGGTTTTCCAATCGAGACCGGGGATCCGCGGCATGAGCAGCTCGCCGAGGATTTCGTCGCTGAGGCCGAAGAACTTCTGGGCGGCGGCGTTGATGAAGGTGACGCGGCCTTTTTCATCGAGCACGATGACGCCTTCGTGGAGGGCTTCGAAGACCTGTTCGAGGAAGCCTTTTTCCCGGATGAGGCGGGAAAGGAGCTGCTGGGCCTCGGCTGGATCAATGCGATCGAGGCGGGAGAGGAGTTTTTCGAGGAAGCCGGATTTCATGGGGCTAGATGATGGGGAACCACGGAATACACCGAATACACGGAAGTTTTAAAACAGAGGAGCGGTTTCGGGGGAGTTCTGGAGAAGCTGATCAACGCGTCATAAGTCACTTGTTTTCCATGTATTCAGCGTATTCCGTGGTTCTCATTTCTGATTTTGAAGGTATGACTTCGGTATGAAAAGTGAGGTGATGGTGGTGCTTTGCACGTTCCCGGATGTTGAGAAGGCGCGACAGATTGGCGCGGTCTTGGTGGAAAGGCAAGTGGCGGCCTGCATCAATCTGCTGTCCGGGGTGATGTCGATTTACCGCTGGGAGGGCAAGATCGAGGAGGCGGGTGAGGTGATAGGCGTGATCAAGACGACGGCGGAGGCTTATCCGGCGCTGGAGGCGTCGATTTTGGAACTCCATCCGTATGATACGCCGGAAGTGCTGGCGCTGCCGGTCGGGCAGGGGGCGGAGAAGTATCTCGCTTGGGTGGCGGGGCAGGTCCTAGCTGATAATTGAGAAGCCCTTCACGCCGTCGAGCGGCGAGATGTTGGTGACGTACATGCCCTTGATGTTGTGGGCGAGTGGGCTTTCTTCGGCGATTTCCTTGATGAAGTCTTCAACTTCTTCGGTTTCGCCCATGACCTCGAGTTCCACGGTGCCTTCGGGGAGGTTCCTCACCGTGCCGACGACGTCGAAGCCCTTGGCGAGGTCCTTGCAGGTGTAGCGGAAGCCAACTCCTTGAACTCGGCCGTCGAAAATCACGCGTCGTGCGGTCATGGGTGGACCAATGCGACAGGATGCGGGTCGAGTCGAGTCATTCTTCCGGGGTGGCTTTACTCGGGTGAGGTGTTCGAAAAGCGGACGGTGTCCGGGCTTGGCTGGGAAACGCTGAGTTGGCGGCCATCTGGGCCGGTGATGGTTTCGCCGGGCTTGGGGTCGGTTTCGGCCATGGCGAGGGCGCCGGCCATGGCGAGGCCGAGCTCGAGAAGCTCGCTGGCGCTGGCTTCATTTTCCATGCGGATGTCCCAGACGAGATCAAAGGCGATGTCGTTTTTGGCGGTGAGGTGGTAGCGGTCGCCGCGCCAACTGCGGGCGAGCTGGGTGAGTTCGGGGTCGAGCGTCTGCAGCCAGAGCTGGATTCCGAGCATGCCGGCGGACTCGTCGACGACGAGTTCGTGAGGGCTTTCCGGGAGCTCGATGGGGGCGATTTCGAGGTCTTCGCTTTCAGGGAAAAACCACGAGGTGAGTTGGGGGGACTTGTGGAGGTATTGAAGGAGTTCTTCCTGGTCCATGAGGCGCTCGGCGCGCGGGGTGCCGAGGAGCGATGGGAAAGTGGCGATGCCTTTGACGAAGACGGGCAGGCTTTCTAACAGGTCGCGTGCGCCGGAGTCGGTCTGCACGCCGGTGAAGCCGATGCCGACGGCTTGGCGGGCGAGGAAGCGGTTTTCAACGGCCATCGCGGCACCGTGATGGAGGGCTTCGCGTGCGTGGGAAGCGTCGTCGCCGGGATAGCCGGGAGGTGGCGGGTAGTTCTGGTGAATGAGGATGCGGCCGAGGACACGGATGAGCGCGGATTGGTCGGGCACGCTGTTGGCATCGAAGCGATCGGTCACCCAGCCTTCGCCGGTCTGGTCATCGAACCACGAGCGGGCACCGAGGCTGCGCATCGCGGAGAGCTGCGGGGCGAAGCGGTCGTCGGGGGTGAGAAGGCCCATCAGCGCCCATGCCTTCTGGCGGTGATCGAGGCTGTTCGGCGGAAAGCGGCTTTCGATGGATGCGGTGACGCGGTCGCGGAGTTCTTCGCCTGCGATCTGGTGGACGACCGGGCTGCTGCGGAATTCGAAGCCGAAAGCCTTTTCGATGAAGCCGATGAGTTCGTTGGGCACCTTGATCTCGCCGCCACCTTGGGCGAGCGAGCGCAGGCTTTCGTTCTCGCGCTTGAGCATCCCGAGTTCATTCTCTAGCGAGGTGATCTGGCCTTGGAGATCGTCTTCGGCTGCGGTTGCTGCAGCGTTTTTCCACTGGAGTCCTTGAAGGATGCCACCCGCCGCGACGGCGGCTCCGACGAGGATGGAGAGCAGGGTTTGGGGGTGCATGTCTCCCTTTTACCGTCCGACCGGTCGGGCGTTGGGGTTGGCGGGTTCGACCTTTTCGAATTTCTCAAGGTCGGGGAGGGCTTGGGATTTTCCGAAGACTTCGTCGGCGGTTTTGCCCTTGATCAGGGTCATGCCGACGGGAAGGTTGGCGGAGCCGTCGGCATTGTAGGAGTAGATGAACATGTGGACGGGTTTTTCGCGGCGGGTGCCGTCGGGGTTGCGTTCGGGGAAATAACGCTTCACGCGGGTGTCGAATAGCAGTTCCTGGACGAGTTTCCCAAAGGTCGGTCCGGGGCGTTTGCTGTAGCCGAAGGCGGTCTTGTAGAGTTGGTTGCCGGCGCCGTCGAAGATGTCGCACTTGAGAGGATTGCCGCGGGCATCAAGACGGTAGACAGTGGTCATGGTGACGTTTTTCTGGGCGTTGTAGGTCTTCTTGGTGAGGGTTTTGCGGTCGTTGCCGCGCTCGAAAACGGTCTTGGTGCCGTCTTCATTGCGCTTCACGCGGACGAAGGGGCCTTCGATATCGACGCCCGGAATTTGGGCGTGGGTGAGCGGGGAGACGATGAGTCCAAGGATCAGGGTCAGGCGCTTCAAGTTCATGGGTGCGGAGATTAGTGCTTGGCGAGGCGGGGGGCAAGGGGGCATTTCGGGCGTTAGATGCTCTGGAAAACGCAAGCAGCTACCTTGGATTTGAGCCGTCGGGCGATGGTGATGGGCATTCTCAATGTCACGCCGGATTCCTTTTCCGATGGGGGGAGTCACGATGCGCCGGACGCGGCGCTGCAGCGGGCGCGGCGCATGATTGAGGAGGGGGCGGAGATCATTGATGTTGGTGGAGAGTCGACGAGGCCGGGTGCGGCGGATGTGGGAGCGGGTGAGGAAATGTCGCGGACGCTGCCGGTGATCAGGGCGCTGCGGGCGGAGTGGGGCGGCTTGATTTCGATCGACACGATGAAGCCGGAGACCGCGCGGGCGGCGCTTGAGGCGGGGGCGGACATTGTGAATGACGTGAGTGGTCTGCGTGATCCGGAGATGGTGCGGGTGTGTGCGGAAAAGAGATGCGGGGTGGTGGTGATGCACATGCAGGGCGATCCGCGGACGATGCAGGCCAAGCCATACTACAAGGATGTGGTCGGCGAGGTGCGGCGCTTTTTCGAAGAACGGCTGCGTGAGTTGACGGCTGCTGGGATTGACGAGCAGGCGCTGTGCTTTGATCCAGGGATTGGGTTTGGAAAGACACTGGAGCACAATCTGGCGCTGCTGCGCGGGCTGAAGGACTTGCAGGTTTCGGACCGGCCGCTGTTGATCGGGCTTTCGCGGAAAAGTTTCATCGGTCGGCTTTTGGAGAGCGATGCCATGGAAGATCGGGACTGGCCGACGGTTGCTCTCACGGCATGGACGCGTGAGAACGGCGCGCTGATCCACCGGGTGCATGAGGTGAAATCAAACTCCGAGGCACTGCGGATGGTTGAGGCCGTGATGGGGCTTGGGAGCGCTGGTCTTTGACTGTCAGTCTGAAGAGGCCACAGCGGCAAATCCCGCCCCTATGATGTTTTTGCGTTCCAAAACTTGAGAGGATGAATCCTGGTCATCGTATCTAATCGCGATGCATTTCCGCCCGTTCCTAGTCATCTTGGCACTTCCGGTGGTCGTCGTGGCGGCTTTCGGCGAGGAGGTCTCGTTCAATCGCGACATCCGTCCGATCATTTCGGACCGTTGTTTCAAGTGCCACGGACCGGATGCGAAAAATCAGGACTCCGAGTTCAGGCTCGATCGCTTCGAGAATGCGACGGCCGATCTCGGCGGTTACTTCGGCGTGGTTCCGGGTGATCTTGATAAAAGTGAGCTGCACCATCTGATCCGCTCCGACGACGATGATGAAAGGATGCCGCCGCCGAGTTCGAAGATGGCGCTGACGGACAAGGAGAAGGATTTGCTCGATGCCTGGATCCTTCAGGGAGCGAAATACGAGAAGCATTGGTCATTCATTCCGGTCCCCGACGAGATCGAGGTGCCGCAAGCGGGTGATGGCTGGGCGCGCAATGAAATTGATCGATTTGTCGCGGATCGCATCGAGAAGGCCGCAATGGAGCCCGCGAAGGAGTCTCCAAAAGCGAAGCTGCTGCGGCGCGTGAGTTTTGATCTAACAGGTCTGCCGCCGACGCTTGAGGAGTTGGCGGCCTTTGAGGCGGATGCCGGTCCGCAGGCTTACGAAAAGGTAGTGGATCGTTTGCTTGCTTCGGATGCCTATGCCGAGCGCATGACGGCCGAGTGGTTGGATGTGGCGCGCTATTCGGACTCCTATGGGTATCAGCGCGACCACGTGCGCACCGTTTGGCCATGGCGGGACTGGGTGCTGCGGGCCTTCCGGGACAACATGCCTTACAGCCAGTTCATGAAGGAGCAGATCGCCGGAGATCTCATTCCAAATGCGACCGATGATCAGATCCTGGCCACTGCTTTCAACCGCCTCCACGGTCACAACATCGAAGGGGGAAGTATTCTTGAGGAGTTCCGGGTCGAGTATGTCGGCGACCGGGTGGAAACGGCAGGCACCGCTTTTCTTGGCCTGACAATGAACTGCACGCGCTGCCACGATCACAAATATGATCCGCTGACCGCAAAGGATTATTATTCGATGAGTTCGTTCTTCGCGAATATCGATGAAGCGGGCCTGATCGCTTACTTCACGAATGCGATACCGACTCCGGCGCTTTCGCTGCCGAGCGATGCCCAGCGGGCGGAGTTGAAAATTAAGGCGGGCAAGCTTGCGGAGCTCAGTAGCCAGTATCAGCAGGCCCTCGAATCGGCGGACTCGGCATTTGACGCGTGGTTGCAAGCCCGGCCGGAGGCTCCCAGTCAGAACGGACTGGAAGCCTATCTGGCTTTCGAGGAAATGGATGAAAACGGCACCATTGCCAATCTGGCCAATCCGGATCGCCCGGCGTCGAACAAGATCCTCAATGTGCTGGTCGATGGGCCGCGCGGAAAAGCGATCAAGGTGACGGGCGATGACGCGCTTGAGGTGAAGGGTGTCGGTGCCTACGAGCGGGAGCACGCGTGGTCGGCGTCGGTGTGGATCAATCCATCGGAGATCGTTGCCCGGGCAAATGTTTTCAGTCGCGGAAAGGGTGCGGATGACTCAGCGAGCATGGGCTATGAGTTTCTCCTGCTTGATGGAAAGCCAACGCTTTCGCTCGCGCATTTCTGGCCGGGAAATGCGATCCGCGTGCAGGCGAAGCAGGTGCTCAAGGCGGGGGAGTGGGTCCATCTCGGTGTCAGCTACGATGGATCTAGTAAGGCGTCGGGTCTTAAGATCTACATCGATGGACAAGCGACGGAGGTCGAAGTTGTTAGAGAGGGTCTCACGCGGACGATCAATACGTTCATTGGTGTTGGCGACGGCAAAAATCTCGGAGTTGTGCTCGGAGAGCGCTACCGTGATTCGGGTTTGAGGAATGGGCTGATCGATGAATTCCGATTCTGGAGTCGCGAGCTCAGCGCGATTGAATTCATGCAGAGCTTCGACCGAGAAAGCCTCGTCAAGCTTCTGGGGAAGGAAGTGCTTACGGAAGAAGATCGAGCGTTGCTGCGAGAGTATTTCCTCAAGAACGACCATGCCGAAAGCAAAGCAGCGCTCGACTCCTTAACTTCGGCGCGTGCCGAGTGGAATCGAGTGATGGATTCGATTCCGGCGATTTCAGTGATGGACGAAATGTCACCACCGAAGAAGGCCTACATCCTCGAGCGTGGTGCTTACGATAGTCATGGCGAAGAGGTGACGGCCAACTCGCCGGGCTTTCTTCCTCCGATGGATCCGTCCTTGCCGAAAAATCGCCTGGGCTTCGCGGAGTGGCTTATCGATCCCGGCAATCCACTGCCGAGTCGGGTGACGGTCAATCGCTACTGGCAGTTGATTTTTGGTCAGGGACTTGTCGCAACGACCGAGGATTTTGGGAATCAAGGCACGCCGCCGACGCATCCTGAGTTGCTCGACTGGCTGGCCCGCGATTTCATGAACAGCGGATGGAACGTGAAGGCGCTGTTGAGAAAAATGGTGCTCTCTTCGACCTATCGCCAGAGCATGGAGGTGACGCCTGAGCTGCGTGAGAAGGATCCGGAGAACCTCTATCTCGCCCGTAGTCATGCGAGCCGGCTTCCGGCGGAAATGATTCGCGACAATGCACTCGCGGCAAGTGGGCTACTTGTTAGAAAGTGGGGCGGGCCTCCGGTGAAACCTTACGAGGTGGAGGTCTCGTTTGAGCCGGTGAAACCGGACAAGGGTGAAGGTCTTTATCGTCGGAGTGTCTACACTTGGTGGAAGCGGAGTGCAGCGGCGCCGATGCTGACGACCTTCGATGCGCCTAAGCGAGATGTCTGCACCGTGCGGCGCGACACCACGGTTTCGCCGTTGCAGTCGCTAATAATTCTCAATGCTCCGCAATTCATGGAGGCTTCGCGGGTGCTTGCGGTGAGGCTTCTCAAGTCTCACGGAGATGATAAGAAGGCTCTTGTTTCGGAGGCTTATCAGGTCCTAACAAGTCGTCTTCCGAGACCAGATGAGGCCGACATTCTGATCGATCTTCTCGACTCGCAGGTGGAGATTTTCCGAGCTGATCCTGAGAGCGCGCGTAAGCTGCTGGAGGTCGGAGAAAAACCGATGGATGAATCGGTAGCCATTGATAAGCAAGCCGCCGCTGCGGTTCTCGTCAATGCGATCATGAACCTCGACGAATCCCTGATAGAGCGATGAAGAACCCCCTTTGCACAGGCCACGAGAGTCCGATTGGCATGAGCCGACGGACTTTTTTGAACTCCACCGGCATCGGCCTTGGAGGCATCGCGCTCGCGCACATGACGAGTCAGGCGAATGCCGGAGGGCTGAGCGGAATTCCGAGTGGCATGCACTTTCCGGCGAAGGCGAAGCGGGTGATCTATCTTTTTCAATCCGGTGGCCCGTCGCAGATGGATCTCTTCGATCACAAGCCGCGTCTGAACAAGGAGCACGGACAGGAGTTGCCAGAGTCGGTTCGTCAGGGTCAGCGTCTCACAGGGATGTCGACGAATCAGGCGAGCTTCCCTCTGGTGGGATCGCCGTTTGAGTTCAAGCAGCATGGTGACAGCGGGGCGACGATTTCTGAGTTGATGCCGCACACGGCGGAGATTGCCGATGAGCTTTGTTTCATCAAATCGATGTACACTGAGGCGATCAACCATGGTCCCGGTGTGACGATGATGCAGACCGGTTCGCAGTTTCCGGGTCGTCCGACGATGGGTTCGTGGCTTTCGTATGGTCTCGGGACGATGAATGCGAACTTGCCGGACTTCGTTGTTTTAACAACTGAGGCCGGTGGGCAGCCGCTGACTTCGCGCTACTGGGGGAGTGGCTTCCTTCCTGCCAAACATGATGGCGTGCGCTTCGCTCCAAATAAGGATGCGGTGCTGTATTTGAACAGCCCGGAGGGAATCAATCATGGGAGCCGTCGGTCGGTGATCGAGCATATCAATAAGCTCCATCAGCTCCAGCTTGAGAAGACTTCCGATCCCTATCTTGAAACTCAGATCGCGCAGTATGAAATGGCGTTCCGCATGCAGGCCTCGGTGCCTGAGGCGACGGACATCGAGAGCGAATCGAAGGCGACGCTCGACATGTATGGCGATGATGTGAAGAAGCCCGGAACCTTTGCTTACAACTGTCTGATGGCGCGTCGACTTGCGGAGCGTGGCGTGCGTTTCATTCAGCTCTACCACAAGGACTGGGATGCCCATGGAGGGCTGCCCGGAGCGATCCGCAATCAGTCAAGGTTGACCGACCAGCCTACTGCCGCGCTGATCAAGGATCTCAAGGCGCGTGGCATGCTGGAGGATACCTTGGTGATCTGGGGTGGTGAGTTTGGTCGCACGAATTACTGTCAGGGCAAGCTGACACCAAAGGACTTTGGTCGCGATCATCACCCCCGTTGTTTCACGATGTGGATGGCTGGGGGTGGCGTGAAAGGTGGTTACACCCATGGCGAGACTGATGAATACAGCTATAACATCGTCAAGGATGGTGTTCACGTGCACGACCTGCATGCGACGGTGCTGCACCTGCTGGGCATTGATCACGAGCAGCTGACCTTCAAATACCAGGGTCGTCATTTCCGGCTCACTGATGTCCACGGCAAGATCGTGAAGGCGATTTTAGCGTAGGTGACTTCTGTTCGCCGTCCGAAGTTCTGCTCTCGGAAATGATTCGCGAAGATTAGTCTGTGATGTTCATGCCTGGCAAGAGACGGGGCGGAAGGCGAGTTGGCAGAACGAGGACGTGGCTTGGCTGAAACCCAGCCCGACAGGATTAGGATGGTGACGGGGAGCACGAGGTCTTTTCGAACTGGGTTCGTTCTTTTCGTGCCAATCAAGGGGGCTCTCTCGCTTCTCCGTCTTTTCCAGAAATTGGAGTTTGCCCACTTCCTGCGAAGATGGAGAGGTTTTCTTTGATTAGTTGAGCCAATCGAGAGATTGTTTCCGTGTGAGCGACAAATCTGTGAGGCCGATGAAGGAGCGCGAGGCATCGTTGTGCCCGTGCAAGAGCAAAATTAACTATTCCAATTGCTGCATGCCCTTTCATCACTCGAAAGCGAAGCCGGCAACGGCGGAGCAGTTGATGAGGGCTCGCTACAGCGCTTACTTCTTCCGTCGCGTGGATTTCCTGGTGGAAACGACGCATCCCGACACCCGTGAGAAAGGCCTGCGCAAGGAGCTGGAAAAGATGGTCTATCAGGTGAACTGGGCGAACCTTGAGATTGTTGCCGTCGCGAAAGGCGGCAGAGAAGACAAGGTCGGGAAGGTGGAGTTTATCGCGAGCTACTTCGTGAATGGGGAGCCGCAGGAGCTCCACGAGGTTTCGCGCTTCAAGCGCTACAAGGGCGACTGGAAGTATTTGGATGGGAAGGAGTGATCACGCCCCGATCGGGTGCCAGACGGTTTTGGCTTCGAGGAAGTCGCGGATGGCGTAGGGGGAATCGTGGGTGCTGGAGAACCAGTCGGTCTTCGGGTCGTGGAGTTTGACGCGTTTGACGGATTCGGAGGCGGCTTGTTGGAGGGTGGTGGCTTCGTTTTGCTCGGCGACGGCGCTCAGGGCGCGGAGGTGTTCGTGGGTGCCGAAGGTGGCAAGCATTTCGCTGCGTGGGCCTGTTAGAAGGTTGACGACTCCGCCGGGGAGGTCGCTGACGGCCATCATTTCTCCGAGCAGGATGGAGGGGTAGGGGGCGCTTTCGGAGGCGAGGGCGACGACGCTGTTTCCTGAGGTGATGGCGGGGAGGATCAGGGTCATGAGGGCGAGCAGCGGGGCCTCCTCGGGGGCGAGGATGCCGATGATGCCCATCGGTTCGCTGACGGTGAAGTTGAAGTGCGAGCTGGCGACGGGGTTCACGCTGCCGAGGACTTGCTCGTATTTGTCGGCCCAGCCGGCGTAGTGGACGATGCGCTCGATGGTGGCGCGGACTTCCTTTTCGCTCGTCCAGGCGGCCATTTCCGTGGAGCGGGATTCGAGCATCTCGGCGAGGCGATAGAGGATCTGGGCGCGGTTGTAGGGCGAGCGTTTGGCCCAGCCGGAACCGGCGGATGCGGCGGCTTCGACGGCGTTGCGCAGGTCCTTGCGGGAGCAGAGCGGGATGTGGGCGAGGAATTCGCCTTTGCTACTATGGAGCTCGTAGGTGCGGGCGGATTCGCTGCGGATGAACTTTCCGCCGACGTAGCATTTGGGAGTTTTGGTGATGGGAAGGGACATGGGATGAGGTGAGCCGTGAGCGCGGGAATCTGGAGAATTGGGGGGCTTCAGTTGTTATTGGAGGGTGGCGTAGTCGAGCAGGCCGTGTTTGCCGCCTTCGCGGCCGAAGCCGGATTGCTTGTAGCCGCCGAAGGGACTGGATGGGTCGAACTGGTTGTAGGTGTTGGCCCAGACGACGCCGGCTTTGAGCTTGCTGGCCATGCTGAGGATTTTGGATCCCTTGTCGGTCCAGATGCCGGCGCTAAGGCCGAAGGGGGTGTTGTTGGCTTTTTCGATCGCTTCTTCCGGGGTGCGGAAGGTGAGGATGGAAAGCACGGGGCCGAAGATCTCCTCGTTGGCGATGCGGTGGCTTTGGGCGACGCCGGTGAAGAGGGTCGGGGCGAAGTAGTAGCCGTTTTTTGGGAGCTTGCAGTTTGGTTGGTGGATCGTGGCACCTTCGTCGACACCGCTTTTCACGAGCTCCTTGATCTTGGCGAGTTGTGCGGCGGAGTTGATCGCGCCGACGTCGGTGTTTTTGTCGAGCGGATCACCGACACGCAGCACGGCGAGGCGGCGTTTGAGGCGGGCGGTGAATGCTTCGGCGATGCTTTCCTGAACGAGCAGGCGTGATCCGGCGCAGCAGACATGGCCTTGGTTGAAGAAGATGCCGTTGATGACGCCTTCGACGGCCTGGTCGATGGGGGCGTCGTCGAAGACGATGTTGGCGGCTTTTCCTCCGAGCTCGAGGGTGAGTTTTTTACCGGTGCCGGCGAGGGATCGCTGGATGATTTTGCCGACTTCGGTGGAACCGGTGAAGGCGATTTTGGCGGCGTCGGGGTGATTGACGATGGCGGCTCCGGTTTCGCCGTCGCCGCTGATGATGTTGGCGACGCCGGGTGGGAGGCCTGCTTGTTCAAGGATGGTGGCGAACTTGAGTGCGGTGACCGAAGTGGTTTCGGCGGGCTTGATGACGACGGTGTTTCCCGTTGCAAGGGCAGGTGCGATTTTCCATGCGAGCATCAGCATGGGGAAATTCCATGGGATGATCTGACCGATGACGCCGAGGGGCTTGAGCGTGCGGCCGGGGGCGACGTATTCAAGTTTATCGGCCCAACCGGCGTGGTAGAAGAAGTGCGCGGCGGCCATGGGCAGGTCGAAGTCGCGGGACTCCTTGATGGGCTTTCCGCCGTCGAGGGTTTCGGCGACTGCGAACTCGCGCGAGCGATCCTGAAGGAGGCGGGCGATGCGGAAGAGGTATTTGCCGCGCTCGGCACCGGGGAGTTTGGACCAGGAGGTGAAGGCTTTTTTCGCGGCGGCGAAGGCGGCGTCGACATCGGCTCGGCCGGCTTGCGGAATGGAAGAGAGCTTTTTGCCGTCGCGCGGGGAGATGGAGTCGAAGTATTTTTTCGATTTCGGGGCGCTGTGTTTTCCGTCGATGAAGAGCTGGTAGCGGTCGGCGATGCGGGGGTCGGCGGACTCGGGGGCCGGGTCGAACTCCCAGAGGTCGCCGAAGAGGAGTTCGCGGGCTTGGGTTTTGGACTTGGGTGATTTTTTGGCGGGCATGGGGAATGGTGGAAAGAGCTGGGGATGTGGAGCGGACTGAAGTCCGCGGTCCGTTTTAGTAAGCGCTGGAGTCCTCGGTGAAAGTGTAAGGTGCCTGGTAGGCACCGGTGCGTTGGGTTTCGAGTTGGCGGAGGAGGTCGTTGAGTAAGGACGATGCGCCGAAACGATAGCGGGTGTTCGAGAGCCATTGGTCGCCGAGGGTTTCTTTGACGGCGATGAGGAATTGGAGGGATTGCTTGGCGGTCTTGATGCCGCCGGCGGGTTTCATGGCGATCTCGATGCCGGTGGTGAGGTAGTGGTCGCGGATGGCGTCGAGCATGACTTGATTGTTTCCGAGGGTGGCGTTCGAGGAAGTTTTGCCGGTGGAGGTTTTGATGAAGTCGCCTTCGCGCAGGACTTGCATGGCGATGAAGGAGGCGGCGCGGATGTTGTCGTAGGTTTCGAGCTCGGAGGTCTCGAGAATGACTTTCAAAGTGGCGTCGCCGCAGGCTTCGAGGACGGCGGCGATTTCATCCTGCACGAGCTGGAACTCGCCTTGGTGAAACGCGCCGCGGTTGATGACCATGTCGATTTCATCGGCACCATCGGCGACGGCTTGGCGAACCTCGGCGAGGCGGGTTTTTAGCGGAGCCTGGCCGGAGGGGAAAGCGGTGGCGACGGAGGCGATGCGGACGCCGCTGCCTTTGACGTGTTTGGCGGCGTGGCGGACCATCGATGGGTAAACGCAGACGGCGGCGGGACGGGGGACGTCCATGCCGAGGTGCGGAGTGAGCGCTTTCTGGCAGAGGGATGCGACTTTGCCTGGGGTGTCCTTTCCTTCGAGGGTGGTCAGGTCGACCATTGAGGCGGCGAGTTTGAGGCCTTGGATTTTTGAGGCCTTTTTGATCGAGCGGGTGGTGTATTTCGCGACGCGGGATTCGATGCCGACGGCGTCGACGGTTCCGATGTCAGCGAGGAGGCGGCGATGGGCCGTGGCGTTCATTGTGGGGGACAATGAACGCGCAAGGGGTCGGGGACAATCAGGGAGTTGGGCTGTTTTTCTCGGTGGCTTGGTCGGGATATTGGGGGCTGAGGGTGCCGAACTTGGGGCCGTTCGGGCTCAGCGGCTTTTCTGCGATGATAACAAAGGGGAGTGATGTGGCATTCTTGGGTGAGAAGCGCGCGCGTTTGGCGATGATGCGAATGCGGTCGTCGTCGAGCTTGGTGATCTCGGGATCGGGATCGGATGAGATCTGTCCGTCGCTTGAGTAAAAACGGAACGCGCCAATGTCGGGGATGTCGGCGGGTGGGGTGAGGAGGAGGCAGATATGTTTTTCGTCCTGTTTGGATTCGATGGTGGCTTTCCAGGTTTTCAGTTCCTGAGGGATCTGTTTTTCGGCGGCGGAGAGTGCGGCCGTGTTGGCTGGATCGCTCACAGAGGATTCCGCAGATGGAAGGGAGAGGGTGAAAGTTTTGTTGCCGGGATAGCATTCGTTCGAGCAGGCCATCCACATGACGACGGCTCGGATTTCCGAGGGCTCGTCGGGAAGTTCGGCAGGAGTTGTTAGATCGATGAGCAGGGTGGCATCTGATTTGTATCCAAAGACGGGATTCCCGGCCATGTCCGACATTTCCGGAACGGGCCAGCGGATGGGTCCGGCGGTGAAGCCGGGTGGGAGTTTCCATTCGATGGTGGTGGGGTAGCCGACGGCTCCCGGGTTTTTCCAGTAGGTATGAAAGCCGGGGTGGTGATGAATCTGGAGACCGACGGTAAAAGTGGAATTTGGACTGATGGTTTTGACTGCCGAAATCAGTTTGAGGTCGACGCCTTTCGTGGGTAGTTCGGCGAGGGACGAGAGGGTCAGAGCTGCAGAGATGTGGGTGAAGCGGATCACGGTGTTTGTGGTTGGGGTTACTGGGTTGGTTGGAAGGCCCTTACAGAGCAGGTGTGAGGGTTTGCGGTAATTTGCTCAAAAGACATCGGTTTTTCAATCCTTGGAGGCGATGTGCTTAACTTTTCGATAATGATATGAAGAGTCGGTGGAAGTGCTGAAAAAATCCATGATTGCGATTTGTCAGCGGTCGAGCGTCTCGTCCATTGGTGCGAGATGACGTCGCCGCCATTCTCACTCGCTGTTGGTGCAAACTGCGGCTGTGACTTGCAAAAGATTGAGAAACAGGTTTGTGAATGCGTGAATGAAGCGGCACGTCATCCGGTTGAAGAGTTTGGATATTTCGACTATGAGGATATCCGCTATCTTGCCGGCTGGGTGGACCCGGATCTTTGTGAGTCGGGGTCAGTCGTCAGCACCGTGGCAGGACATTTCCTCCAATGGCTGGCGGTAGGTGATCGTGCGAGAGCCTGCAAGCGAAGTGCTTTCGGGATCCCTGAGCAGATGGTCGCCGTTTAGAGTGATGAATTTGTGGGTGGCTCCGCAGGGTCCGGGAGGATCTCAGCGAGTTCGAAATCGATCAGGCAGAAGCGGCCTGCTCGGGGGTCGTAGGTGACGTTGCGACGTTCGGCATCGAGGTGCCGGACGCCATATTTTTGCTCCAGTTCATCGAAGAGTTCCTTCGTCTTGCGATCAGAAAGACTCGGTGCTGGCTGGCCGCAGGAGGTGCTGACGAAGTAGTTTTCCTCAGGGTGTTCTTCGAGCAGGCGGGGGACGTTCGGGCAACCCCGCTCTTCGAGGACCTTCAAGACGGCGACTTCGTTGGCGTAGCGTTTGTCGGCATCGGTGCCGCGCAGCTTTTTGTGGACACGGTTCATCCAGTCGAGCCGTACTTCGGCGCGGATTCCGTCTTTAAGTTCTCTCATGGAAGCTCAGTTCACAGCCCGAGTAGCGCACGGGCAACAGAAAAGTAGATGACCATGCCGGTAACATCGACGATGGCGGCGATGGCGGGGGCGGAGACGACGGCGGGGTCGAGTTTGACGGCGCGTGCGCCGAGCGGAAGGAGCGATCCGAGAAAAGTGGCGGAGGTGACCTGGGTGGTGAGCGCAACGGCGACGGCGAGCGCGAGCTTGAGGAGGGAGACGTCCGGAGGCAGGGAAATCTTGAAGGCGGGGAGGATAAAGAGGGTGAAGGCGGCCATGCAGAGGCCGAGAAGGGTGCCGAGGAAGAACCCGCAGCGGAGTTCTTTCCATGCGACCCGGAAAGCGGAGCCGGGCACGATTTCTCCAAGCGACATCGCGCGGATGACCATGGTGGAGGCCTGGCCACCGGTATTTCCGCCGGCGGCGACGACCATCGGGAGGAAGAGCGCGAGGACGAAAACGTCACTGAGGACCTTTCCGAAGCGCATCATGACGTAGCCGGAAATAATCGACACGAAGGCTAGTCCGACCAGCCATCCTGCGCGGCGACGAAAGTGGTTGGTAATGGTGGTGTTGAGATAAGTTTCCTCGTCTTGTTCCCCGGTGATACCAGCCAAACGCTCGATATCCTCGGTGGTTTCTTCCTGAAGAATCTCCATGGCATCATCGTGCGTGACGATGCCTAACAGGTGGTCGAATTCATCGACGACCGGAAGCACGATCAAGTCGTAGCGGAGAAGCAGGTTGGCGGCTTCTTCCTGGTCGGCGGTGGCGAGGACCCGTTGTTCCGGGGCGACTTCCTCCATGATGTCGTAAACGGGGGTGTCCCAGGCATTGAAAGCGAGGTCACGCAGACGGACACGGCCGATGAGGTGGCCCTTGGCATCGACGACGAAAATCCGGCTGAGAGTTTCCGTGTTTTCCTGAATTCGGCGAAGCGAGTCGATCGCTTGCTTGATGCTCATCGAGGCGAAAATGCGACCGAACTTGGTGGTCATGCGACCGCCGGCGGTGTCGTGTTCGTAGCGGAGCAGGCTGCGGGTGAGTTCCTCGTCCTCCGGACCTAACAGACCCAGGTAGCGCAAGCGGGCTTCGTCGCCGACGTCCTGGAGGACGTCGACGCGGTCATCGTCGGAGAGTTCGCGGAAAAGGATCTTCAGTTCGGAGGGTGTGAAGTGATCGAGTGCTTCTTCGATCATCGAGTCCGGAAGCTGGACGATCATATCGGCGGCGATTTCCGGGCCGATGGTCTTCAAAAACATCGGGTGCCGCTCTTCATCGACTTCCTGGTAGATATGGGCGAGGTCGGCGTAGTGAAGATCCTCGGCGATCGCACGGATCGCGCTTTGATCTTCGGCCTCGATCGCGCGGGCGAGTTCTTCGATAGGCAATGTTTCGACCTCGTCCGGCATGCGGTCAGCTTGGGGGCTCGGTCAGGCAACGGCAAGCCCGAGGAGCTGTCGTCCGTGGATGCTGACTGACCCGGCTTTCTCGTTCAGCAGATGGTGGTGGGCTTCCACCCCCATCCAGGCCGACGTTTCCCCTTAAAATCAAACACTTCTACCGCTCTCTCAGATCAATCCCTGATTTACCATTCAAGATCAACATGTGGTATGTCTTTATTTTTTTCATACAATATGTTTGACCCGGGTAGCAAGATTTGCGCAGCATCGCGACGTTGTGTTTGCCTCCTTTCGCTACGTTTGCCACACGGTCGGAACCCTTGAGGTCCCCGACGAAGTCTCGCTGATCTACACGATATCCGGCTGCCCGCTGCGCTGCCCCGGCTGCCATTCGGCCGACCTGCGCAACCCGGACCTCGGCCGAACTCTCGACACCCGCGTCCTCGCTGAAACTCTCGAACGCTACGCCGGTCTCGCAAGTTGTGTCTGCTTCCTTGGCGGCGAATGGCAGCCCCACGCCCTCATCGCGTTGCTCCAACTCACCCGCGCCAAAGGGCTGGCGACCTGCCTCTACACCGGCTCCGAGCACATCGACGACGCCATCGCCGCCCACCTCGACTACCTCAAGCTGGGACCGTTCATCGCCGCCCGCGGTGGCCTCGACCGTCCCGGCACCAATCAGCGCTTTCTCGATCTGCGCAACGGCCTCGACCTCACCCACCGCTTCCAGCGCAACGCCTCCTCCTCCTTCGATCTCGCCGCCTGATTCCAGCTCCCGCCATGACCTCCCAGCTCGACTTCATCGACCGCTACATCTCCGCCCGCAACTCCGCCGACGGCTCACTCGTCGATGCCAATGCCAACGTCTCCTGCAAGAACGTCGCCGTCCTTGCCGCCGAGATCCACAAGCAGTCCAATATCCGCATCCACCGCGAGCTGATGGACCGCAAGCTGCGTCAGCTGTTCGACGACGCCACCGCCGAACGATACCGCGAGCAGCTTGCGGAACATGAGATCTACACTCACGACGAGACCGCGCCCTTCATGCCTTACTGCGCGTCGGTCAGCCTCTTCCCCCTGCTGCAGCAGGGATGCGTCCCACTCGGCGGCGAGAGCAAAGCACCCCAGCACCTAGCCTCCTTCTGCGGTAGCTTCATCAATTTTGTCTTCGCCATCTCTGCCAACCTTGCCGGGGCCTGCGCCACCGTCGAGTTCCTCAATTGCTTCGACCACTTCGCCCGCAAGGACTACGGCAACGATTACCTCGCCACCCACCGCTTCGAAATCGAGAACCACCTGCAGCACGTTGTCTACGCCCTCAACCAACCCGCCGCCGCACGCAGCTACCAGAGTGTCTTCTGGAATATCTCGGTGTTCGACCAGAACTACTTCGAGAGCATGTTCGGCGACTTCATTTTCCCCGGCGGCGACCGCTCATCGTGGAAAAGCGTCAGCCGCCTCCAGGCCTTCTTCCTCGAATGGTTCAATCACGAGCGCGAGCGCTCGTTGCTGACCTTCCCGGTGGTCACCGCCGCGCTCATCCACGACCGCGAGGAACCCCGAGACAAACCCTTCGCCAACCTGCTCGCCAGCCAACTCGCGGCCGGTAATTCCTTCTTCATCTACACCAGCGACAGCGTCGATTCGCTCTCCTCCTGCTGCCGCCTGCGCAACGCCCTCGATGGCGACAATGACTTCTCATTCTCGCTCGGCGCCGGCGGCGTGATGACCGGCTCGATGCAAGTCATGACCATCAACTTCAACCGGCTCATCCAAGACGGGCGCGACCTCGCCGGACAGGTCCACGATCTCCACCGCTACCTCGTCGCCCGCCGCGAGATCCTCGCCGAGTTCAACCACGCCGGGCTGCTACCAATCTATACCGCCAACTGCATCATCCCCGAAAAACAATACCTAACCATCGGTGTCAACGGCCTGGTCGAAGCTGCCGAGTTCCTCGGCTACGATGCCTCCAACAACGAGGACTACATCGAATGGGTCTCCGGCCAGCTCCGCATTATCAACGAGCTCAACCGCGAGGCCACGAAGGAATACGGGGCCCGCTTCAATACCGAGTTCGTCCCCGCCGAGAACCTTGGCGTCAAGTTCGCACGCTGGGACCGCGAAGCCGGTTACCAGGTGCCCCGGAGCTGCTACAACTCCTATTTCTACCCGGTCGAGCGCGACGACATCCACGTGCTCGACAAGCTTATCCTCCACGGTGAGCGCGTCACTCGCTACCTCGACGGAGGCTCAGCGCTGCACCTCAACCTCGAGAGCTACCCGACCGAGGAAAGCTTCGCCAAGCTCATCCGCGCCGCCATCCGCACCGGCTGCAATTACTTCTGCACGAACGTCCTCGTTACCTGCTGCAACGACTGCAACCACATCGACAAACTCACTCGCGACCAATGCCCGGCCTGCGACTCGCACAACGTCGATCACGCCACTCGCATCATCGGCTACCTCAAGCGCGTCTCTTGCTGGTCCAGCGACCGCCAGGACGAGCACGACCGCAGAGCCTACCAGAAGAGTTGGTAGAAGAGGTGGTAAAAGAGTTAGTAGAGAGATAGGGGTTAAGTCCCAATATGAGAACGTTGACAATGGGTGTCACCCTTCGTAGCCTCGTCCTATGGCGAGACCACTTCGAGACGAGGCTGCGGGAGCCGTCTACCATGTCATGGCGTGTGGCGAAGGCGGACGGAAGGTGTTGGAAAGCGACGCGGACCGTCTAGCTTGCTGGAGCAGCTTCGGTTACTACGGAGGAAGGAAGGCTCGGGAGTGGTTGATAAGAAATCGAGTTCGGCATGATTTCGAATTAGCCGAGAGAAGATCGGGGCTCGCGGCCTGTGCACGCTTCCTCGAGAGTCGGGCGAAGAACCGCGAGGGAACCTTCAATCGTTTTCCTTTGCTACGGACTCACTCACTCGCAGTTTTCCTGATGATGGTGACTTCAGCCGTCTCGGGTAGCCACGCAGATGCTGCGCCGACTCTGAATTCCGAGGCCTTCAAGCATTATGTCGATGAGTTTAACGCCGATGATGAAGAACTCTACGCGAACGCCTATTCGAATGACAAATCATGGAGTTTCCTCGAGAAAAACATCCCACTTTTTGAGTGCCCCGACGAGGAACTCGAGCGAACCTACTTCTTCCGCTGGTGGACTTACCGCAAGCACCTCCGCGAGACGCCCGACGGGTGGGTTGTCACCGAGTTCCTGCCGAAGGTTTCGTGGTCGGCAAAGCACAATACCATCTCATGTCCGGCAGGGCATCATTTCTATGAGGGTCGTTGGTTGGCTGATTCAGAATACCTCGATGATTACGCTGTGTTTTGGTTTCGCAAGGGCGGCAGCCCGCGACAATACAGCTTCTGGGCTGCGGATGCGATCTACGCCTACTCTCTTGCCACCGGCAATAAGGCGCTGGTGATCGATCTTCTCGAAGATCTGGTGAAGAACTACCAAGGCTGGGAGAAAAGTCGCCTGACCGACGACGGCTTGTTCTGGCAAGTCGATGACCGCGACGGGATGGAAGTATCGATCGGTGGAAGTGGAAAGCGCGCCACCATCAACAGCTACATGTTCGGTGACGCCGTGGCCATCGCCAAGATTGCGGAGTTGGCAGGACGCCATGAACTGGCGGACGAATACCAAAGCAAGGCGGCGCGGCTCAAGCACCTCGTCGAGACGAAACTCTGGGATCCACAGGCGAAGTTTTTCAAAACCCTCCCACGCGACAGTGAGGTGTTGGTCGATGTACGCGAGCAACACGGTTTCACACCATGGTATTTCAACCTGCCTGAAGGCGGCAAGGGATACGAGGCCGCGTGGAAGCAGTTAATGGACCCCGAGGGATTCATGGCTCCCTTTGGTCCGACTACAGCTGAGCAGCGACATAAGGGGTTCAAGATTTCCTACGAGGGACACGAGTGCCAGTGGAATGGACCAAGTTGGCCGCTGTCTACCTCCATTACCCTGACCGGACTCGCCAATATCCTGAATAACTACGAACAGGACGCCATCACTAAGGAAGACTACTTCAAAACCCTGAAGATCTTCGCGCATTCACACCACAGAAAACTCGTCGACGGGAAGGTGGTGTCGTGGATCGATGAGAACATCAACCCATTCACGGGCGACTGGATCTCACGCACTCGTCTGAGTTCGTGGAAAGACGGGACATGGGACGAGGCGAAGGGAGGACGCGAGCGAGGCAAGGACTACAACCACTCGAGTTTTTGTGACCTCATCATCACCGGGCTTGTCGGACTACGGCCGAGTGCAGACGACGTCGTGGAGGTGAACCCGCTGGTTCCCGAGGGAAAATGGGATTGGTTCTGCCTCGATAATGTTTCTTACCACGGCCACACCCTGACGATATTATGGGACCAAAATGGACAGAAATACGGTAGAGGAAAGGGGCTGCGTGTCTTGGCCGATGGACGGGAAATTGCGCATTCCGACCCACTTGGGCGCGTCACCGGAACACTTGCTCAGTGAGCAAATTCCCTTTTCTTCCCTCGCTGAATCCGTGTCGAAATCGATCCTGTCCCAGTGCCGTCGTTTGCCAGTCGCTTGACTGGCTCGCCCTCACACCGTGCCTTCCAAGACAAGCTTGAAAACTGAAAGCTTTTGACGATTGGCTGGCGACCGAAGGCGATTTTGGGTGACGGTTGGCCTGGTTTTACGCTTTGCGGACGGCCTCCGAGCGTCCATCGATTCGACGATGAAGGGTCGTTCGATGGGGTGGATTTTTAGACTTGTATGACAAGTCGGGAGGGTGCAGAAGAGGCACTCATGAGCTCACGAATTTTGCTGACGACCACATCTTATCAAGACACTCCGGGTAGCCACCACGACCTGCTCGAAAGTGGCGGATTTGAGATTGTTCGTGAGCGAGGGCCTCTTTCGGAGGCGCGGATGTTGGAGTTGGCTGGGGAGTTCGACGGTTTCCTCTGCGGCGATGATGCCATCACCCAGGCGGTGATCGACAAGTCCCTGCCACGTCTGAAGGTGATCAGCAAGTACGGCATCGGCCTCGATAAGATCGACGTCAAGTATGCGACTTCGAAGAGGCTTCCGGTCCTGTTCACACCGGGCGTGAACCACACGACGGTGGCAGAGCACACATTCGGTCTGCTTCTGGGAATCACGAAGAAGATCCAGTCGAATGCCGTGGCCGTGCAGAATGGTGAGTGGGTTGCCGGCTGGAAGAAGCCGGTGGGCAATGAGATCATGGGCAAGACGATCGGGATTATCGGGCTTGGCCGGATCGGTAAAGAGGTCGCGATTCGCGCGAAGGCTTTCGGGATGGACGTCATCGCTTACGATCCGTTTTTCGACGGAGCGTTTTCCTACAAGTATGGTGTGAAGCGCTGTGCGAATATGGATGAGGTGCTGCACAACTCCGACGTGGTTTCCCTTCACTGTTTCCTCGATGATACGACCGAAGGGATGATCAACACCGCGAAGATCGCCGAGATGCGCGACAATGTGGTGGTGCTGAACTGCGCACGCGGCGAGTTGGTGGTGAAGGAGGACATGGCTGAGGCGCTGAAAAGCGGCAAGGTCGGTGGCTACGGTGCCGACGTGCTCGATGCGGAGCCGCCCGCGCCAAATCATCCGCTGATCGGTGCTCCGAATTGCATCATCACTTCGCACATTGGCTCGCGGACTCACGAAAGTGTGAATCGTCAGGCGACCCGTGCGACGAACAACCTCATCAACTTCCTCAAGGGAAATTCCGACTTCATTCAGGCGAACAAGTTCGGTGCCTGATCTCTTCATCATTCCAACAGAACATCACGACCATGGCCATTCAGATTAAAGACGCCGCCTCCTGTCAGTATGACATCGTTTCCCTCGGGGAAGTCATGCTCCGCTTCGACCCCGGTGACGGTCGCACCCGCACTGCCCGTCGTTTTGACGTCTGGGAAGGTGGCGGGGAATACAACGTCGCTCGTGGCTTGCGTCGCTGCTTCGGTAAGCGTGCCGCAGTGGTAACGGCCTTCGCGGACAATGATATCGGTCGTCTGCTTGAGGACTTCATTCTTCAGGGCGGAGTCGATACGCGGTTCATCAACTGGGCGGAGTTCGATGGCCTTGGCCGTAATGTCCGCAACGGTCTTAATTTTACCGAGAAGGGTTTCGGTGTTCGTGGTGCGAAGGGAACGCCTGACCGCGGCCTAACAGCCGCGATGCAGATGAAGCCGGGCGACGTCGATTGGGAAGAAGTTTTCGGCAAGCAGGGCAGCCGTTGGTTCCACACCGGTGGCATTTTCGCTGCTCTTTCTGAAACGACGGCTGAGCTGACCATTGAAGCCTGCAAGGCGGCGAAGAAGCACGGCACGATCGTTTCCTACGACCTCAACTACCGCCCGTCGCTCTGGAAGAGCATCGGTGGTCTGGCCAAGGCTCAGGAAGTGAACCGTGAGATCGCCAAGTATGTCGATGTGATGATTGGCAACGAAGAGGACTTCACCGCATCGCTGGGTTTCGAAGTCGAGGGTGTGAGCGAGCACGTGACCGGTCTGCAAGTCGACAGCTTCAAGAACATGATCAAAAACGCGGTCGCCGACTTCCCGAACTTCCAGGTCGTGGCCACGACGCTGCGTGACGTGCACAGCGCGAC
The DNA here is from genome assembly GCA_964628795.1 of uncultured Haloferula sp. Lineage (GTDB taxonomy): Bacteria > Verrucomicrobiota > Verrucomicrobiia > Verrucomicrobiales > Akkermansiaceae > Haloferula. Next base: position 36,783 of record CAZVMS010000025.1, on the reverse strand, counting down.
GGTCAACGACTGGGGTGCGATTTGTTGGCACGACGGTGAGTTCCACGAGGCGACGCACCGTCCGAAGATGGAAATCTACGACCGCGTTGGCGGTGGTGATTCTTTTGCGAGTGGATTGGTCTACGGATTCATGGAGTTCAACGACGCCAAGATGGCGGTCGAATACGGTGCCGCTCACGGTGCGCTGGCGATGACGACTCCGGGTGACACGACCATGGCGACGGCTGATGAGGTGAAGAAGCTCGTGGGCGGTGGCTCGGCTCGGGTGGACCGCTGAGGGCTTACCAACTGCGGCGCGAATCGAGGTGCCGCTTTCGAACTTTCCCATCGGGGCTGGATTCGTCCGGTCCCGATTTTTTTTGGGGAATGCCGAGGGGTGTCGGCGGTGGCTGGCGTTGGTGGGTTGTATGAGGAAATTGATGACTACCCTATTGGCCTGCTTGAGCCTTGGAGTTCAGGCGGATGATTCGTTGAAGATTGCGACGATTGATATGCAGCAGTTGTTCAAGGAATACCACCGGACGAATGAGGCGCAGAAGCAGATCAATGTGGAGCGGGCGCGGATTCAGAAGGAGAACAACGAGCGGTTGGCGCGAATTCGGGAGCTGGATACGGAGCTTCAGAACATGCGCAAGCAGCTCGATGATCCTTCGATTTCGGATTCAAAGAAGCAGACGGTTTATCGTGACTGGCAGATGAAGCAGAACGAGGGGATTGCGTTGGATCGGGAGCGCCGGGAGTTTTTGCAGCGTCGGAATCAGGCGCTGAATGAAAAAATGGTGCAGCGAATGAAGGGGATTCTTGAGGAGATCCGGAAGCTGGGGGAAGAGCAGGCGAAGGCGGAGGACTATGACTATGTTTTCGACAAGTCGGGGCTCAGTACTTCGCAGGTTCCGTTTCTGCTCTACACGAAGGATGCGACGGATATCACTTCAACGCTGCTCAAGGTCCTGAACAAGGATGCGCCGCCGGAGAGCACGATCGGGGACGAAGATGCGGCTGGATCTGAAGGAAATCCGAAGGTAGTGGTTCCGGAAGAGTGAGTTCCGATTCTCCAGATGAGTTCGATGTCGGTCGCCTGACCCGCGCGATGCAGTGCGGGAATGAGGCGGCCTGGCGTCGGTTCCATGATCGTTACTACGAGGATCTCCGACGAGTGGCTTTGGCAAAGGGCGTTTCCGAATCTGAGGTGGCGGATGTGATTCAGCAGAGCTATCTGCGGATTCTGAAGCATATGAAGGTGTTCACTTCGGAGAGTGATCTGAGGGCCTGGTGCTGCTGCTTGCTGCGCTCGGAAGTGGTGGATGCTTCTCGGAAAAATGGTCGCCGGCTTTCGATGATCGAGCGCTTCAAGCAGTGGGCGGCGGAGAAGTCGAAGGACTGGATGGGCTCGGATCTTTTGGAGGGAATGGAGGCTTCGGAGCGAGTAATGTTAGAAAGGCACTATATGGAAGGCTGGAGTCAGGCTGAGTTGGCGGCGGAAGAAGGTGTGTCGGTGAAGGCGATTGAGTCGAAGATGGCACGCCTGCGTCGCAGGGCGCGGACATTGATAGAAACCCGTGAAGTTGAAGACCTATGAGTGAGGAATCCGATCAAGTTTGGGAGACGCTGAGTGGCGAACTTCGTAAAGTGCGGCGTCGGCGGGCTGCGCTGCGCATGGGAGCGCTGGCGGCGGTCGCGATGCTTGGAGTGTTCTTTGTTCAGCGGGCGGTTCAGCCCGATGATGAGGGTGGTAGGACTATCGTGGCAGTTCCGGCCTCTGTTCCGGCGGATGATGTTACTAAGGAAGGTTCACCTCAGCTGGCGGTGCTTGTTTACGATGGCGAGGGGATGCGTTTCGAGCTGATAGATGGAGAGCGGCTCGGTAGCAGTGAGATGGAATTCAGTTTGCAGCCGGTGGTGATGGGATTGCCGAGGGATTCGTGGTAGCTCAGCCTCTCCGTCTTTCAAGGAGGACGAGCATGAGGAATGAGAGGAAGAGGTTGAGTTCCTCGCGGGCGGTCATGTCGCCAAGTTTGTCGATTTGGAAGCGGCCTTCCCAGAAGGCGGGTTGCTTGGTCAGGCGCATGGCGGGAGTGCCGTTGCTACGGCTGGCGAGGTAGCGGGGGTGGCAGAAGTAACCTGTTAGGAAACCGATGAGGGGAATCTCTCCGAAAATGGAATCGACGATTTTAGCACCGGGGTTTTCTTCGCGAATGGAGAAGTCCGGGGTGTTGTCGCCGGGGTTAAAGGTCTCGTAGTGGGCGCGCCAGATGGAGCGCCAGCCTTTGCGGCCGACGGAGCCGATGGGGTTGCCGGAGGCATCGGTGGAGGCGTAGCGGGCGGACCAGTCGATGACTTTGTTGGCATGGATGTCGGCAAGGCGGGTGGTGCGGGAGTTGTCGGTGAAGATTTCGACGTGCTCGCGGAACTTGAACATCTTCTGCTTGGTGTAGAGCACGGTGCGGCCGGAGGCGTCGGTGACGGTGGCCTGGCTGGCGAGGGCGAGGATTTTGAAACTCAGGGTGAGGGGATACTGGATGCCCTGAAGTTGGCGCGCGATGTCGTCGGTGGGGAGGACGGGTGGGGAGGTCGGGGTGGCGTAGGGGTTGTCGGTCATGATCTGTTTCAATAGGAAGAGGATCGAAACGCCAAGTCGTAAAGGACGCCAAGGGTTTCTTCACTTCGACCAGTGGGTGCTTTCCCAAAGCGCTTGCGTTTGCTCGTTAAAAGGGGATGGTGAAAACGCTTCTTACTCCGCTTGATGAAAGTCACCATACTCGGCCCGGGCACCGTCGGGACAACGCTTGCCTACACGCTCCTCCTCAGGAATCTTGTCGATGAAATCGTGCTGGTTGGGCGTAATCACACCAAGGCCGAGGGTGAAGCGCTCGATCTAACCCACGCCCAAGCGTTTCTCCCCACACCCGTCATCGTCCGTGCCGGCGAACTTGAAGACGCCGCGGGTAGCGAAGTGGTCGTCGTCTGCGTTTCCGCCCCGCAGCCTCCCGGCCTGCTCGATCGCAATCAGATGGCAGTCATCAATGCTGAACTCTACCGGCAGATCCTACCACCTCTCGCCCGCATCGCCCCGGACTGCAAGCTGGTCATCGTCACCAACCCCGTTGATCCGCTCACGTGGCTGGCCCTCAAGCTGACCGGATTTCCTCCCGAGCGCGTTTTTGGCACCGGCACACTCGTCGATTCCATCCGCTTTCGCGAACTTCTCTCCAAGACGCTCTCCATTCATCCCGATGACCTGCGCGCCTATGTGCTCGGGGAACATGGGGAAAAGCAGTTCGCAGCCATGAGTATCGCTCAAGCCGGCGGAGAGCCTATCGAGAGCACGCCCGAGCGTGATGCCCTCTGCCAACGTGCCGCCGGCTTTGGCATCGAGGTCTTCAAAAAGAAGGGCAATACCTGTTATGCCATCGCCCAAGCGACCGCTTACATCGTGGAGTCGATTCTGGAAGACGAACGCCGCACCATGCCGCTGAGTGTCTCGCTTCAAGGTTATCTCGGAATCGATGATCTTTGCCTCAGCATCCCCGTCGTCATCGGACGCCGCGGCATCGAGCGCTACATCCGCCCGAATCTTTCAGAAGCAGAAATCGCCCGCTTCCATGACGCCGCTGCTGCGGTGCGGGGAGTTATCCAAAAAATCATCCCATGAGCCGCCTCGCCCAACGCACCACCCGCATCGACGCCTCCGGCATTCGCCGTGTCTTCGATCTCGCCCGCTCCTTGAAAGATCCGATCAATCTTTCCATCGGTCAGCCCGATTTTGATGTCCCGGACGAACTCAAGCAGGCCGCCTGCGATGCGATCCACGCTGGACACAATACTTACACGCCCACCCAAGGCATCGCCCCCCTGCGCAGCCAACTGCTCGCAGAAGAGAAAGCGTTCAGCGGGCGGGAATGGAGCGAGTCCGAACTGCTCGTCACCTCGGGTGTCAGCGGCGGGCTTTTCCTGGCGCTGCTTGCACTCGTTGAAGAAGGCGATGAGGTGATCATTCCGGATCCTTACTTCGTGATGTACAAGCACCTCGTCAGCTTGTTCGGCGGCACGCCGGTTTACCTTGATACCTATGACAGCGACTTCGGTATCGATCCGGAGAAACTCGCCGCGCTGATCACCCCGAAGACCAAGGCGCTCCTTCTAAACTCCCCGGCAAACCCCACGGGCCGAATTCTTGGAAGGAAGGAGCTGGAAGACATCGCCACCGTTTGCCGCAAGCAGGACACGCTGGTTATCAGCGACGAAATCTACCGGCAATTCGCCTACACGGAGATGGTCTCCATGGCCGAGGTTTATGAAAACACCCTCGTTCTCGCAGGTCATTCCAAAGCTTATGGCATGACGGGTTGGCGGCTTGGTTATGCCTGCGGTCCCGCCGATATCATCGGCGCGATGACGATGGTCCAGCAATACAGTTTCGTCTGCGCTCCCGCCGTCACCCAGTTCGCCGCCCTCGCATGTCCACAGGTGATCCTTGGCCCCTACATCGAGGAATACCGCGTCAAGCGGGATCTCATGGTCGGCATCCTCGGTGACCACTTCGAACTCGCACCACCCGATGGTGCCTTCTACCTCTGGGCCAAAGCACCTGGCCAGCACACTGGCAGCAGCTTCGTGGAAAAAGCGATCGCCAACAACCTCCTCATCATCCCTGGCAGCGTCTTTAGCGAGCGCGATACCCATTTCCGTATCTGCTACACTGTCCCCGACGAGAAGCTACGCCAAGGAGCCGAACTACTTTGTAAGCTGGCTAGAGGGTGAACAAGCGCTTGGTCTAAATGTCTCGCGTTTCATTTTAAAGGATCGGGAAGGTCACCGCATTGGCAGGAAGCGGGGCGAGGAGCAACAAGCCAAGTGCTTTCATGGTTTCGTGGCATCAAGGAAGCAACTCATCAGCGAGGAAGCAGCGATTTGGGTGCTTTTGTCAGGCGGTGGTGCTGGCTGATATTTTTCGCCACAGGTCGGAAGCGTGTGGATCGGCGCGGTTGAAGGCCAAAGTTTTTTGGAGGAATTCGGAAACGAGCGAGGGATTGCCGAGACCGTGATGGGCGAGGGCGAGGAGCAGGTGGTGCTCGGCGTCGCGGCGCTGCTGGAGATCTTCTTCGAAGACGAGAAGGTTCGGTAGCGAGGTGGCGAAGTACTCGATGGTCGCCTTCGTCTTGAGGCCGTTTTCGGCGAACTTGGCGAGTTCCTGGAAGAGGGCGACCGCATCCTTTTCACGACCCAGTTCGCGAAGGGAAAGTCCGCGGTAGTAGCTCAGTGGCGAGTGGCTGGTGACGGCCATTTCGCTGAAGTCGCCTTGCTCTTCGGCGGAGAGTTTGAAGTGGGCGGCGGCTTCTTCGTTACTTCCGAGGTCTTTCAAACTACGGCCAATCCAGTAGTTGACGTCGGCCTTTGCCTGAAGGAGGTGATAGGCTTCGCCGAGCGACTCGGGGGTTTCCATGGCGAGGCAGAAATGCTTGTAGGCTTCGGCAGGATCCTTGGCGTCAAGCGCTTGCTGGCCGAGGAGCAATCGGGCGATGCTGTACTGGCGGGTGACGGCTCCTTCGCCGCCTTCCCATGGGTGGAAGCGGCGCGAAAGGACGAGGTCGAGCGCTTCCTGAGGGCGGTTGAGGAGGTTGTAGAGCGAGGCGAGGGCGACGGTGGCGTCATCGCGCTGCTGGACTTGCTCGCGGTGGGCTTCGAGGAATTCGAGGCGGTCTTCGAGCGAGTCGTTGAGTTTTTGGCGGAGCTGATCGTATTCGGAAACGAGGCGGGCGTCCGAGGGGTCCTTTTCGATGGCTGTTAGATAGGCTGCGCGTGCGCCTTCGCCATCGCGGTCGATGTTCCAGAGGGCGAGTCCGAGGTTCCGGTAGGCTTGGGGGTTGTCGCTGGTGGTGGCGGTTTTCCACATGCCGAGCGCGTCACGATGGCGTTTGAGATCGTAGTAGTAGTTGCCGAGCGCGTAGGCGGCGAGCGGGTCTTCGCCGGGCTGCTTGAGTGCCCATTCGAGGATGATGTGCTCGTGGAGACGTGAGGGGAAAAAGCGATCGGATGATTGAGCACGTGCGGCGGCGAGATCATCCGGATTACCGGTGAGCCAGGCTTTGGCGTAGCGCGTCATCTGGCTGGTCTGGAGCGGATTCGGCACCGCGCAGGGCGTGACGGGGTGCTGGTGATGAAGGTCGAGCAGGGCGAGGGCGGCGTCGGCGAAACCGGCGTCGGTGTAGTCGAAGACGAGGTCGAGGATGGTTTGGGCGTCGTTGCGGGAACCACAGAGGAACCTCTCGAGGTCGCCGCTGGCGTGGTCGGCCCAGTGGTCGAGGGCGTCGACTTCCTGAAGCGAGGCGAGGCGCCTGGCGGCTTCTTCGGGCTTGCCGATTTTCTGAAGGACGAGGGCGGTGAGCGTGCGGGCCTTGTTGTGATCGCGGTTGGTGGCGAGCGACTGATCGAGGTGTCCGAGGGCGGTCTTGAAGTCGTGCTTGAGGCAATCGAGGGTGGCGATTTGGTAGTAGGAGCTACTACGCCACTCGTAGTTCCAGGTGGCTTTGTAGAAGTGAGAGTAGGCGGCATCGAGTTCGCCGAGCATTCTCTGCGTGAGGCCGAGGTGGTAGTGGGCTTCGCCGGTGACCGGGTTCGGGTGGCGGAAGGTGAGGCGGGCGATGGCGGTTTCCAAGTGACGGCGTGCGTTTGTTAGAAGACCGCGACGCAGCAGGCTTTTCCCGAGTGCGAGGTTGGCGCGGGCGTCTGCGGGGTCGATTTCGAGGCAGCGTTTGAGGTAGGGTTCGGGCGCGCGTGTCGGGTGGCGGTAGAGTTCGAGGTGCTCGGCGGTGAAGTAGAGTTCGTCGGCGGAATCGATGTCTTCTGCGGCGGGCGGCTCGGTGGCTTGAATGCGATCGCGGGTGAGGGTGGAGGGATCGACCGGGCGGTAGTCGAGGACGAGGTGTCCGGTTTGATCCCGAAGCTCGACGAGGAGTTCGTAGTCGTTTTCGCCGGGGAAAGTGGTTGATTTGTCGAGCCAGGCGTCGCCGGGTTTGAGGGAAATCGGGAATTTCCCTAGGGTCTCGGCGTTTCTTGTGAGGGTGAGTTCGCCTTCGAAGGCTTCGGAGACATTCAGGCCGAGGGCGATGGTGCGATCATCCTGGATGGTGAGGTGAAGGGCGGCTTTTTCGTTCGCGGCGTGGGCGACGCCGATGCCTTGGATGGGCCACCATGATTGCGAGAAGGTCTTGGTTTCGTAGGGGAGAAGGTAGCTGAAGTCGGGCTGGTTGTCGGTGTAAACGCCGGCCATGAGTTCGATGTAGGGGCCGTTCTCATTGGTGAGTTCGCGGTCCCAGGCGTGGCCGAATTGGTGATCGCCCCAGGTCCATTGCTTTTTCCCGGGGGCGATGTGGCGGTTGGCGATGTGGACGAAGCCGCCGTCTGCCTTGAAGTCGTATCCACCGAAGAAGTCGGCGAGCGTTTGGCAGACCATGTAGCTGGTCGGCACGGGGATGTTTTTATACCACGACAGGTCGTTCGCGCCGGGGCGGTTTTGGTAATCGAGTCCGTAGTAGGGGTTGTTCGCGATCGGGAAGGACGAGATCGCGCGGACGGCGTGGTCGGCGACGTAATTGACGTCCGGTGGGAAGAAGGACTGGTACTGATCGTGGACCATCGCGGCGACGTTCGCCCACCAGAGGAAGGTCTGGGTGAGGGGGGTGCGGTTGTAGAGGCGTCCGCGCAGCTCGATGAGTGATGAGTCCGGGCGCAGGCGGATGCCGTGCATGCCTTTGAGGCGGATGAGCGGATCGTGCTCGGACATCCAGACGGTGGCGGCGCCATCGGCTTCGTATTCGATGTGGACATCGGTCGGCATGAAGCTGCCGGGGCGGTGGTGCTGTGGCCAGTTGAACTCGACGCCTCCGGAGATCCACGGGCCGGCAAGACCGACGAGTGCGGGCTTGATGACATCGTTGCGGTAGAAGAAGTCGTAGTCGTTGTTTGTTTTGTCCTGACCGAGGTAAATGCGGCCGCCGATCTCGGGGAGCATGACGAGTCGGACAAAGTCGTTTTCCAGTCGTGCGGACTGATAGGTGACGTCGATGGGTTCATCGTGGACCTTGTCGATGAAGGGCAGCGGATAGACTTTTCCGCAGGACCCCTGATAGACGCGCTTTTCAAAGAAGAGCGGATTTTTTTCCGGCTCTCCGAGCGGGTAGCTTGGGATGGTAAGGGATTCGAGTTTGGCGATGAGGGGCATGGGACGGTGTCAGCGGAAGATGATGAAGAAGATGATGACGGCAGTGATGACCATGGTGCCACAGGCTTTGACGATGGGGTCTGTCGTGAGGGAGACTTCCTCGCGGACGGGGAGTACGCGTGCTTTTGGAAGAGGGCTCGCAAGGGTGATGATGAACATCACAAGGGCGACGAAGAGGAAGGCGATGAGCACTTGATGGAGGAAGAAGAGGTCGTGGCTTTCCTGCGTGAACTGGAGGATGCCGTAGGAAAGAGGGCCGAGGATCAATGCGGTGACACCTGCGGCGGGTGGTGCTTTCGGAAGAAGGAATGCGCCAAGGAAGGCGGCGACGACGCCGGGCCAGATGTATCCTTGGAACTGCTGGATGAACTTGAAGACGCCGCCGAAATCCGGGTTATCGAGGACGGGAGCGATGCTGCATCCGACGGCGACGACGGTGACCGAGAGGACGCGGCCGAGCCAGACGAGCTGCTTTTCGGTAGCGCCCGGATTGATCATGCCCTTGTAAACATCCATGGTGGCGATGGTCGACGAGGAGTTCAGAAGCGAGGCGAGCGTCGAGGTCACGGCACCGGCGATGGCGGCGTAGATGAAGCCGGCGATGCCGGGAGGGATGAGTTTTTTGATCAGCGTGGGGAAGGCGGCGTCAGGTGTCGGGAGGTCGCTCGCGTAGAGCTGATTGGCGATCAGGCCGGGCATGACGATGGCGAAGGGGACGAGCAACCAGAGTGCGCCGGCGAAGATCATGCCGAGTTGGCCGTCGCGCAGGGTCTTGGCGGCGAGGTTGCGCTGGACGATGAACTGATTGAGGCCGCAGTAGTAGATCATGACGATCCACATGCCAGAGAACATGCCGGTCCATGGGAGTTCGGGGTGATCGGCGGGGAGGATCATGTGGAGCTGATCCTTGTTTTCCAAAGCGAAGGCATTCCATCCGCCGACGGCTTTCAGGCCGAGGAAGAAAACGAGGAGGCCACCGGCGAGGAGGGCGAGGCCTTGGACGAGGTCGGCCCAAGCGATGGCCTTCAGCCCGCCGAAGGTCGAGTAGATCATGCCGATCGCGCCGATGATGATGACGCCTTGCCAGAGCGGGATGCCGACGATCGCGCGGAGAGTGACGCCGCCGGAATAGAGCACCGCCGGCAGCATGACGACGGCGTAGATGATCACCGTCATGACCGCCATGATGCCGCGGGCGGCGCGGTTGTAGCGGTATTCGAGAAACTCCGGCATGGTGTAGATGCCTGCGCGGAGGAAGCGCGGGAGCAGCGTCATCGAGATGATCACGATGAAAACCGACCCGAGGAGCTGCCATGAGCTCACCGCGAGGCCGACTCCGCCCGCCGCCGAGCCAGCCATGCCGACCATTTGCTCGGTGGAGATGTTCGCCGCGACGATCGAGATTCCGATCAGTGGCCAGCTCAGGCTGCGGCCCCCGAGGAAGAAGTCGGACGAGTTTTCATCGGAGCCTTTGACGCGCCGGCTTTTCCAGACGGAAAGACCGATGACGACCACGAAGAAAAGGATGAATGAAAGCAGGGATAAAGTGTGCACGGTGGGTTTGGAGCATCATCGTAGAGATTTCCCCGCCGTTTGCCGATTGCTTGTTTCGACAAAGCGATGGTCTGAATTGATCGCCTGCCGATGGGATCATAAAAAACCCCGCCTCGGCATGGTGACCGGGCGGGGTTGAGAGAAACGGGCTGGAGCCGAAATGCTATTAGGCGTCGGGCTTGGCCTTGGCGATGAGCTCCTTGAGGTATTTCACATAGGCTTCCGGACCACCTTCGCGGTAGCCGACGTCGCCGGAGAGCTTTTTGCCATCGGCATCGAGGAGGTAGAGCGTTGGGTAACCTTCGATCTTGTATTCCTTATCGAGCTTCTTGTTCTGGGCCTTCACATCGTCGGGGAGCTTCTTCTTCCGAGGGAAGTCGACTTCCATGAGGACGAGGTTTTCCTTGGCGTAGTCTTTGAATGCCTTTTGGGAGAAAACTTCCTTCTCCAGCTTGATGCACCAGCCACACCAGTCGGTGCCGGTGAAGTTGATGAAGATCGGCTTGTTTTCTTTCTTGGCCTGGGCCTTGGCGGCTTCCCAGTCGGTGCCCCATTCACCACCGATGGCGATGGCTGCGGTGGCGACGAAAAGAGCGAGTGTTTTGAGGATCATGGTCGTATTTGAGGGATGTGGTTTGTGTGTTAGGTGAAATTAGTCGAGGTCCTTGTTTTCCAGCGACTTCTTGAGGTGGGTGAGGAAAGCTTCGGTGCTGGGGTGTTCGGAAGCGAAGAAGCGGTTGAACTCTTTTCCTTCGGGATCAAAGAGAATCACCGTCGGGAATCCTTCGATGTCATATTTCTTGGCGTAAGGCTCGTTCTTCTTTTTTACTTCCGGATCACCGTTCGGAAAGTCGAGCTCGACAAGGATGAATTCCTTCGAAGCGGCGGAGACGAACTCCTCTTTGGAGAAGACGTTTTTGCGCATCATCTTGCACGGTGGGCACCAGTCGGAGCCGGTGAATTCGACGAGCACGGGCTTGTTCTGCTTCTTGGCATCCTTGAAGGCTTTTTCGAGATCAGTCGACCAGCCTTCGAGCGTGTTGGCGAAGGCTGTGCCGACGAGGGCGGAGCCGGCCAGGGCAAAGGCGGCGAGGTGGGTAATGGCTTTCATCTTGGGTATAGGCGTAATCCCGGATGGAATTATTTCAAATTTCTTGGCCCGGATGACGCAAAGCGGTAGCCGATAGCCATGAACGAGCTTCCGAAGGCCTTGGTGATTGCCACGCGCAACGCGCACAAAACGCAGGAAATCCGGGAAATGCTGGGTGATCACTACGAGGTGAAGGACGTCAGGGATTTCCCGAATTTGCCCGAAGTCGAGGAAACGGGGACGACTTTTCTTGAAAATGCCACGCTCAAAGCGCTGGCGATCAGTCGGGAAGTTGGGGGCTTGGTGCTTTCCGATGACTCGGGACTTGAGGTCGATGCCTTGGGCGGTCGGCCTGGGGTGTGGTCATCGAGTTTCGGCGGCGAGGAGGGCAATCACGCTAGGAACAACGAGCGGATGATGCGAGAGATGGCCGGGCAGGAAGTGAGGACGGGGAGGTTTCGCTGCGTGATGGTCTTGGCTGAGGCGGGCGAGGTGCTCGCGCATTTTGAGGGGACTGTGGAAGGCCGGGTGCTTGAGCAGGAGAGCGGTGGCGGGGGATTTGGGTACGACCCGCTGTTTGCGCCGGATGGGTATGAGCAAAGTTTCGCCGAGCTGGGTGCGGAGGTGAAGAACAGCATGAGCCACCGGGGGAGAGCGCTGGCGAAGGTCGTGGCGTGGTTGGAGGGGAGGGCTTGACTCGGTCTAACGGAAAAGACGCCGGCCGAAGCCGGACTTCACTGCGTAGGAAAACCTAGTGTTCAAGGGATATTAGAACCTCAAGTCACCCGCGAGGGGATCGTGGATGCTTTCGAAGGACGCCGCGCCGGAGCCGTCTAGAGTCTTGGTCGCGAGGGTGGTCCATTGCACGAGGTTGCTGGAGGCCTCCAAGCGCACGACAGCACCGGGGGGCCGGAGGCGGTGGCGCTCACCGATTTGCCTTCGGTTCCCCCGGGTGGCGGAGAGAAAGAAGGCACCGACATGGAAAGGGGGGCACCACCCTTAGGCACGCCATCGCTTAAAGAGGTAAGTTTGAACTCATCGGTCGCAGGATCATACTGGGTGGTGAACTGCCAGCCCGGCGCGAGTCCCGTGACGACGAGTTGCGGCGTGCCGCTGAGGCCGGCGGATACCAGCAGGACGAATTCCTGGCCGGCTTGCGGGGTGAAGCCGTCGGTGAAGGCGACTTCAACGATGCCCGCATCAAAGTCGGTGGTGCCGGTGTGGGTGGATTTCCTGTAGGTGCCGGCGTTGTTGAAGGTGCCGAGGTCGGCGAAGATGTCGGGGTCGGTGATGTTGTTGACACCTGGGTTGAGCCAGGTGCTGCCGGGTTGGTTGGTGATGTCAGCGCCGTTGAGCCGATGCACCGTGCCACGGATATGCTCCGTGTCGCTGGCGAGTTCGACGGTCCGACCATCGATTGTCGCGTCGAAGCTGTCGATACGCATCCCCCCAAAAACGGTCAGCTTGGAACCGGGAGAGGTGGTGCGGATTTTGCCTTGGTTGGTGAAATTGAGGCGTTGTGTGGCGGTAATGTCCCCGGCACTGGTGAGAATGGAGGCCGGGCTTTTGAATTGGACGCCGCCGATGTTCCGGCTGGAGCCTTCCAGGGTGAGGGTGGCGCTTGGGATCCATGAGTAAGAAGCCGGTCAGGGTGAAAGCGGCCGCAGCCGCACGAAGAAACTCGGAGCGCCGAAGGTGTCCGGAGCGGTCATCGGGCTGATCGTGCCGAGTCCCGATTCGTCCAGGGTCACGCGGACCATTTCCTCCCACGGGTCGGCATTTCCCAGATCACGGGAGCCTTCGAGAATGAGGACCGCGTTTGGCGGACCGCTTATCTCCCCGGAGAAGACGACTCCGCTGCTGGCCGTCGCCGGAGTGAGGCTGTAGGCACCGAATGCCGGTCGTGGCGGATCGCCGCCCGGAATCGTTGCCGAAATGGTGAAGGAAAACGGATTCTCATCCGGATCGGTGCTCTCGATCACCACCTGCCCGGAATAGGTCCCCGGCTCGGTGGCGGTGAGGACGATTTCCGGCAAGGCCGTCGAGCCGAAAAAGTCCAGTGAGATGGGAAAACTCGGCGGGCTGGCAAAGGCAAACCCCGAGGGCAGGCTCACGGCACTTACTTCCAGGTCAGAACTCGTCCGGTTGCTGAGCCACAACTGCAAGGGCAACTCCGGCGAGCCGCCCTGACCGTTCACCAGAAGACCCTCCGCACTCGAAGAATCATCGGACACCGAACTCACCCGCAGATCCGGCACGTCGCCGACGCGTGACGTGATGAAGAAGCGGAAGGGCGACTCGTCGGGATCGTTCGAAACGATGCTGACCCAGCCTTTGTAAAAGCCAGTCTCGGTGGCGCTGCACTGGATTCGAATGTCGATGGAGGAATCCGAGGGGAAATTGATCGGAAAGGTCGGAGGGCTCGCCAGTTGGAAATCTGGCGGAAGATCGATGCTCTGGATCATGAGCGGAGCCTCGAAGGTCGTGTTTTCGATGCGAATCGACCGGCCATCGAACTCCCCCGTGCCGGGGGATATCTCGAAACTCTGCGTGTCGCTCTCGAAATCGAAGCGCTCGGAGAAGAACTCGCTGACCGCGATGTCCGGCGCGGCGGCGAATCCGCTGAGCGCGATCTCAAAGACCGGCATCGCCGGGTCGCTCGTGCTCAGGGCGAAGGTCCCGTTGAAATCTCCGCCGGAGGGCGGGGCGAAGCGCAGGGTCAGGGTCAGGGTGGCTCCCGGCGCGATGGTTGCCGGGAAGGTGGGCGGCACCACGAGGACATATCCCTCCGGCAGGCTCACCGGACCGATGCTTGCCGGGCTGGCGCTGCGGTTCAGCACGGTGAGCTGCCGATCCTCGATCGCGCCTGCGGGCACCGAGAAGGTCAGGCTGTCCACCCCGTCGCGCAGTTCCGTGCCGCTGGTGTCGGGACCGTCGAAGACCCCGATGACCGCGCTGTGGACCCACACGCTGCGGAAGGTGCTGCCTTTCCCTCCGTCCTTGTCCGTAGCCTCGATGGTGATGCCCGCCAGACCTGGCTGGACAAAGGTGTGGCTGAACATCGTGGTCGCCGGATGGCCGGCGGGAGTCGTTGTTTCATCTCCATCGCCCCAGTCGATGCGCCAGGTCATTCCCGCCGCCACGTCCGCAGGGATGTCATTGGCGGCGAGGCTCAGTTCGAGCGGAATCCCCGCGATGGCGCTATCGATGAAGCCACCGTTGATCGAGGGCACCTGGTTGTTCACCGGGATACTCGCGGTGCGTACCATGGTCGTGAGGCCGTCCTTCATCTCCACTTTGGCGAAGAAGGTGTCCGGTCCGTCGGAATCGGGGAGGTTGACCGTTTGCTCGGTGGAATCATCAAACACGCCGTTGTCATCGAGGTCCCATGCATAGGTGACCATCCCGCTGCCGATGGCGAAAGCGCTGACCGATCCCCCTTCGTTGATGAAGGTGCTGAAGCCGAAGAACTGGATCGACTCCGGCGATACCGTGCCAGTGAGCTGAATGTCGAAGGAGCCTTCGTCGAAATCGTTGTTCAGGATCGAGAGAGTTCCCGAGAAGGTGCCCGCCGTCGTGGAAATGATCGTGATGGGGATGTCGCGGGACGCATTTGGTCCCAAGGAGAAGGGAAAGCTCGGTGCCGGTGCGGTCAGAACGTAGCCCGCAGGCAGGGTCACTCCGCTGACAGTGAGCAACGCCGAATTCAGGTTCTTCACCCGAAGAGTGAATTGGTTCGGCTGGCCGAGGCGCGTCGTGCCCACATCGAGCGTGCCGCCGTTGGTCAGTTGGGTCGATCCGAAGAATCCCGTACCAACCGAGATCTCCGGCAGGTTGGAAAGCACACGGACAGGAAAGGTGAACTCGCCCTCATCCAGATCATTGCTGGTGATCGTGACGAGGCCCTCATAGATGCCCGGAGTTGGGTCGGTGACCGTCAGTTGGAGGAGGAGCGGGGTCGGCGAGAGACCTGAGATCACGCGTGGAAGATCAGCTGTTCCCGCCAGGGTGAAGGCGAATCCTGTAGGAACTGATATGTTGCTCACGATGAGCGGATCAAAATCCAAGTTGGATAGCAAGAGGTTCAAGTTCGACCCGTTTCCGGACGACTCAACGGCAGCGGTCTGACCGTCCACGATATCCGCACCGTCGAGCTGGCTGGTGAGAGCAATCTCGGTCTGGTAAGGAACACTTGCGCGCACGGTGAAATCGAAGGGCGACTCATCGTCGTCCGAACTCACGATCTGGATGGCCTGATCAAAGGTGCCGGAGGTCGATGATGAAAACACCACGTCGAAGTTCACGCTCTCTCCGGTAGCGAGGGCGAGCGGGAAAGCGGGCGCGTTGGGGATCTGAAACAGATCGCCACCGCTGACGCTGAACAGCCAGAGAGGCTCGGCGGAGGTGTTTTCGACCGTGAACGTGCGGGTGATGGGATTGCCGTGTGTCGTCGTTCCCAGATCCAGCAAGGCGGCCTGTCCGTCCACCAGCTCGGCGGAAGCGTTGGTCGGCCCGTCAAAAACGACCATCTCGCCGCTTGGCACCGACTCTGCGCGCACCGCGAAATCGAAGGGTGACTCATCCCCGTCCGAACTCAAGATCTGGATGGCCTGCTCAAAGGTGCCGGAGGTCGAGGATGAAAACACCACGTCGAAATTCACGCTCTCTCCGGTAGCGAGGATGAGCGGGAACGTTGGCGCGTTCGAGATCTGAAACCGAGTGCCACCGCTGACGCTGAACAGCCAGAGAGGCGCGGCGGAGGTGTTTTCGACCGTGAAGGTGCGGGTGATGGACGTGAGCTTGGGCGTCGTTCCAAAATCCAGCACTGCGGCCTGACCGTCCGCCAGCTCGGCGGAAGCGTTGGTGGGCCCGTCGTGAACCACAATCTCGCCGGTTGGATTCAACTGGTAAGTCATGTCATCGAAGGAATGCGTTTCCTGAAGGGTGTTCCCGGCGGAATCGATTTGCCTCACGCGCACGGCGAAGAAGGGCTGGCTGGCGGTGAAGCCGAAGAAATAACCCGCAAAAGAACCACTGGGTATCTGCCCCGGAACCGGGACGATGTTTCCGCCGCCGAAATCGAGTTCGAACGCCAACCCGCCCCCTGTCCCGGCCACCGTGAGATCCCAGGTCCCGCCCCATGCCGTCGTCCCGTCCGTAATCTCCCATACCGTGGACGGCTCGGGATCACGCGCAATATCGTTCCATTTGCCGCCCGAGACTGTGCCACCGTTCACGGTCGTGACGGGCAACGAGGGCGTGGAATTGGAAAAGCCATCGATGGCCAGTGGAGCGGTAATGCTCGTTTCAAATGGTGTCCGGTCGGTGAACACGGTGATCACGGGAGCAACCTGAATCGGCCCCGGGTCATTGTCGCCGACGAGCGCCAGCGTGAACGGCGCGGCATTGCCCGTGATTTCCAGAGAACCGAGGTGCTCGTTCTGGTCGGTGGCGGTGACGCAGACCGTGACGGTCGTCGTTTCGCCCGGATCCAGGCTGGTGGCCATGGCGGTGGTATCGACGGAGAAATCCGCGCCGGTGAGGTTCGCCGCGATGCCGGTGAGCGGCATGTCGCCGGTGTTCCGGATCGTGATTTCCGCGCAGTTCTCGATGACCCGGAGCAGGCGGTAGGACACATTCACCACCGGGCCGGGATCGTGGGTGAAGCTCAGGGTGCCGGCCGCCGGGTGCGCGATCAGAGGCGTGGCGTCGGAATAGATCTCGTCGCCGAACGAGACCTGACCGTAATAGTCGCCCGGCACCACGTTCGGAAAGGACACGGTGATTGGCTCCATGGGCTCGGTGAAGGCGATGGAATCGGTGACCTGGACGACCCCATCGCTCGCCAGGCGCAGGATCGCGCCCGATGACCGGGGAACGCCGGAGACCTCCAGTGAAATCACCGGAGCGGCGGAGGCGGAGACCGCAGAGAGGACGAGGAAGATCAGTGAGATCAGATGTTTCATGATGTGAGTTACTGTTTGTGGAGGGTTCGGAAAAAGTCGCCGGGGCGGGTCAGGGAGTGGCGAGTCGATAAAATCTCCGCTCACCCGCGAGGGGATCGTGGATGTTGTCGAAGGACGTGTTGCCGAAACTGCCGATTGTTTCGGTCGCGATTGTGGTCCATTGCACGAGGTTGCTGGAGGCTTCCAGGCGAACGACGGCACCCGGCGGACCGGAGGCGGTGGCGCTCACCGACTTGCCTTCGGTTCCCCCGGGTGGCGGAGCGAAAGAAAGCGCCGAGATGGACAAGGGCGCACCACCACCGGCCACGCCATCGGTCACAGAGGTGAGTTTGAACTCATCGGTTCCGGGATCGTACTGGGTGGAGAACTGCCAGCCCGGCGCGAGGCCCGTGACGACAAGTTGCGGCGTGCCGCTAAACCCGGCGGATACCAGTAGGACAAATTCCTGGCCAGCTTGCGGGGTGAAACCGTCGATGAAGGCGACTTCGATGATGCCCGTATCGAAAGCCGTGGTGCCGGTGATGACGAGCTGATCCTGGTTGATGCCCGGTGAATTTCCCGCGATTTCCAGCACGATGCGACCGCCGTTGACATCGATGTTGCCATCGATGGTTCCGCTTCCCCGGACGCTGCCACCCGCGATATTCAGGGGAGTGACGGTTTTGCGGATGCTTCCGCCATTGAGATGCAGCGTGCCTGCGGTTTGGGTGTAAGCGCCGCTGAAGGCGAGAGTGCCGGTCATTGCGTTGACGGTGCCGGTGTTGATGAAAGCCGAGGAAATGGTGTAGTCTCCCGTGCCCTCGTTTTTGGCGAAGGTGCCCGCGTTGTTGAATGTGCCGTTATTGATGGCCAAGCCTGCTTTGGCTGACCAGATGCTGCCGGCGTGATGATGGATGACGGCGCCGTTGAGCAGATTGATCTGGCCCCGGATGTGCTCCGTGTCGCTGGCGAGTTCTACGATCCGTCCGTCAACGTCGGCGGAGAACGAGTCGAGCAGCAGTCCGCCTTGCACGGTGAGAGTGGCACCGGGAGTGGCGCTATGGATCTTCCCCTGGTTGGTTATGGAGAGAAGGCCATTGGTGACGATGTTTCCGCTACCCGTCAGCCTGGCGGTCGATGCAACATGCATCCGCAGTTCTTCATTGAAAATGGTGTCGCCATCCAAGGTCAGCGACTTGCCCTGGAATTCGACATCACAATCGAAGACGCGGGACGTCTCGAAGGTGGTTTCAGAGACGCTTGCAAAGGTCAGCAATGAACCCGGTTGCACGTCGAACACCGCTCCCGCTCCGAAAACGGACACTCCGTCAAAGGAGAGTCCCGCCTGGTCGGCAATCTTGAAGGTGCCATTGGTGAATGTCCCGCCGCTCTTTAGACTGAGGGTGCCGCGCTGAACATCCACCAGTCCGGTGTTGGTGAAAGCGGAGAAAATCTCGAAGGTTCCCGTGCCTTCGGTTTTTTTAAAGGTGCCGGCGTTGTTGAACGTGCCACCAGCATTGATGCGAAAATCCCCTTTGGCATCCCAGATGCTGTCTGCGTGATTGTTGAGGATCGCACCATTGAGAAGCTGGACGCTGCCCCGGATGTGATTCGTGTTGCTGGCGAGTTCGACGATCCGGCCGTCGAAGGTCGCGTCATGTGTATTCAGCGACATGCCTCCCTGCACGGTGAGCTTTGAGCCCGGCGTGGTGGTGCGGATCTTGCCTTGGTTGGTGAAATTGAGAAGGCCGTTGACGGCGATGTC
The DNA here is from genome assembly GCA_964628795.1 of uncultured Haloferula sp. Classification (GTDB taxonomy): domain Bacteria; phylum Verrucomicrobiota; class Verrucomicrobiia; order Verrucomicrobiales; family Akkermansiaceae; genus Haloferula. The sequence continues at coordinate 18,208 of CAZVMS010000025.1, read as the reverse complement.
GCCGTTGCTGGTCAGGATGGAAATCGTGCTCCTGAATTGAATGCCGCCGATGCTCCGGCTGGAGCCTTCCAAGGTGAGCGTGGAGCTGTTGAGTTCTACAGGGCCGGAGAGGGCTGATCCGGGAGCGAAAGTCATGTTCGCATCGAATACAAGGCTGCCGCCACTCACAGACCAGGGCGTCGAGACCGTATGGGGCTGGGTGAGGGTCAGTGTGCCGGATCCTGTTTTGGAAAAACTTCCGGTCTGGGGAATCACATGGGCGTAGGTGGGCGCGAAGCCGTTGGTGTCGAGGGTGCCGCCGTTCGGGCCGAGGGTGAAGGCGCGGAGGTCGTTGAACAAGGCTCGCCAGCGGATGCCGCCACCGTCGAGATGGAGCGGAGAGCCAGTGGCACCGAAGGCGCTGTTCGCGGCGACTTCGAGGAGTCCGCCGGTCACCGTGTTTCCGCCGGAGTGGAGGTTGCCGGTGGTTGAAACCATGGAGGTTGAAAGCACGGTGGTGCCCGGGCCTTCCTGCAGGACCCCGATGTCCCCGACGATCCGCGGGGCGAACGAGTAGGCTGGATCATCGTGGTTGAAAACGATCATCGCACCCGGCCCCGAGCCTCCGGCGGACTGGATCTGCTTGGTCAGAAGCAGCGAACCGCCCGGTGCGCCGCCGTCTCCGATCCGCAGGGTGCCATTTTCGCCTAGGGAGATCGGGGTATCGACGCGGGTGCTTCCCTGGAACAGAAAGTTCTCCACATCCGCGCCGTCGGTGAGGACCAGGGAGCCATTGCTGATGCTGAGAGTGCCGGTCTTGATCGCACCGCCCGTTTTGCGGGCGATGCCTCCGTTTGAGATGCTCACATTGGAAGCGTATGCCTGGGCATTGAGTGTCTTGGTGGGCGGAGGGACTTGATCGGGGTTCCAGTTGAAATCCTGATCCCAATCCCCGTCAGCGCTGTTCCATTCGAAGATGGTGTGCGGCTGGTTGAGCACCGTGCCGGTCAGGGAGAGGCGAAGCGAGGAATCCGGGTTCTCGGAATCCACGACAACCAGATTGCCCCCGAAGGTGCCCGGATCGTTCGCCAACAGCGTGATCGGTATCGTGACGGTTTCGTCCAAGCCCAGCGTGACCGGAGAGGACGGGGCACCGGCACCGAAACCATAGCCATCCTGCGAAAATGCGTTCTGCAGAGAAAAGTTCAAGATGAGCGGAACAGCCCCCGTCCCCAGATTGCGGACGGTGACGATGCGTGTGCGGGGCATGGACAGACCGACAGTCCCGAAATCCAGGGCCTCGCCGTCCGCAAGGGGCGAACCGGAGCCGATCGTCACCTCGAAATGCGGGATGGCGGGCGCATCGGAAAGCTGCCCGACGAAGCCGGGGAAGAGCGTGACATTTCCGGCGGCCATGACCGGGCCGCCCGAGGCGTCGAGGGTGGAGTCGAGCATGACATTGCCGCCGGAAACCTGCGGCGCGCCGGGGCTGAGGGTGACGGGTGAGAGCGTGGTTTGGGCGCGGGTCTCCGCCGTGGCCGCTGTGATCACAAGAGCCGCGACAGCAGCCAGCATTCCCCCCGAGGGGCGTGTCAGAGGCATTCTCATGGCGCTAGGGTGCTCAGGGTGTAGCGGATGCGGAAGCCATGCACGAGAACCGCAGGAGATGATGAAACAGACTTGGTGATTGTTAGGAAATAGCCGAAGTTGGCATTGTCGATCACTTCCCTCCCGTCAATTGGCGTCCCACTCGGTGAAATCACCATCTCATCGGAACGCGCTGTTACCGGCTCCACCGGATTTACAAGATCAAAAATCAAGACATCTTCCAGTCCGGGATTCGCCGGGGTGATGGGCAAGCGCTTAAAGTGAGCACCGATTGTGAAGGTGCGGTCATTTGGATCGGACCAATTCTGGGAATACAACACATCAACACCATCAATCTCGGCTCCTTGCGGAAGTTGCACTGGAATTGGCTGCCCCGTCGCTTCACTGAGATTCGTAAGGGTGTAGGATCGGGGTGTGGAGAATCTGATGTCGTCGATCAATCCGCCCTTGATCGTCAATTCGCCCGTGATCGAAAGGCCTTGAGTCCGTTTGGAGACAACCAGCTTGCCAGGTGACTCCACCACATAGGAAAAGTCACCCTGGTTGACAATTTTCACAGGTCTTCCAAGACCCACATGCTCGGAAATCAAAGGAGTGATATGGTCCGGGTCTCCCACATTGAAGACATGGATCTTATTATTCCCGATATCTGTGACATAGGCAAAGCTCCCGGAGACAGCCAAGCCAACAGGCGTTGCTATTCCAGTCCGGATGCTCCCCCGCGCCACAATGGCGTTTGAATTCGACACATCAAATATCTGCAAGCTCCGGGTTCCCCTGTCGACGACATAGGCCATGCCTCCGGAAACCTCGATGGCTACCGGATTGCTCAGACCGGTTTGATCCGAATCCAACGGCACGATGGCTTGCGGATTGGCTACGCTGAAAATCTGGAGACTGGCCGTGCCGCGATCAATCACATACGCCCGACTTCCCACAATCTGAAGAGCGGTCGGGTCAGAGAGCCCGGCCTGACTTACCCCTTGCGGATCAATGATGTCGGGATCGCTGACATTGAAAATGTTCAAACTCCCGGAATCACTGTCAGAATCGTGGTCAATGACGTATGCTCGGTCACCACTCACCGCGACGTCCACCGGAGCGGTCAAACCCGTCTGAATAAAGCCACGGGGGACAATGTCATCAGGGTCCGAAACTTGGAAGATCTGCAAGCGATTGTTCCCGCTACCCACCACATACGCAAAGCCGGGCTTCACCGCAATGCCGGTAGCGGTATCCAAGCCGGATGTGCTAGAGCCTCGCGGCACCACGTTCCCAGGGTCAGAAACATCAAAGATTTGAAGTCGGTGTTCCAAAATATCGACCACATAGGCGAATTCATTCTGCAGCGCGAGATCTCCGCCCTTACTCCCAAGGCCAAATTGTGACGATCCTAGAAGTGTAAATTTAGCCTCATGAGTAATGCTTCCCTGCTGTCCCGGGATCCCTATGCCCGTCACCGCGCCGGTGGCGATCTTGTCACCGGTCACGGCACCGCCGGCGAGTTTTGCGGAAGTGATCGCACCGTCTTCCAGCACCGCGCCGGTCACCGCGCCTGCGGCGAGTTTTTGCGAAGTGACCGCACCATCCGCCAGCGCATCGGCGGTGACCCCGCCTTGCGTCACGGATGCGGCGCTGAGGGCAAAGGGGACGGCGGCGATGGCTTGGTCGGGGGCGAGTGCGATGAAGGGGGCGACGCTGTCGCTGAACCAAACCCGCAGGTAGAGCCGTGTGCCGGTCGGGGGTTCCACCGAGGCGGGGAGAGCCGCCATGTTGGCGATGGTAGTGTCGCCGAGCCAGGTGCCGTAGAGACCTTTGGTCACCGCGACGGTCACCGCGCTGGCGGGTTCGTCCATGTTTGCCGGGATGGTGCTGGCGTTGGACCAGACGGGCGTCTCGTTGCCGCTGGCATGATCGGCGTCGGCATCAGCGAAGAGCAGGAACTTGAACTGGCCGTCGCCCTCGAAGTTCACGCCCTGCACCACGATGCGGCCCTGGTGGGCGATCGCGTTGGGCACTTCGCCCCGTGCGGACAAGCTGATGAGCAACAAGGCGGCTGCGCTGGCGAGCCAGCAGGTCGCGGAATGATCTCGGATGGATGGAACGGATTTCATGGCAGGCGGGGGGCGGGGAGGTGTGTTGGGAAACGTACGTGATGGATCGTCGCACCCTACTCACTTCGCGACAGGAATGTCCATCGTCCGCAAGGACGATATTGAGCACATTTTTTGGGCTTTACGTTCCGGCCGCCTTCCCGAGGATGTCGACATTGTGGCGAATGGGTCTTGGGTGTCTGAGAGTGCGAAAGCGGGTCCCGGGGCGGATCGGCTGTTGGCGCTTCACGCGGCGGTGGATGCCGAGGCGCTATGGGATGCAGGCGTCGCGCTGCTCCGGACATCGATGCCGGCTTATCATTACCTGATGGCATTGCCGACGGAGGGGATGAAGCCATTCATGCTGAGGACATCGCTTCCCGTTCCGGATGAGGCGGACTATTGGGAGCGGCTGAACCGCGTCGCTCCGCTGGAAGGGCTGCTGAAGCGGTTGGCCGGACGGAAGGTTTCGCGGATGAGCGACATGGTTCCTTTCGTGGTGATGCGGTTTTCCCCATTTTACCGGAAGTTCATGAAGCCGGAGGGATGGCGCTATTCGGCGGCGATGTTTTTCTGGGATGGGGATCGATATCTCGGACAGTTCAGCCAGAACCGGACGGCGGAGCAAGGGGACTTCACGGATCGTGAATTGGAAATCCTGGAGGCACTTCACCCGCACTTCGAGGTGGCGATTCGACGGGTGATGCTGTTCGACCATGAGCGTGCGACGCGGTCGGCGGTGGAACAGTCGATCCGCCGGTCGCCCTTGCCCACCGTCGTGCTCGATTGGGAACTCAGGTCCATTTATCACAATGCGGCGGCAGTGGAGGCGAGTGCCGCGTGGCGACTTGACGAGCAGGCACGATCGCACAAGTTGGCATTCGTATTGCCGGAAGATGTGAGGGACGCGTGTGAAGCGCTCAGGGAGGGCATCGGCTGGACCGGGCGTGAGAGGAATTTCCAAGAACGGGAGAGAATTCTGAATCATTCGTCGCAGGCCGGCGCACAAGTTCGCCTGCGGGTGATTTCTCCAGAGGATTCGCGAATGTCCAAACCACGGATCTTGGCGGAGTTTTGGAATCATCCCGGTGACCACGGGGCGGCTGACCAAGCGTTGTTGCTCGCGCGCCTCACTCCCACCGAGCGCAAGGTTGCCCTGTGTGTGGGAACCGGACTGGACAACGATGCCATCGCGGGGGAGTTGGGAATCAGCCGCCACACCGTGCGCTCCCATCTCCGCAACATTTTCGAAAAACTATCCGTCACCAACCGCACCCAACTGGCTCTGAAAGTCCGATCGTCTGCGGAAGGGCGGGTCTAGCCCGCCCAGCAATTCACGAGGATGGGTTGAGTGGGTGCGCCGGTGTGGTTGTGATTGGGGTCAGTTAGGGAAGGCGAACAGTCGGGGGGCTGACAGGTTTCCGTGAGCCGCAGTTTTCCAACTGAACGCATTTTGATGCCAGATTCGTCTTCCGTGAAGAGAGACTTGATCTCCGATAGGTCTAGTAGGTCGGGATCGAGCAGGAGCATGAGGGCGGTGGACCAGATGGCGGCAGCGGTGGCGGGGGTGAGCCAGACGTGTTTCCAAGGGAGGGCTTGGTCGTCTCCATCGGGGTGGACGATGTGGCTGCCTTGGATGCCGGTGCCGGCGGCGCTGAGAGCGGCGTTTTTGAGCTCGATGCGCTGGCGGTCTTTTTCGGCAATGATTTCGATGGGCCAAGCGCCTATGAGGACGGTGAGAGAGCATCTTAATCGCCTGCCGTGTATCGGTGAAAAGTGGTTTTGATGTTCAGTAATGACCTCGCGCCTTGCTCCATGGGAAGTAAAAGACATGCTGAACACTCTTGGTCCAAATCCGACATCAGCTCCATTGTGTGCAAGCCGTGATGGTCTGCCTGGCCTCTCGTTGAGGGCTATTTCCTTTTGAAGACTTGGAGATTGGCTTCGGTCTTTCTCAGGTGGTAGCCGGAACCGAAGGGGATCTCTTGGCCTTGGCCGCCGATGGCGTCGTAGGCGGCGGCGAGGTCGGCCTGCTTCCACTTGGCGAAGAAGGGGATCGGTTGATCGTAGGTGCCGAGTAGGGTGACGTTCCAATTACTGGAGTCGTAGTATTTGAAAGGGATGCCGGAGTCGTCCTGGACGATGGCTTTGCAGTTTCCGAGGACCCAGCTGCGGATGCTCGAGAAGGCGGGGTCGTGCATCAGGTAGGAGGCGGCTTTGAAGTAGGCGGTGGAGCCGCTGAAGGATCCGAGCCATGATTGGAAGGATGAGTTGAGGCCGGAGTTGGAGAGGTTGCCGGAGACATAGATGACTTTTTTGGCACCGCCGTTGGCTGCCTTGAAGCGGATCTCGACGCCGGGGTAGCCGCCGGCATTGATGGATTGGGCGCTTTCGACGCGGGCACCCATGAGGCCAAGGGAGGTGAGGAGAATCGGGGTCACGGGTGGGGCGACGCGCATTTCCTTGGTGATGAAGTAGCCGTGGCGGAGGGGTTCATCGAGGACGGCGGCGAGGCGGTCGAGGAGTGGGTTGGGGTTGTTAGAGGTGAGGTCGGGGATGGCTCCGACGGATTCCAAGCCGATGAGGACGTAGGTCGAGGCGTTCGGAAACATCGAGGTGGCGTGAAGGATGTCGGGCCCGCCGAAGGGGTAGAAGATGGTGGAAGGTGAGCCGATCAGGGGCTTGAGGGTGTCACGGAAGTATTCGGACTGACGGGTGGTGCGCTTGGCTGCGAAAGTACGCCATTCGTAGTCGAAGTTCAGGGCGTGGGTGTGGTAGTCGCCATTGGTGCGTTGCCACTTGGAAAGGGTCTCGCCGTTTTTCACGGGGCGACCGGCGAGGAAGCGGGCGATGTCGTCGGTGCTGGGCTCGCCGCTGACGGGTTTGTAGTCGCGGGCGGGGTTGAGGGCGACGAGTTCGCTGGCTGGGGTTGGGGCGTCGGAGCCGCAGCTGGCGAAGAGGAGAGAGGCTGCGAGAAGGCAAGAGAGTTTCATTTTTTGAGACGGTGGAGGGGAAACCAGAGAAGGGCGCAGATGGCTGCGGTGGCGAGGCCGAGCAGGGTGGTTTCCGGTTCGGCGACGATTGATCGGACGATGGCGAAGGCGGTCATGGCGAGGAAAATCGTCGCTGGGAGGATGAGCTTTTTGAGGGTGTTCGATGGCAGTTTTTTCCTGAGAAAGAAGAGGCCGGCGACGGTGAGCATGGTGCAGAGTGTGAGGCCGGTTTGGGTGTAGTTGACGAGGTCGCGAAAAGTGGTGAGGAGGACGAAGGCGAGGGCGAGCAAGCTCTGGATGCCGAGGGCGAGGACGGGGGCGTCGGACTTCGGGGTGAGGAAGGAAAGGGCGGGGGTGGAGCGTCCCATGGCGGCGAGGACGCGCGGGCCGGCCCAGAGCTGGGCGCTGACCGAGGCGAAGAGGCCGAGGGCGAAAAGCAGGGCGATGGGTCCGGCGGCCGAGGCTCCGAAAAGCGAGCGGGCGGCGATTTCTCCGACGGCGGTTTCGCCGAGCATGGCCTCGACGGGGGCGGCGTGGAGGAATGCGGCGTTGAGGGCGATGTAGAGGATGGTGACGACAAGGGTGCCGCCGATGAGGGCGCGGTGGACAGTGCGTTCGGGCTGGTCCCATTCTTCGAGTCCGTAGATGGCGGCATTCCATCCGCTGTAGGCATAGAAAACGAAGAAGATGGAGATGGCGAAGGCGGGTTGGAAAATGGCGGCGAGGTCGGTGGTGGGCTCCAAGTTCCAGCGGATATCTCCATTTCCCGGAAGCATCACGGCGGCGATGAGAAAGGCGGCGATGAGCAGGAGTTTGAGGGCGGTGGCGGCGACCTGGACACGGGCGCTGGTCGTGGCACTGAAGGCGTGGGCGGCGGTGCCGAGGAGGATGACGACGATGGCGGAGGCGGTGACGGGAACGTTCGGAACTGCCTTGTGGAGGTATTCGCCAAAGGCGATTGCGCTGAGGGCGGTGGGAGCGGCGAAGCCGACGATGGTCGAGAGAAGCCCGGCCATGAAGCCGAGTGCGGGGTGATAGATTTCACCGAGGAAATGATGCTCGCCGCCGGAGCGGGGCAGGGCCTGGGCGACGGTGGCGTAGCAAAGGGCTCCGCAAAGAGCGATGATGCCTCCTAAGAGCCAGAGGAAGATGATTTGCGGGCCCGAGTTGAGGGTCGGGAGCTGGTAGCCGAGGGAGGTGAAGACGCCGGTTCCGACCATTGAGGCGACGACGAGGGCGAAGGCTGAGATGGCACCGGCGCGTTGTTTGGGCACAAGGGAGATGAACCGCCAAGACGCCAAGTTCGCCAAGGAAGAAAGTGGGGGAGTTGAACGGATCACGCGGGTGCCCGAGTAAGAGCTACCCACCCATCTTTCTCAGGAAAAGCATTCTCCTGGAAGCTCGCTCAATTCCAGCAACGGTAGGAGCTCAAGAATGCGTTGAAGCGACGATGGCAAGCGTCCAATCGCAAGTTTGATGGGCTCAATCGCCCGGTCATTTTTCATTCCGTGACTGCTCCGCTCCCACCAAAATCCTTAAGGTCTGGGACTTCCTGTAGTGGGGAAGGTTCGGGAGAGGGCGGAAGGTCGGGCAACGAGATTTCTTGGGCAAGGTTAGGTAACTCAGGAAGGGGGCCGGGTTCAGGTAAGGATGCCGGTTCATCAAGGTTTGAACGGCTGGTGATTCGTTCGAGTTTCCCCCTAAGGAGCTGCCGCGCCTCTGGAAGCAGCCCATCCCATTCAATCTCCGGCAAGGTTGCCAAGGTCGGGTCTTCCAACATCTGGATCGCCGCAATCTCCTTCACGACCCGAACGCGTGGCCGCATCGATTCGAACTCACCCAATCCTTCAAGCACGAGGAGAGCTTCCTTCGGTTCATCGTTGAGCAAATACGCAGTGGCCAGAGTTTCGCAGAAGCGCACATCAAGTGCCATCGTCGGCACCACTTCGGATAGCCCGGTGAGCTTCCTGATCACCGTTGTGGGAGGAGCCTTCCCCAAGATTCCGGCGATATCGAGTGCCTCGAGGATGACGGAGGGATTCTGGGGTTCCAGTGCGGCGACTGCGGAACAGAAGGCATGTAGAGTCGGCCCGTCTTTCTCCTTCCTTATCCACGATACTAGGGGAGCGAGTCCCGGCCACCCGGGCAAGCGCCCGGACCCCATTCGTACGGCCTCGACCATCGCTTCGTTTGCTAAATCCAACGCTCCGGCTTCCGACATCCATTCGTGTAGCACTAGGTAGCCGTTGAGCGTTGTAGTCCGCTCTGCGGTGTTCAGTGCACGTCTCCATTCGACTGAGCTTCGAGCAACTTCAGATAAGGGACCGCAAGCCTCTACTTTCAGGCAGCACAAGTCCAGTTCCGGAACATCCTCAGGAGCTGCCTCCAGCCAGGTTCTTGCCTCCTCCCAGCGCTCCAAGTCGATCAGCGCTTGAGCACGGAGACAGAAGAGATCTACATCGGACGCCGTGTCCTCCTCAGGAAGCTGCGCAAGGACTTTTTCGGGGCACTCCATGCGCAGCAGCCAGCTCGCCACCGATTTGGGATCCGTTGTTCCATATTCTTTGATTGCCTCATCGATCATCGCTTCGCGCGCCTCGGGTCGCCGGCAGATTTCCGGAATCCGAGCCAGCAGGTGATCATCCACCGTGGTGTTCTCTTGTCTCGCCAGCCACTCCCGTAGATTCGGATAATCGGCCGGACGGAAAAGGGATGGAGGAATTTCGGAAAGTAGCCGGAAGGCTTCCAAGGCTTTGGGATCATCGTTGAAGAGCATGTCCGCGACTTCGAACTGGGCGCGGTCGATCAATCGTGGCTGTCGGCTGGCGATCAAGGCCCGGATCTGTAGCAGGCGGATCTCAGGGTGCAGATACTGGTCATCCCGGTCCGCGAGCAAACTCCCCGCGAGCACGAGATCCTGATGGTCAATCACTCGCCGGACAAAAGGCACAAAATACTCCGGTGATCGAGCGATGGAGGGTTCCAGACTAGTCCATACTCGAGCTACCTGCGCCAGCGGTAGTTCGTCGCATGCCGCGCGGAACCCGGCCAGTCGATCCGCCTCGTCCGCCTGCGGATGGTCCATCAAATGGAGCGCAAGGACTCCCGCTCGAGGATTTCCCATCTCACGCATTGACCGATGAACCGTACGAAGCATTTCGTAGTCGTCTTTCCGAAATTCCAGCACAGAAAGTGCGAGCCTTCGGGCTGTGGAATATTGCCCCTGTTCAAGGGCGTCGAGAGCCTCGCGGCGATTCGATTCCACTCGCCAATCTCGGAATGCCTGATAGCTGGGCTTAGCTGAGATCGCCACTGCACCGAGTAGCAATGCCCCTGCCACTACGGGCTTTGCTGCCCGGCTATGCCGGACCCGTCTCCATAGGCGTTTAGGTGAAATTCGCTTCACTGGAAGAGTTCGTGAGTGGGAAGAGTCTAGAAGACCTGAACGACTCCTTTCGCCGGGCATCGACCTTGCTGGGTCGCGGCGGTTAAGCGCTCAGGACGGTGCAGGGAAATTAATCCAGAATCTCAGCATCAGGGACCATCACTTGGATTATTCGAGGGGACCGATCATTCCGCCGTGCGCTGGACCGAAAACCTACCACGCCGCCGGTGGGTCAGGCCGATGCCAGAAAGCAGAACGGCTAAACCAAGCGTCGCACTCGGCTCAGGAATCGGCGATATGGAACCCAGCGTCGCCACCCATGCTTCGCCGTTGCCATCTGGGTTAGTGCCGTAGCCGACGACCGTCAGGCCGTCGTCCGAGATTCCTAGCGCTTGATCCAATTGCCACCCGGTCAAATCGAGACCCTCAGCTTCGAGCAAACCTTTGAGATTCATCATCCCATCCCCATCCCGCCAAACAAAGGCTTCGTTAGCTAAATCGGTTCTGCCATAGCCGACCACGGTTGAGCCATCGGCGGAGACATCAAGTGCGACACTGGCGAAACTCCCTGTCGGAAGGTCGCCAAGTCCCACCATTCCGCCGTCGCTTGTCCAGCGGAATGCCTCAGTGCCGGAAGCGCTGAGGGCAGAGCCCACCACGATCGAGCCATCGGAGGAGACACCCGCAGCGCCGCTGCCAAAGCTGCCACCAGGAAGATCGCCAAGTCCCACCATTCCGCCGCCGCTCGTCCACCGGAACGCTTCATTGGTTCCTGAACCGTAGACGTCACTGCCCACCACGGTCGAGCCATCGGCTGAGACATCTGCCGCTGTGCTATCAAACCCCCCTGGAAGGTTGCCCAGTTCGACCATTCCTCCTCCGCTCGTCCATCGGAACGCTTCGGAGTTGGTGTTGCCAACGCCCACTACGATCGATCCATCTGCGGAGACACCTCGTGCGTTGCTGCCAAAGCTGCCACCGGGAAGGTCGCCGAGTCCGACCATCCCGCTGCCGCTCGTCCAGCGGAAAGCTTCGTAGCCTGAACTACTGGAGCTACCGCCCACCACAATTGAGCCGTCTGCTGAAGCAGCAAACGCTTCGCTGGAGAAAATCCCGCCCGTAAGGTCGCCGAGTCCCACCATTCCACCGCTGCTAGTCCAGCGGAATGCTTCACGGCCAAAACTGCCTTCGCTACTGCCCACCACGGTCGAGCCATCGGCAGAGACACCACGTGCGATGCTGAAATTGCTCCCGCCTGGAAGGTCGCCGAGACCGGTGAAGGTCACGCTGGCGCTTAGAGGGAGTGCGAGAGCGGAGGCGATCAGGACCATCGGCAAACAGTTGCCATTATATTTCTTTCTTAGGTGTGCTTTCATTGTGATTTGAGAGGTTGATTGTTACTTGAAATCGGATTCTTGAAATAGGGTGATTAGAGGCGAATGGATCTTTTACCGTCCGTTGGGGCGAGTAGATACGGTCCGTGAATGGCGGTATAAAATGGGTCAATCTTGAGATCGGGACTGAGTGTCGAGGGATAGCCTCTTCTCCGAAAGTTTCTGTGTTTGCAGGCCAGTAATACCGCAGCGTGACGAGGTTGCGGATGGGGGGTGCCAAGGAACTGCGGCATGTGGCGACGGCCGCGGGAGTGGCCCCGGTGCTGGTCCCGGTGCTGGTCCCGGATACGGTCCTAAATCCCGCTGAGCCGGAAGGACGGGAGCGGCCGGATGGCCGTCGGGGAGGCTGACAAACAGTTCTCATCGAAAGGGGATACCCCTTCGGTTGGAATTTGTGACAGGGCTGGATCGATTTTTTTTGATCTTTTTTTGAAGGTGGTATGTTGATCTCCGGGGTAGTTCGCGGAAAATGCTTAGCTTCAAAGAGTTGGGATGTCGTGAGGAATTCCTAAGGTCTTTCGCTCGATTCCTCCGCATTTCTTGCGGCTACGGCTCAGAGACGGGCGAAGTATTTCCACGATTCTTACCGACAGATCTGACCGGAGATGCGGAGACGCCTGCGTGTTGACCGTGAGGCCAGGCTGGCTAGTTTCGGCGCATGAAATATTGGTTGATCAAGTCGGAGCCGGATGTGTTTGGGATCGATGATCTGAAGAAGGCGAAGCGGGAGCCTTGGAATGGGATCCGGAATTATCAGGCGCGGAATTTCATGCGCGATGAGATGGAGATCGGGGATCTGGCGCTGTTTTATCACTCCAATGCGAAGCCGCCCGGGGTGGTGGGGATCGCGGAGGTGGCGAGTGCGCCTTATCCGGATGATTTGCAGTTTGATGAGAAGTCGGACTACCACGATCCGAAGTCGAATCCGGATGATCCCCGCTGGGTGATGGTGGATTTCAACTTCGTGGAGAAGTTTCCAAAGATGGTCAGTCTGGATGAGCTGAAGGCGGAGAAGGCTCTTGAGGGGATGATGGTGACGCAGCGGGGGACGCGGCTTTCGATCACGCCGGTGACGAAGAAGCACTTCGACAAGGTTTGTAAGATGGCGCGGTGAGGGAGCGGCGGGCTTGGTGAGGTATGGAGAGGGAGGGGCTGGTCACCGTCGCGATGCTTGAGGGCGCAATTCCTTCCACAATCCGCCCCATGGGACATTGCTTGATTGAAGCGTAACCCGTTGAATGTAGGTCGGGCTGATGCTTTTAATTATTGATTGCCTGGCATATTCGCACGCGATCTCACGCTTTCGCTCGGAAACCAGCCCGGACTTCCCGATCCAGCTCCGACGGGGATGATGGCATACATGACACAGCAGGACGCAAACGCTTTCATGGCAATGACTTTCGACTCCCCTTAACACGATCTCATTCACCGGAATCTCACATTTCTCTGTTCCTTTCCGCCTCTTGGCTGCGTCTCGCTGCGAGCTTGCCGTGAGGCGTTCTTTCCGATTACCTGCGTTCCATGCACTTCATTCTCGCCTTCAGTCCGCAGCGCCGGATCCGCCTCTTTTCCGAGATCGTCCTTTGCCGCACCCGGGCCGAGTTCGTCCGCACCCTGGCGGAGCGGCGCATTACCGGTGCCCCGGGCCGTTTGCTCACATGGTTCCGCTTACATCGCTTCTTTGATAAAATGGACTTAATGAAAAAAATGGCAATGGCTGGATCGTTAGGTGCTTTACTTGCTGCTAGTGATGCGAAAGGTGCGAGTGTTGTGGCAAATGTTAATCAATTAACTGCCGATACATCAATTACTAATTATATTACTAATAATGATAATGCAATCTATAGCTCAGCAACTTTTGACTTTATTGGAACTTATGGAAATCTACTCCAAGCAGTTAAAGACAATAATCCAGCATATGCAGGACTTGGTTTAAATGATATTGCAAGTACAGTTGGAATCACTATTCGAAGTTATCCAATTGGAGAAGTTAACGATGGATGGGCACCTTCCGCTTACGATATTGCAACTGGAAAAGTTACTTTGAAAAACAATGAATATGAAGGTGCATACGACGTCTGGAACTCAAACGATTCAAATAACGACATGATGGCACTCACATTCAACTTTGGAAACATGCTCGACTTCAACGACAACAATACTATAGACGCAAATGAAGCACTCATCCAAAACGGCTCCTTGACGAATGGGTTTATTGGTTATGATGGTGGTGGTTATCCTGGAAACACACCAATGTACCAATTTGCAATTCCTGAACCTTCAACTACGGGACTTCTTGGACTTGGATTAGTAGGTGCATTACTGTACCGACGACGAGAACCAACTCAAGATACAAAATACGAATAGTTGCTTAGCAACTTTTTCTTTCTTTTTAATTGAAGGTGTTGTGGTTTCTGATTGAGGCCGAAAAACCCGCTCCGAGTTTCCTTGCGTGACCCGCAAGGTTTGGCGGCGAGGCCGGAAACCTTTGGCAAGGAAGCTTTTCCTTTCGAGCCATCGTTTCCGTGCGTGAGCAGAATCGAGGTTCCTTCCGGGGCTTTTTGTTAATCAAATGGTTGTCAATGAATGAGTTTTTGACAGGATAACCACATGTCAAAAGCCCACGATCTTTCCATTAATTTCCCTACGGGCCTCGAACCCAGCGATGAACTGTTGCAAGTCGCCCGCGAGGCCGCCGAAAGCGCCCTGCGCGAAGTCATCGACCTACAAGCCAAGGTGAAGGAACTCCAGGACCTCAACATCGAGATCACCCTTGCCGAGCTGCTGCGCAAGCGCCGTGGAGCGTCAAAGAAGTCCTCGCCGAACTCCGGCACGGTCACCCGCAGCCGCCTGACGCCCGCCGAGAAGGACGAGATCCTCACCTCCCTCAAGGCCGGCACCCCGGCCACCGACCTCGCCGAGCGCCACGGCCGCTCGCTGGGCACCATCATGAATCTCAAACGCCAAGCCGGCCTCACCCGCCCGCAGAAGTGAGGGGGCGCGGCAGCGCCGCGCGGTCCGGTTGCTGGGGGGGGGTCTCACCCTTGGTCCTCGCGCACAAATTCAGGGAAAGCGCAGGGCGTGTAAGCACCTAATGATGCCACCCGGCGGCCCAAAATCCGCACTTCGTTCCGCCGGTCGGCACCAGGAATTTATAGGTCTGCCGCCGTTTTTGCCGCTGTTTCCAGGAGCGCGTCCGGGCGGTTTTGGGCGACTTGGAGCAATCGCATCGCCGCGCCGGACGGTGAGCGCAAGCCCCGCTCCCAGGAAACCGCCGTCGCCTTCGGCACGTTGAGCAGATCGGCGAAAACGGCTTGGCTGACATTCAAGCGTTTGCGGATCGTGGTGATTTCCTCGCCGGAGAAAGCGAGCGCACGGGTCGTGAGTTGATGCGTGCGCAGGGTGATTTTCCCCGCCGCATGATCGGCACCCTGCTGCATGCTGGTGAGGAGATCGTCGAAGCTGAAATCAGGAATTTGTTTTTCTTTCTGCATGGCTGGCTTTGATTTGTTCGGCGAGCTCGCCGAGTTGGCCGCGTTGGGCTTTGGTCAGGTTGGCGGTGTCCGATTTTTTGAAGAGCAGGAACAGGTAAAGGAGGTGTTGATCCGGAAGATACAGGTAGATGACGCGCGCGCCTCCGCTTTTTCCCCTTCCGGGCAGAGCGATCCGAGTTTTACGTAGGCCCCGGCATCCGACGAGAAGGTCGCCCCGCCCCGGATCCCTGAGCAGCTCGTTCTGGAAGGCCCGGTAATCCTCGTCGTCTACGCACTCTCTGAGCTGGCGGGAGAACACCGGAGTCTCGATGAACGTCAGTAACACCGAAAAAGGGGTACATTGTCACCCAGTTAAGTCAAGATCTTCGAAGCAGACAGGTGGATTTGCGGCCAACTTCTCAGCAAGGTGACAAGGAGCCATCTGGACCAATGGATGACGCCGCGGCGGTTTCGGTGAAAGGCAACCCTTCGAGAAGCTCAGCGTCCGAGTTGGCGGAGGAACTGGTTGGCGGCTTCGTGGCTGGGGTCGCGGCGGACGGCTTCCTGGGCGGAGTTGATGGCGTATTCGGCGTTGCCCATGCGGAGGTAAATGGTGGCCATGGCGTAGGGGGCGTCCGGGTTCGTCGGTTCCAAGGCGGCGGCTTGTTGGAGGCTGGCGACGGCGTCCTGCGGGTTGCCTTGGCTATTTTGAAGAAGGCCGAGGTTATACCAGGCGCGGGCGAAGTCCGGCTGGATCTGGACGGCGGTTTGGAGTTTGGCCAGGGCCTCGCTCGGCTTGCCAACTTCAGACAAGGCGAGGGCGGTGAGGTAGGGGATCTCGGCGTTTGCGGGGGCAAGTTTGGCGGCTTCTTCGAGCCAGGTGATGGAGTCGCCAGTGCGGCCTTGGCCACTCAGGAAGACCGCGAGGTCACGGCGGGGGACGGGCGAGCTGGGGTCCCATTTGGCGGCGCGCTGGAACCACTTTTCGGCATCTGCGATGTCGCCACGTTTGATGGCAAGGCGTGCCATGGTCATGGCTCCGGTGGGTTGATCCGACTGATGCTGGGCCATGGCCGAAATTTCGGCGAAGGCGGGGTGATCAACGGAGATTCGGTCGAGTGATGACCAGGCGGCTTCAATGCGGACGGCTTTGAGCGGGTCGGTGAGCATCTTTTCCATCAGCGGGCCGGTTTCACCGCGGCGTCCGATGAGCAAGGCGGCGGCGACACGGGCGAGGGGGCCGCCTTCGTTGGCACTGCGGTTGGCGCGTTGGACGATGCGGCTGTCGGCGGCCCAAGGTTCCATGAGGCGGAGCAGGGTGGCTTGCCAGCCGTCGATTTCCTCGATGTCGAAGCACTCAATAAGTTGATTGAGTGCGCCGGGGCGTTGTTCGGTGGCGGCATGAATGGCACGGGTGCGCTTGCGGCTGACCGCGTTCATGTCCTCGCCATACCATTTGTGGGTCCATTCGATTTGCCAATCGAGTCCTTTGTCCGCGTGGCAGTTGTTACAGGCGTTCGGGGTGCCGAGTTCTTTGGTGAGAAGAGGGTCGGGGCTGGGGAAGCGGTGGTCGCTACGGGGGTCGCGAGCCATGTAGCTGCGCTTGGGCATGTGGCAGTCCACGCAGCTGGCTCCAGAGGTGCCGGGCGTATGGAAGGAGTGCTCGACGGGGTTGATGATGGTGGCTTCGTTGGCACCGCCGCCGTGGCAGGTCATGCAGAGCGCGTTGGAGCGGACGATGAGCGGGTCTCTGCCCCCGATGGGCTCGGCGGCATGAGGGTCATGGCAGTCGATGCAACTGATGCCCTTATGCCCCATGCGGGAGAGCAGGAAATTGTTGAATTTATAGACTTCGTCGAGCTGCTGGCCGTCGGCATACCAGAGGTTTGCTTGGTCGGGGAGCGCGAGGGAGTAGTGATCGTGGAAGGAGTCACCGATGGAAAACTTCTCGTCGAACTCACCGCGCCGGGCATGGCAGGTGGCGCAGGAGTGCATCCATTGCTCCTTGGTGTATTTGCGGGCGGGATCGATGACGCATTCGTCGCTGCCGTGGCTTTCGCGGGATGGTCCGTGGCACTGGGCGCAGCCGACGCCTTGCTCGATAAAGGTGGTGTGGTAGCCGTCGGTTTCGGTGTCGTGATTTTTCTCCAGGCCGGTGAAGTGGCAGTAGGCGCACTGGGAGTTCCAGTTCATGCCGCGCTCGGTCCAGTGTCCCCACTCGTGCGGGCTGCGCTGGTCGTCGCCATAAATGCTGAACCATTCTTTCTTGGCCGGATCCCAGGCGAGGTCGGGGACTTGGTAGCGGCCATCGCCAGTGTGCAGGAGATACTGAACGAGGGGGTCGACGCCGATCGCCATGGTCGGCTGGTTTTCACCCGGTTGAGAGACATCGCTGTCTTTGTGGGACCAGATGATGCGTGGGTTATCGAGGCCGCCGGTGAATTTCCAGATGGCCTTGCCGAGGGTGACTTCAAAGTCGGCGAAGGCTTCGGCGTCCATTCCCGTGCCAAAATCGCGGTGGGCGAGGGCGTGGTGGGATTTCATCCAGGCTTCGGTGGCTTCCTTGTGGCAAGCGGCGCATTCGGTGGACTTGGCGAGGGGGCCGGTCGGGCGGGGTGGCATCGGCGCGTTGGTCGCCTTGGCCGTTGTTGCTTCCGTCTCGGGTTCGTCATTTTTGCAGGCCAGAGACAGGAGCGAGACGGTGACGAGCGTCGTCAGGGAGCGGAGGCGCATGGGTTGGGTTTAGATGATCGGCGGTGATTTCGCCAGTGTGGGGACAAAAAAAATGCCAGCACCGCGTTGGCGGGGCCGGCATGGGAAAGCGTGTGTCTCCGATCAAGCGAATGAGGGCAGGCGCATGGCGCGGATCTCGGCGAGGTGGCCGAGGAATTCGCGGGTGTCAGCTTGCCAGCGGGAAAGGGCTTTCTTCGAGAGCTCGACTTTGTCGGCGAGGGCCGTTTCGAGTTCGTGGTAGCTGGCTGCGAGGCTTTCGAGCAATTCGGTGAGGGCCTTGGTGGCGGATTCCCGCCATGCGACGTCATCGGAAGCGGCGATGCGCTCCAGTTCGGCTTCGGCGCGACGGCGGGCTTCGGTCATTTCCGCGAGGACGATGCGGGAATGCGGCACGCGGCGGAGGTTCGAGGCAAGACCGACTTTCGAAAGCGTCCAGATCGCCCACTTGGTGGGGTCGAAGTTCCATGGCTTCACGCCGTTACGGTAATCGTGCTGAAACTCGTGGTGGTAGTTGTGATAGCCTTCGCCGTAGGTGACGAGCGACATGACG
>CAZVMS010000024.1:0-3649 GCA_964628795.1 uncultured Haloferula sp. | reverse complement strand
CCCCGCGAAGCGTTCCAGCCGACGCATCACCCGCACGAACGCCTCTTTTTCTATGTCGCCGAAGAGCATCTCCCCACCCGCCGTGCGGCTCATCACGTGGTAGCAATTCGACTGCCCCTCCATCCCCAGGATTCGCCTCCGCCCCAGCCCCTTCCCCCGCCGAAATCCGCCCGGCACCGGAGCCGTCGGCAGCCCCGCCTTTTCAACCGGATCGGTCATCTTTTCTTCGTTGGTCTTCATCGTGTTACGCAGTTTCTACCAAAACAGCTTTCGGTCGTCAATCTACTGTTTGCCTGGCAACTTTTTCCGGGTTTGGCTGAGCGCAAGAATTCGCTTGCAACGCCTCAGCGTTTGAAAAAATAGTCGGGACTCACGGAGCCAACGTGCCAGTCAAAATAGAGCACGTTGACATGATCTCCACGAATGGGGGTGGAGGGCACTGACCAAGGCCATTGTTTTTGGGAAGCACACAGCTCCATCATCGCGGGGACCATTGAGAGATCCGGAACCCTAACACCATTATCCTCCGCAAATTTCAGCAATGACCGGTCAAGGATCGCGGTGCTCCAGCCATCGGTGGTGGGTCTTCCGCTGGTTCCGTTTCGTCCAAATGGTCCGACATCGATCCCTGAAGAGTCACTGAGGGTTCCCTTTGGAAGATAGGCCTTCGTCTTGTGGATGTCATTGGTGCTATACATTCCGTAGCACCTGAGCTCATACCAATTCGCCTTGCCGTTCATTTGATCCCGCTTCAAGCCGGGGGGCTTGAACAACTCCACATACCGGATTTCCGAAGTGGGCTCCTCAAGCCCGAGATAGGGTTGCAACACGTAAGCATGAGTGAGGGTGTTCGCCGTGGACAGTGCGGAAGACACCCCCGTTCCGCTAAAACGAGGCAGCCGTTGATTGTCGCTCATGTATCCGGCGATGCCCAAACCGATCTGACGCATGTGCATCACCGCAAGGGAGTCGTTGGCGCGGTCACGCACGCGGCTCACAATGGTCAGGCTGATGGTTGCAAGAACTGCAACGATGAGAATTACCACCAGCAACTCGGTCAACGTGAAACCAGAGCGGCGGTGCGTTCGTAACAAGGTGGCTTTGGACATAGGTCTAAGGAAATTGCTTTTGGGGTGAAGGTTGCTGAGAGCGCAGGAGATCGGGAACCGATCAAATGCGCCGGTGGCGAAGCAAGGAATGGGCGTCAAGACCACCCGACAGGGCAGCGGAAGGTTCTGGGGACGAGGTCAGGAGGAAGTTGTTCATGGGTCCAGCGGTGCGCCTGCCGAAGTTTGAGAAACCGACTGCATTGATCGCGTGTTGAGCAGAGTATTACCCGAGTCGAAAAAGCCGCCCCTGTCGGTCTCATTGACGAAGAATGTAACCTTCCAGGTGGTATTGCTCGTATCCAATATGGTCTTCAGGTTGGCGGAGGAACAGGAAATTGTCTTCCCGCATGTTTGGGTAGTAGGAGCCGGATGCGGAAAATGCATGCCGCCCGGAAGCGACATGCATTTTGGAATACGATCGATTGGGTTCGAAACCCGCTCACATCCGCCGGCGGCGAAGCAAGGCAAGCACGCCGAGACCGCCCAACAGGGCTGCGGATGGTTCTGGAATTGCCGTTACAACAAGAGCATTCATCTGGCCGGAGCTTGTCTCTTGGAATCTTTCAGTGAAACTTTGAGTCTCGGCAGTCGCCGTGAAGGTTCCGAAGATGTATCCACCCAGATTACCGCCTGTCGCATTTGCGAAGTTGCTCTGCTGAAAAGGGCTGGCGGCACCTCCGTCGGTGTCTGAAAGATAAAAATGACGCCCATCACCACCGCCGGTCCGTGTATCCGCATTGATCACCAACAGGCTGTATTTCTGTCCGATCAAAAGGCCGTTTAGCGTCACGGTTGCTGTGGTGCCATAATAACCGGTACCCAGCACGGTGTTGAAGTTGGCATCGCCCGAGTCTCCCGCGGGAAAATATCCCGTATATGGGTTGGTGGCTCCAGTGATCGTGGCGTTGCCGGCCGAATATGCGCTGAACACATATCCGTTAGCAGTCGTTACAGCGCCGCCAAAGTTGACTGCATACTCGATGTCGGCTGCCGGTCCGGCCAACCCTAGAACCGTGTTGTCAGTGACGATTCCGTTGTCTGTCCAAGTGATGACCGCCGCACTAGCGGAGAGGCTGGTGGCGAGAAGGATCGCGCTGGCAGCGCCGCCGAGGCGAAGGAAATGGTGCTTAAGGGGAGGTTTCATAGCAATAGGCAGTCTTTGGATTTGGTTGGTTTTTTGCCGTTGTTGGGCGTGCTGGCCATGTGACGACCTGCACTAGTTGGACCGATCTTGATCATTAACCAGAGGTTTGTCTCCCCGCATGTTTGGGTAGGATGAGCTGGATACGAAAAATGCATGGCGCTCGGAAGCGACATGCATTTTGAAATAACGATCGATTGGACTTGAAACCCGATCAGATCCGCCGGCGGCGAAGCAAGGCCAGCGCGCCGATACCACCCAGCAGGGCAGCGGAAGGTTCTGGAATAACTTCCAGTTTAAAGTTGTCGACTTGGCTTCCCACTCCCGTGGCACCGCCATAGATACCCCAATGAGCATAGTTTAGGGCGGCTACGGTAACAGCGTCGACCAGCTGGGCCCCCCCGGAAATGGAGGTGCCATTTGAAAGGAAGTTTGCCGTGAAGGAGCTTCCGTCACCGGTCGTGTCCAGCACGGTGCTCAGCGTGTGACTGCCGTTTGGAACAGTAGCGTTCGTGAAGAATTGTCCGCCTGTCGAGGGGCCTTCAAAACCGGTCACCAAATCACTGTTTAGATTATACATCCACGCAACCGAACCGATATTGGTGAAGCGGTCGTTCGCGGCTCCACTGCCGGGAGCGGTGATCGCAGTTTGCGAAAATCCAAGATGGACCCAGGCACCTGAGGTGCCGGGCTGGCTGACGACATCCAGTGACAGGGTGTAGGTTTTGTTGACCTCAAAGTCATAAGCGAGCTGCGCAGAGCCCTGGGTTATTGTAGCTGTTGCGTAACCGTCTCCACTGACCGTAGCGATGGAATTGGCGAGCCAGGTTCCGCCACCCGTGGTGGTAGTCCGCCCATTAAGTGCGGTGCCGACCGTTGCATCAACGGCGTCGAAGTTATCTGCGAAGATCGTCGTCGCAGCCGAGGAGGAGAGGCTGGTGGCGAGAAGGATCGCGCTGGCAGCGCCGCCCAAGCGAAGGAAATGGTGGCCGGGGGAGGTTTCATAGCAATAGGCAGTCTTTGGATTTGGTTGGTTTTTTGCTGTTGTCGGGTGTGCTCGCCATGTCACGACTCGCACTAATCTGAGGTAGACTGATCAGTTTCCAGTGGCTTGTCTTCCCGCATGTTTGGGTAGGTGTGGGCCGATTGGACGGGCTACTGTCCGAATGCGAGCGGTCTCGAGGCTTGTTTTTGGGGTCGGATGGGCTATTTCGTCATGGAGTTTGAAGCCGCTTTCCTTGAAATATTTTCTCCTCGTCTTCCTAGCAGTCTGTCGGACTTTGGTGCGAGGCGGGATTTGAAGCTTCTCGGATTCCGAGCTTTCGGGCGGGGGAGCTTTCCGGAGGAGCGTTTTTTAATCCAAGATTGCTTCGAGGCTCTTCCGGAGCGCTGATCTGGC
>CAZVMS010000023.1:0-12000 GCA_964628795.1 uncultured Haloferula sp. | reverse complement strand
AAGGACTTTCACGACGCGATGAATAAGTTCAACAATCGCCTCGCTTTCGCCACCATCACAGCCCGCCTGTGAACCCTCCCCGTGCAAAAATCCGCCGTGGTCAGATACTGATGAATCCAAAGGGGGGTTGACAGACCTGTTAAAATACCATGCAGCGTGAGCCATATCCACACGGTGGAGTATTTGGACTCGCGCTGATTTTTTATAACCACCACCCGAACCACCACCCGAACCACCACCAGACCTCTTCCAACCGGAAGGGGTCTTTTTTTGCGTCCATCTCCCCACGACCAAGACCCATCTCCAAGCTGCTCGGAGCGGAGAGGGTTTCACAAAAACTAGATCATCATCGAGCAAAATCCGACACCCGATGCCCTCTGCGGGGCGAGAGAGGGAGAGGCAGAGGGATGAATAAAAACTAACTTATCATGGAAACCGCCACCCGGCCTGGGAGGCGAAATCCGAAGAATAAAAACAAGGCCACAATGGAAAGCGCCACCGACCGGCAAACCGCACCCCTCTCATAACCAACGACAACCAGAACAATGAACACCCCCGAACCCATCCAAGCCCTCAGGCAACTCATCGGCAGCATCGACATTCCCACCTCTCCGAAAGGCAGGCATGTCTCCGCCTTCACCATCAATCCCGTTGCCAAGACCTACCACCGCGGGACCCGCGAAGCTTACGCCCTCCGTTTCCACCACTTCAAAATTCTCATGGCTTTGGAGCATGGAGGCGGAATCGATGCCGTCCCCAACGCATCCGCCCGCCGCACCCTCTGGCTCTACATGTTCCACTGCCTCCCCGCCTACGAAGGGAAAGCGGATGAGCTGCGCGATCTGGAAAACCTCCACAACGCCAACCTCCTCATGCAGGGCATCGAGAAAATCATCCTTCGGAAACTCGCCTCCGGAGAGATCAGCGATTCCGGCTATGCCGCGCTAGTCCGCGATCCGGACAACTTTCTCGATTTCGCCAACGACTGGTTCTCCCGCCCCGAAGGTAACAGGGCCAAAGCCAGGAAATCGAAGGACGGAGCGATCTGAGCCACCTCCCCAAACCCCTCTCCACAAACAAACAACAAAGCAAACACATGAACTACGCAGTAAAACTGGAGCGCGGAAGCGCCAAAATCGTCAACACCGCCAACGGATCCACCGTCCGCGTCATTCCCGGGCCATTCACCGCCGCGGTCGTCCAAGGCGATGAAGCCCACCTCACCCAACCCAACGGCAAGGTGAAAATCGTCAACATCCGCAACGGCTCAACCATCCGCGTCATCTGAACCGTGGCGGCGGATTGCATCCGCCATGCCAACCAAACTCCAGACGGAAGTCCAATCCCTCCGTCACGTCCACACATCTCTCTCCTGAAATCCGAACTCCGCAATCCCATGTTGAATCTCCTCCTGCTTCCCTTCCGCATCATCGCCTTCTTCCTCCGCATGACCCTTTGGATCATCGCCATCCCCCTAATCATCGTGATCCGCATCCTTGAAGTCATCGCCCCTGAGATCATGCGCCCTCTCCGCAACGCGATCACCGCTGTCATCGGAATCTTCAAATTCTAACCCGTCACACGAACCACAGAACACCATGTCCATCAAACTCACGCACTTCAATTCGGAATACTTTTCCGCCGAACCTCCGGATGAATTCAAGGATGAAGCAAACCCTCTGCTCGTGCTGCTGCGAGAGCATCTGGAAGCACGCGGAATCGACCGCCTCACCATGGCCAAGGCTCTTGCCAACGTCAATCTGGAGAAGGCCCGTGGCCGCATCGATCAGGTGCTCGATGGCAGGCGCTTTATGAAAGACTGGTTCGACAAAATCGTCGCCTATCTGGAAATCCCCGACGAAGAGACCGAATCGGCGCGGCGCGATGAGGCCGAATGGCGTGCTCGGCGCGGGAAATTCAAGGTGCGCCGCAAACGCCTCCGCTCCTTCGCAAAACTCGGACCCTACGTTTACGCGCTCCCGCAGCCGGATTGGCGTCCATCCTTGCTCGGCATCGCAGGTGACGGCTACTTGTATCGTTCCATTCCACCCGAAGTGCTCGGTGATGCGGAAGCGCCCGAGATGGAAGCGATCTTAGAATGGATCCACGCCGGACTGGGTGAGAAATTCACCCCTGCCATCTGTTCGGGATTCCTTGTGCATCTCCAGCCCGAGGAGATCCGCTTTTTCTCTCACGATGGCGAACTAATCAAAACCGGCGACGTCGGCGCAACCCTTCCTCCGGGAACCAAAGAGTTCCTTTTTGGCTGACGCCGGAATCCGGAAAAATCACCAACCCCCACAAGCCATGTTCACCAAAATCAGAATCATCCTCAAAATCATCGGCCTCACCATCAAAGAGATCTTCGAACTCCTCATCGGCAAACGCAAGTGGAGCTGAAACCAAACCCACCCATCCCCATGCCACCCATCCATCCGATCGCTCCCACCCATTGCTTCCGCGAGCTCAGCCCGGAGGTTCCACCCGAAATCATGGCTCAACTCGACCTCGGAGATCCGCCGGACTTGCTCAAGACGAAGGCTCATCCCATCGCGCGCCTGCTCTGGCAGCATTCCAAAAGGCAGCAAGCCGACGTTCTTTACCTTGCCAGAGCCATCGGCGGGGAAAAGAACGTGAACAAAAGCCTGCGCCGCATCCGGGAAGTTTTCTCCGGCGAAAGGCTCCATCCATTCTGGATCAAACACCTTGAGGAAAGCCTCGCCATCCCACCCGAGGATCTGGCGAAGGCTAGGGAGAGAGCCGTTGAGTGGGAAGCCGAACGCGCCGGCTTTGATCTACGCCAGAAACGTCATCGCCTGTTCGCCCGGCTCGGCCCCTATATCAGGGCCATCTCATCCGCGCTGCCGACCACAGAGGCGAAGCCACCCGCAGACCCACGCCCACGCCTCTCCTGCGATGTTTTCTCCATCCCCGGAGACCCCGATCTCAGCGAGATCAGCGCGTGGATCGCCTCAAATTCTAACACAGCAAGCTGGCGCGAAACCATCACCGGCTACCTCTACCACCGCCACCCGGAGGAAATCCATTTCTTCGGCCGCGAGGGTGAGATGCTCGGCAAACGAAACGTCGAATGCAGTGGAACGGGGGTCTTCGGGGAGATTTGATCACTGGAACTCCCTCTTTCAGCAAAACAGCATATCTACCATCGGAAAGAACTGCCTCGGATCGCCCATGGAATCCACCGCCAGCCGGTCGGCTTGGAACGAAGCGTGGGCACCGATCAGGTGATAGGGAAGCATGTGGGGTTCTTTGCGGCTTCTCATGAAATCACGGTAAGCCATCTGCGCGGTGAGCGGTTGGATGGGATCGTAGTGGATGTGCAAGGAATGGAGGTGCTGAAGAGCCATTTCCGGTTTGCGGTATCCTTGGGAGAACTCCCCGAACACCACGCAGCAAACCACAAGCGGCCCCTCGTTGGCGGCTTTCGTCAGGGCTTTCGCCCACCTCTCCCAACGCTCCCCTTGGCGGGCGATGGTCATCAGAACGGAAGTATCAATGGCGGTGATCATAAACTTATTTGTGGTTTTCTTGCGACGGGCCGTGACCCCGGAATGTGCGGACTGCGGCGAGGACATCAAGATCGGGAAATGGATCCGCCCAGCCCTTGCGGAGTTCTTTCCATGCATCCAGTGAAATCACCTTTTCCGCGCCTTTCTCCCCGGATCTTGCAAGACGGAGCAGGGCAGCGCTTTCCTCCGCTAGGTTCGCGTAATCCTGATTTTCAAATCTCTTCGGCGCTTCGTAGCGCTCCGGTTGCCATTCCGCTCCTATACCGACCTCCTCCATCGCGACCTTGATGGTCGCCCAGTCGAATCCCTCGTTCCAGCGGGTGTCTTTGCTTCCCTCTTTCACCAGCCGCCATTGGGTGACGGTTCCTTCGTGCACCCGCAGCTCAAGGCAGTATTCCCGGATCGTCTCGTAACGCGCCTTCTCGGTCAGCGTCTCATCCACCTCACCTACCGGGATTTGGAACGTCGCCTTGACCCAATCCGCAAGCAGCGGGCTTTCCTCCAGATAAAACTGGCCTGATAGCGATGTGAGGAAAAGCCGACCATCCTCCTCGATCTCCCACTTCGCCAAATAACCACGATGCAGCGCCGAGCATTTCTTCGGCGACGGAATCCGCGGATCTCCCGGCTTGGGTTTGGTAACATCGATGATCGCCGGATGCTTCGAAGGGATCTTACACGGAGATTCCACACCCACGGCGATGCCGCAGAGGACGAGGGTGTCTGGGATTTGGAAGGTCATGGTTTTTGGGTGATGGTATGCTGACTATCCTGTGGCTTTCACTTCCCGGGATTCTCATCGAAAAACTCTCCCTGCGTATCGCCCGTTTCGGGAGGCTTGGTTTTCCGTGACCCCATCATCTTTTCCCCCAACCGCTTGGCATAGGCCTCCGCGCGCTCCTCGAAAGACTCTTCCCGCGCCGCCCAGGTTTCCCGCCAGCCGTCCCTGGCCATCACATCCGGCTTGAGCGGCAGGTGGGTCACGGCGAAATGATCGTAGCGCATCCCCTCCTCTTTCCCCTGCTCCTCCCACAACCCATCCGCACTACGGCGGAGCAGGACGTTCCGCTTCTCATCCAGCACCTCACCTCTCTCCCCATCCACGATCACGCCATGATACACCCCGATCTTCGCCCAGCCTTCGCAGCGCGCCCAGAGGCAGGCGGAGGGACGGGGGAGGCGTTTGGGGTTCATGGGCATTGCGGATGACTATGCTTGGGGATGCGGGAGGGCAGCGAAGCGGGTCTTGGCAATCATGCGCGGCTCAGTGAGTTTTGGATACTCCGGATCGTTGCCAAAACCTGCTCAAAGGAGGGCGGCACGCCGAAAAACATCGACTTCATTTTCACGAAATCCGACTGCCATGCGCCAATCCGATCAGGCGGCGGGAGCAGTTTCAGATCGCCGGGCGAAAGCTCCAGATGGTTCACCCAGCCATACGGGAAGAAGTCGCTGCGATGTGCCATCACTTTCCTGAACATCGGATCCTGATGGGTGATGGATGCCATCAGGTTCCCTACCGTCCATAGTTGGTGGAGGTCATACAGGTGCCGGGACTGCCGGTTGGCGGGCTCCACTGGCTTCGGATGGGTATGCTGCTCATGGAGCAACGCCGCCTTTTCCCAGAAGGTGCGTTGGGGCAGGATGCATGAAATGGGAGTGGTCTCGTCTGCGAAAAGTTCAGGGAAAACCTCGCGGACGTAGGGAACGATTTCCCGGGATTCCGCCGGTGCGTCCTCCGCCCTGCCACTCAGCTCGATTTTCACGGACGGCTGGAAATAGTCGTCGCGTGGCGTGAGTCCCGAGCCAGGATACTCCACCCGAACCACGAAGGGATCGCGGTCGGATGCAATGCTCTCCGTGATGACCCTTTCCCTGCCTCGCTCCGAAATCGCCTCCAAACATTCAATCAGGTACGGAGCGATGACATCCCCGATCACCCGGCGGCACTGCTCGCGCAACCGCTTGTAACGCCGTTCCCGCTCGCTCGTGGTGAGGCCGGTTTTGAGTTCAACAAGTTCCTCGCCTCCCACCCAGCTTCGGTTGATCGCCAGATCGATGTCTTCCGAAAATCGTTCGATGCACTGCCACCCCTTCGAGAGCGAAGTGCCGCCACGGAACACCAGGTTTTCACCGATCCTCTCACTGCGAAACAAGCTTGTCAGCGTCCAGCACACCCAGAAATCCTTCTCGACATGGAAGGGGTCGAAACCCAGCCGTGCGCCTGCCTCGGTGAAAATTTGTCCCCGCTCCTTGGGCGGCAGTCTGGCGATGGCGTTCACGGGTCCACCCCGCTTTCCTCGGCGATTTCACGGAAAATGGGAGCCATCCAGGCGGGGGCGTAGGGGATGTCTTTCAGCAGTTGCCGGCGTTCGGCGGGCTTGAGGCGCTGGCGCAACTTTTTCACCACCTCGCCGCCCACCTGCTGGCGGCGCAGGAAGCGCAGCGCTTGGATCACCACACCGCTGACCCGCCCCGCCGTGGCGAGGTTCCGGGGTGTCGTCTGTTTGAGTTCCACGCTGATGCGCTTCACCATCACCCGGCAGGGCGGTCCATCCGTCAGATACTCCACCTTCGCCGGCACCTGGTCGCTGAGTCCCAGGAGATTGGCCGCCAACGCCCCGGAGGGCAGCAACTTTTGGGCACCGCGCCGCGCCAGCGCCTTGGCCACCACCTCGGGCGATGGCGAAATCTCACCAATCAGGCGGTTGATCTGCGGATAGGCATACACGCCCCTGGAAACCCGCGTAAGCACGTTCTTCTTCACCAGCCGGGAAAGGGATTGATCCACGGCTGCCCGCGTTCCCAGGTCGAGGAAATCCGCCGGTGTCGCCGCCGAACCACGCCCCCGCCCCCGAACCCGCTTCATGATTGATTCTTCAATGGTTGCCATGCATTCCAGGGTCTTCTTCCAGTCAGAACTCTAGGCATGTTTTTCTGACTGGCAAGCTGAATTTACCAGATCCCGCCTCCTCTTTCCCCGGCTCCTCCCAAGCGAGTCTGCATTTTCTTCCAACCCGTTAAACCGGAATCCCCAATCCCCAATCCCCAATCTCTCTTTCAGAGACTGACACACCCCGATCTTCGCCCAGCCTTCGCAGCGAGCCCAGAGGTAGGCGGAGGGACGGGGGAGGCGTTTGGGTTTCATGGCTTCTGTTTTCTAGCTCCCGAGTATCAGTTGTGTGCCAAAATTTTGGATTGGTATTGCGTGTGATGAGGAAGCCAAGGGTTCAAAAATCAGCATCCATTCGCGAATTGTTTGATCGCTATCATGAGTGACTGATTCAGCCATTCTTCAAAACGCCTACGTAGTAATTCGATGGGTTCGGTGTGGTGGAAAACGAAAAGATCCTCGCTCACGGGGAATAGCGTTGTCCGGTTAGAACCATCTTCATCTTCGTCCCTGAATTCCAAGAAGGGGGCACAGACAAGAGCCCCGGTGAATTCGCTTCCTGTGCCATGGAATGCATATACGAGATGAGCCTTACGCTCCCAGTAGACTCGTAGCGCTATCCATTCGCGGTAGCGCCCTTCATTCAAGTTCGCGTAATAATGGTAATTCTGACGCGCATTTTCGATGATTTGCCCTCGATACCAGTGCTGCTTTTCCCGGTCGGAGCGACACACATACGTGTTTGCTACGATTCCACGGTTGGCAATGAATTGCTCGAGTTTTGGTTTGATGAATTCCATTTGCTCCAGCGTGTCCTGTTCAAGGATGGCGGAGTGCTCGAAGACGCGGTTGTAATTTGATGCCTCTGCGCTCGAATTTTCTCTTTTCGTGCGAACTAGCCCTGCCAGCAGAGTTGCCACATCATCAGCCGCTGTGATCACATTTTCCGCAGTGGCGATAGCCTTCAGAGCTTGGTTGGTTTGCAGTTTGGCAAAGAGTTTGATGAGTTTACTCAGATCGCCGCAGTCTGCGGACTCCAGAGCATCAAGGTATTGGGTGCGATGATCTCTCGTAACAACCAGCGGGAACAAGCCAGCTTGAATGAGAACCAAGGACGCGAGCGCACGGCATACACGGCCATTACCGTCCTGAAATGGGTGGATTTGTGAAAAGCGATGATGAAGCCAAGCGGCTTCGACATCCGCAGAAACTCCATCATCCATGTGCTGATGATGCATTTTCACCAAGCGATCCATTTCTGAAGCCACCTGTTCCGGAGGACAATAGGCGAAGAGGACACCGTCACGTGTGGGATAGTTGGGGTGTGACTTCCATTCGCCCTTGATCAAGGTAACGTCGATGTGATTGCCGCTGGCATCGACCGCCTCGGTCGTATCCTGACTCCTCAATAAGCCGGCGTGTAGCTCCTTGATGTAGGATGTGGAGAGTTCCCTTCTCCGTGCGACAAAATCAAAGACCCCATCAAGCGCTTCGCGCTGGTCGTTGAGAAGATTTAGGACATAAGCGGTAGGCTTGTTGGTGGATCCGTGCGTTAGCAGATTCGCTTGGAATCCTTGTTCGATAAGAGTCTGTGTTACACCACGATCAATATCATAGAGATTTTCAATGATGCCGGTTTCGATAGCCCATTCGCGGCTGAGCCGCTCGGTGAATCTGGTCAGGGTGTCGCTACCTGCGAGACGCTCGCGTTGGGTTTGCCAAATGCTTTTGATGCCGGGTATGTCCGAGGCAGCCAATTCCTGCCAAGGCTTCTCCAGATCGGTAATGCCTGTATCTGGATTCCAGATGTGTTGAGTAGATGGTTTCATTAGCAGATATTGTTAGATCAGGATCGCATCCGTCATAACCGGATTTGTCAAAGTCTTGTTCCAAACAAGCATGTCGTCCGAAGATTGATTACCTGCCCAAACCATCACACGAATGAGGCGCTCTTCTTCATGGCTATGGCTCCATGCGTGCCCGGTGACAATCAAGGGATCGTTCCCATAAGTTTGCGCAGGGCGCAGATGCCATGGAAGCTCGCCAACTAGGTTCGTGGTGAACTCTACGATCTCCTTGATCCATTTGCCGCATTTCCTTGACTCTTCATGAGAAAGGGGTGGCGCTGGTGTGTCGTGCGAATGCGCATTCAGTAGGTCCGTAACCTTGGAGGAATGATCATTGATTGTAAGGATCGCGTCTTTGCATCCATTTTCTGGGAAAGCTAGTTCAAGCAAGTTTTTGAGCAGAACGTTGGCCGCTCCAGCTGTGATTGTGTTTACCTCTTCCGACCATGTCTTGATACCACCTTTTTTATCCATTTTACGATCAAATTTGGGGCAATGATTTGAGAGTTGAAAATCAATATCCGATTCATTCCACCCGAGGGTGGCTAAGGAAATACGGAGGAGGTCTTTGAGGAAGCTCTCAAAGGCAATGCGTGTTTCATTTGGCGAGTGAGCAAGAGTTAGTTCTCCAGCATCATCGTTTTTGAGACAGCGGAGGAGCGGACGGGACACCTGCTCTGAGGGTTTCTTCCAGCCCCATTTTTCCAAAAGTATTTCGGCCTGTTGTTTATCTGTAGGTGCCGGGAGAAGTAAATCATTGGAATTACCTTCTGGTTTAAGAATAGCATCAAAGTCACGTGGACTCAATAATTTACAAATTAGGCCGCAAGTCGCTTCCCATGGATTCATTCTAACTGCAGAGATGGATACATAATGGGCGTAGTCTGCAAATACACTTCCATTAAACTCAACATTGGCAGGCTGACTGATTCCATTTTCTTTGCATGTGTCGGACATGACCGATCTGGCCGCCGTCAAGAGGTGGCTTAAACGCTGGCCAGGGATAGAAACATGGAGTTTCCATCCGATCATGCGGGCAGGATCCCAAGCGATAGAACGGGCATTGTAGACTTTTGATCGTGATGCTACGTTTTCCAGTTGCAGAAGGAATCTCGGGCCCAGTTCCCACTGGGAGGCATTCGCGACCGACAAGATCTTTCGGTAATTTTGTTCTGTATCGCGGAGCCGCTTTTGCCAGTCAGATTTTTTGTTCTCATACTGTTGTTTGGCAAGTTCATGAGCACCCAGCATGGCATCGAAGCGGGATTGAAGATTTTCGCGAACAGTTTCCAATCCATTCTCTATCTGTTGGCGAAGCTCCGATCTGAATTCAACTTCCAAAAAATCTGGAAGTTGATCAATTCGCAAATCTGGCCATGAACGCTGCAGAAAGCTGAGTTTTTTAACGAGTGACGATTGCCGTTTGTCGATTCTGGAGAGATAGGACTCTCTTCCGGATTCATCAACTTTTAGAAAATCATTCCAAAGCATCTTTAGTGCTTCGAAGTCACGATTTATTTCAGTAGGTAAGGCTTTGATAATATCGGCGTATATATTCAGATCGCCCCAGAAATTCTCTTTGATCAGTGATGTGTCTTCGAGTTCCTTGTTCAGTCCGTCTTTGACCTGCGTCGAAGCACTTTCGATTTCACCTTTCGTTCCGGAAAAAGCTTTTTCGACCAACAAATCGATATTCAGAAGTAATTGTTTTAAGGTATCAAGTTCCAGTGGTCTCTTTGGCTTTGTTGGTTCCAGTGAGTAAATTTTCTTTCTTTCGTGATACGCTTTCGCCCCATCTTTTATGGATTGCAGCTTTTCTGCATCACAGGAAATGCCAATCACCTCTTTTAGCAATTCTTCCAATCCATGCGGATCAGCGGAACGTCTATCCATATTTACAAGCACGCCCCAACCGGGTTGGGGCCATGAACCAGATAAAATCAGCAAGCGTTTATCGGAGGATGATCGATCACTGCGAAAGTCAGGATGATGAGCTTTCGCTTCTGGTATCAAATCTAGCAGGCTACCGCCATCGACTTCAGCAAGAGTTTTTTGAAGGTTTGCAGTCTGGCCATGTCCCTGCTGGAGTTTCTCTTTTTCATTCTTAGCAAGCAGCAACCCCAGTTCTTGGCAGGTTCCATTGTTTTGGGTGAAATGAAACCACCATTCCTCTAGTTCGAATGCGCTCCATTTGCCGATCGGTAAAACCCAGAAGAGCGTTGAGACCGCCTTTCCCGGCAGAGCAATCTTTTTGAGCTCTTCGCGCGTGTATCTATCGATTCGGTATCCCATGATCTTTTATTTGGTTGAGTTGTGAAGGGCTTATTTATCTGTCTAAAACGCACCTGGCCAGCCGCCGTGGGCGTTGATGACTTGGTCGGTCGCGGACATGAGGCGGATGGTTTCGGTGAGGGCGATGTAATCTTCGGTAAAGGAGAGCGGCCTTTCCGGTCTTGGTCTGCTCAAGGCTCCAAGATGCGACAGCTGCTTCGGGGGATGAATTGTCGTAAAGCACGGTATGAAATAGAACTAGGGAAGAGATTGATGAAGGGGAAGGAAGAAGGGTGATAGAGGGATGATAGCTGAATAGCTGGGATCGGAATTCAGGCTTCGAGTTCGTGCCAGGCTTGGCGGGTGGCGATGGATTTGGCGGTGGGGGTGGAGAGGTATTCGGGATCCGGGGTGATGCCGACGCGGCCGAGGTCGAGGCGGTCGGCGTCGAGGCAGACGGCGAGGGTGGGATCGGTTTGGGGTGGTGCGCCGTTGTGGATCTCGCAGGCGGTGACGAGGAGAGTCATGCGGGTGTCGTCGAGGTGGAAGTGGCCGGCTTGGCGGAAGGCGATGGCGAGTTGTGCGCCGCGCGGGCCGTGGAGGGGATCGGCGTATTCGTCCTCGCGGCAGGAATCGTGGAAGACGGCGAAGAGGCGGACGATTTCCTCATCGGCTCCATGCAACGGGGCGAGGTGGAGGCCGTTGCGGCGGACGGTCAGCCAGTGGGACGGGCCGTGGTCGGTGTGCTGACCGAGGCGGAACTGGGCGGTGACGAGTTGCCAGAGAGGGAGTTCGTGAGGGAGGAGCATGGGAAGAAGTGACGAGTGACGAGTGACGAGTGATCAGTGATCAGTGGGAGATTGGAGATTGGAGATTGGAGATTTATTCTTCGGGTTCGAGGGCTGCAAACTTCTCTTTCATGGTGGGGTTGCCGTGGGTGAGTTTTTTGATGGTGATGTCCTGGGCTTTGTCGTTGGCGAGGCGGAGATTGTTCTGTGAGCCGATGAGTGCTTCTTTCGTTTTTTGGAGGTGGTTGATCGACTTGTCGATTTCTTCGATGGCGGTTTGGAATTTCTTAGAGGCGAGGTCGTAGTTCCGGGAGAAGGCGGTTTTGAATGTATCCAGTTTCTCCTCGAAATGGGTGACGTCGATGCTCTGGGATTTCACTAGGGCGAGTTCCGCTTTGTATTGCAGGGAGTTTATCGCGGCGTTGCGTAGTAAGGTGATCATCGGGATGAAGAACTGGGGGCGGATGACGTACATCTTGGGGTAGCGGTGGGAGACATCGACGATGCCGGAGTTGTAGAGTTCGCTCTCCGGTTCGAGCAGGGAGACGAGGACGGCGTATTCGCAGCCTTTTTCACTGCGGTCTTTGTCGAGTTCCCTGAGGAAGTCCTCGTTCTTCTTTTTGGTGGCGGTGGCGTCGCTCTCGTTTTTCATTTCGAACATGATCGAGACG
>CAZVMS010000022.1:0-5345 GCA_964628795.1 uncultured Haloferula sp. | reverse complement strand
AATTTGCTGAGTGAAATTACGTTATTGAATTACAACATGTTGCGTCACACCTTTTCAAGGTATTTATTTTATTTTCAATGAATGATTCATACGCAGGCTGCGACGTGTTTTCGGTCGGTCAGCGGCTTTTCGAATAGGGTCGAGCTATGAATATCGCGGTGCGGGACACCACCCATACAGCCTTGGGAGTGCCCTGTCTCGTCGAGTCAGTTCTTCATGCGGTGGAACGTGTGCCCGCCGAAGATCGGGGTAAAGCAGCCAACTTCATCCCCGTTCGCTTCGTCATTAGGAACAAACTCACCAAGGAAGACCGGTTGTTGTTGGCTTTCGATGCCTTCTTACTCGCGGCAGCAGTGGGACGTGGGATTACTGTAGGCAAGATCATTCACGGCGACACGCATGCCTCGGTAAAGGTGAAAACTGCAGCTCTAATCGGCGAAGTTCGGAAGCAACTAGAGAGAATCGCTACCCTGCTCGGCAGTCCAACGCAGCCCGACCTGATCCTGAACCGACACTGCGCTGAGTGCGAGTTCCAGGCTCGCTGCCGACAGAAAGCGATTGAGACGAACGACCTCAGCCTGCTGGCCGCCATGAGCGCGAAAGAGCGCCAGAAATTCCGCAGCAAAGGCATCTTCACCGTCACACAGCTTTCTTATACATTTCGTCCGCGACGTTGACCCAGGCGGCTGCGCGACAAACGGGAGAAGTACCACCACGCACTCAAGGCGCTGGCGATTCGGGAGAAGACAATCCACATTGTCGGCAGCCCGGAACTCAAGATCGAAGGCACGCCCGTGTATTTGGATGTTGAAGGCCTTCCCGACCGTAATTATTTTTACTACCTCATCGGCCTGCGTATCGGCCAGGGTGACACTGCTGTCCAACGCAGCCTGTGGGCGGATACCGTCGCGGACGAGGGGAAGATTTGGAGGGAATTCCTCGCTATCCTCGATACCGTCGAGAAGCCGGTGCTGATACACTATGGGAGCTACGAAACGACGTTCCTCAAGCAGATGTGCGAACGACACGAAGTACCATCAGAAGGTTCGAATGCGAGGAAAGCAGTAGAATCGCCCGTCAACCTGCTCTCCTTTATCTTCGCACAAGTCTATTTTCCCACTTTCTCGAACGGCCTCAAGGATGTTGCTAGTTTCTTCGGATTTAAGTGGTCGGAAGTGCAACCTTCCGGACTTCAAGCCATCATGTGGCGAAACAAGTGGGAAGCGTCGCGCTGCCGAGCTTTTCAGAACATGCTCATCAATTACAACTCGGAGGATTGTTGGGCCTTGGATATCGTCGCCCGAGTACTGACAAATATCGGAGGCAATGAGAAACAAGACACGCAGATCGAATGTCCCTCAGCCGCAGTGGTGCATACGGAGCTTTTGCCCGAGCAAACAATGTGGCCTAAGTTCAAAAGCCCGTTGATGGAGTTTGAAGAAATTAACCAAACAGCTCGATGGGACTATCAAAGAGAGCGGGTGTATGTCCGTTCGAGTCCAGCGCTAACCCGTCTTGCTAAGGAGAAGAGGGCACTAAAGCTGCGGGCAGTTGGACTCCGGATCGCTAGAGACATTTCCCGCAGAAAGCAACCAGCGGCACTAATCCGAGGAGTTGTCCTCTGTCCTGCTAATCCAATCTGTCCTGTGTGTAGGCAAGAGGGTAATGATCAATTGAAGGAGACTCAGCGAGTTCTCTATGACGTTCATCTGGGCCGGTCGAGCATCCGGCGGCGAGTGGTTGAATACAGGTATCGCGAGTATTGGTGCTCCAAGTGTCGGTCCCGCTTTGGCGAACCGAAGGTGTTTTGGCCCGGGAGCAGATACGGACGCAGCCTTGTGGCGTATCTCATCTACCAACTTATTGAGCTTCATATCCCCATGACGATCGTTGAGCAGAGTGCCAACCGACTTCTGCGACTCGGCCTGACCACGGGCATCATCCACGACCTAAGAGGCTGTCTTAAAAATATCTAGCAGGCTATTCTGTTAAGCATTCGCTTTGTCATGGAAAGATAAATCATGGATTCGGAGTGGCTGATATTTACTTCATAGTCTCTCACAAGTCTTCGCGACTGGATAAGCCAGCCAAATGTGCGTTCTACGATCCACCTTTTCGGAAGAACTTTAAATCCTTTTGTGCTATCCGATCGTTTGATGATTTCTAGTTTCACATTTCGGTGACGAGGGATAGACGCAACCTCATCGACTAATTGGCCAGAGTAGCCACCGTCTGCCCATATCAGTTTGATCCAACCGAAGGCCATCGATAGAACACTCCATAACAACATTCTGGCACCATCACGGTCTTGGACGTCGGCTTGAGTGACTTTCAGGCCAAGAATGAATCCCAAGGTGTCTACCAGAACATGTCTCTTTCTTCCTGTAATTTTCTTACCCGCATCAAATCCACGAAGTCCGGGTTGGCTAGCTGTCCGAACGCTTTGGCTGTCAAGGATCGCAGCCGTTGGGGCTTTTTTTTTCCAACTGCCATGCGTGCCAGATCTCGAATCGCATCGTGGATTTGTTTCCAATAACCGAGTTTTGACCAAAGCCGGAAGTAGTGATAGCAGGTTTTCCAGTGAGGCAAATCGTTGGGCATCATGCGCCAGGCTCCGCCTGTCCTTAAAATGTAGAGAATTCCGTCGATTATGTCGCGCCGTGGATTCTCTACCGGACGCCCCCTCATGGTGTCGGCTTTTTGGGGCAGTAATGGTTCGAGAAGTTCCCATTCGTTGTCGGTCAGACTGCTTGGATAGGTTGCCATACCGAGTTTCTCTCGGAAGTACGCCAAAAAGTACAGATAAACATTTGTTTGAATTCATTTTTAAGACAGCCTCTAAAAGAGCGAGCAGCCAAGTTTTTCCATGAAACGCGGGAACGAATCCTGAAATCTATAAAGGAGGGAACTCTCCTGCACGTGGACGAAACGCCCGTGAGTATAAGGGGTAAGCCCGGTTGCGTTTGGGTTTTCACAAACCTGAGTGAGGTTGCTTACTTCTACACAAATACCCGGGAAGGCGAGTTCGTGCGTGAACTGCTACGCGAGTATCGTGGAGTGCTCGTATCCGACTTCTACACAGCCTATGAAGCAATTGAGTGTCCACAGCAGAGATGCCTACTGCACCTGATTCGGGACCTAAACAAGGATATTTTGGACCATCCCTACGACGAGGACGTGAAACAAATTGTCCGACGTTTTGCTGTGCTACTCAGGGCAATTGTTGAAACCGTGGATCGCCATGGTTTAAAGAGGCACTTTCTTCACAAGCACCGGTTACCAGTGGAGAGATTCTTTCGATGGTTGAGAGAGACTGCATTTGAGAGCGAGGCGGCGAACAGTTGCAAAGCACGGTTCGAGAAGAATCGACACTCGCTTTTTACATTCTTGGACCACGACGGAATACCATGGAACAACAACAACGCAGAACATGCCATCAAGGCTTTTGCCGCCCTCCGAGATGTTGTGCGAGGATCGTGGACTGCGAAGTCCATCGATGCGTATCTGGTGCTTCTGAGTGTTTGCCAAACCTGCAAATACACGGGTGTTGACTTCCTGGATTTCCTTCGATCTGGGGAAAAGGACATTCGCGCCTTCGTCGAGGCTAAGCGCAGGTCACGAAAGACACTCGAATATACGTCAATCACTCGCGCTGAGACACTGGGATTGGAGGGTTTGTATTGGCTTGATCTATTCACCGAAAAGACATGGATGGAGTTCAGAGATGCAGGAGAAAGAATTACGGGGTTTCGCTACCGAATGAGAAACAACGTGGCACGGATCCGGCAGGGTGACATCCTTCTGTGCTATCTTACAGGCGCAATGCGATGGGTTGGCGCACTGGAAGTTGTTGGGCGAAGTAATGACAGAAGCCCCATCTGGACAGAATCCGAGTTCCCTGCCCGTCTCGAAGTCAAGCCGCTTGTTGTGCTTGCGCCGGAACATGGAGTCCCAATGTCTGCACTGGCAGGGAAAGCGCCGCTCTACCGAAGCGTCGCATCCTTCAAGAAGTTCAAGGGATTCCTGCGAGGTAGTCCGAAGCGGTTTACTAATCGAAGGAACGGGGATGTCATTCTGAGAATGCTCTATGCAGCGGTTAGAACTCCAGTGAGCCAAAGTCCCCCCATAGAGCCACTTGTCGAATCCGGTTGATAGTCTGCCGAAACTGCAAATAAATTGGCGTGAATTTCCTGGATTTTCTCCGTTTTGGCAATAAGGGAATTCAAGTCTTTGATTGCATCGACGTAGGGGGCGGCGGGCATTCCTCAGCAAACTGAAAGCGCAGCCAGCGGCTGCGTTTTGGGAACAACAAGCTTCCGACCCGCATGCGGCCACGTGATCGCCGCAGCTACAGTTGTCCCTGGCGCAATCGGACGGTGTTGCGGCCTTTACCGGGCTGCCTCGGAAGCGATATGTCCTGCAAAGTTCGTGACAAAGCTCCTTAGACTTGTCAGTTCGCTCACGTCCGAAAACTCACCAGTGCGTATCGCATTCCTCGGCGACGTGACGACTGCCGCCGAGGTATAAAGCTGTTCCTGGACCAGCTTCCGACAGAGGAGGTTATACCGCTCGATGTAGGATGCCCCCTCAAATTCAGGTCGAATCGGAAAGTGAATGCACCTGTCAGTTACGGGAGAACGTGAACCGGCAGCATCCTCGACCAACATCAGCCAACCGACAAACGGCCGTTGAGACTCCCCGAAAGATCCTTCTCGGAACGCGGTCCAGAGATCTTGCGCTGTACCGATCGCCTCTTCAGTCCGATTGTTGAAGTTGTTCCCGAATGATCCCGACTGGGATTTCAGCTCGATTGCTCCAATCAAGCGATTTCGCCGGAGTACCAGCATGTCCCACATTTTCGTTGGGCGGAAGTAGCCGGGCAACGTGAGCGGGATCCGACCGTCTCGAATGATCTCGGCATCCTTCAAACCGTTTGCTTTGATCAGGTCAATCAACAGTGACACAAAACCGTCCATATTCTTGCCGGCTGTCACAGCACCCCGGTTGCCGGCATCGACTTTCCCGGCTTGGATCTGCTTTCTCTGCGCCGCGTCCCGGTTTTCCCAGAACGCCTTAACCGCTTGGGTCGCTTTTCTTTGATAGTTAGACCCTATTCGACAAGCCGCTGACCGGCCGAAAACACGTCGCAGCCTGTGTATGAATCATTCATTGAAAATAAAATAAATACCTTGAAAAGGTGTGACTCAACATGTTGTAATTCAACAACTTAATATCACTCAGGAAATTGAATAAACCAACACGTGCGACACGCCAAAAGACTACCGAAATCCCTTGCTCCGGCAACCTGTTTTCACCAATTCCAGACACCGACTTTCGTGACTATC
>CAZVMS010000021.1:0-4446 GCA_964628795.1 uncultured Haloferula sp. | reverse complement strand
TGCTTCCCCTGCTTCCCCTGCTTCCCCTGCTTCCGCTCCCCCTCCCAAAACCCTAGCGCCAAAGCCTGCCCCTTCCACCGCCGCAACGCCTCGCCCGATTCCCCAGCTAGTCGTCCCCACCGGCACCAACTGGTCGCTCGTGCGGAACATGCTCATCATCGCCTTCCTGATCGTGGCAGCAGGAGTCAGCTTCAAAATGTTCCAGCGCGCGAAGAAGACCACCTCAACCGATGACGACGCCACAAAAAAGGAGCTGTTCGAGAAGCAACAGAAGGCCGCTGCCGAGCTCAAGAGGCAACAACTCGCCGACTCAACCATCCCCGCCAAACCCACTCCGCCAGCCACCCAGACAAGCCCAACGGAAACAAAGCCAACTCCCCCTCCGGTAAGCCCACCGCCCGTCGTCGAGAAAAAGGAATCCCCCGCCGAATCCCTGGCCCGCCTCAAAGACGACCTCGCCAAAGGCAAACGCGACGAAATGCCCATCGGCTCCAAACGCCGCGGCACCAACGACTACCTCTTCGTCAAAACCCCGATGACCTGGTACGCCGCCCAAGCCTTCGCCGAAGAACACGGCGCCCAACTGGCGATCGTCGACTCCAACGAAGAACTCACCTGGCTCTCCCAAATCGTCCCCGATGACCACAACATCTGGCTCGGTTCCGGTCGCGCCGAACGCAACGCATGGGTCGACAACGACGGCTCGGACTGGTCTCTCGAACAAGAGCCCAAAGGCGTCGGCCCCTTCGCCACTTTGAACAAACTCGGTGTCCTCCGCGCCGGAAAATCCACCGAAAGCATGCCCTTCGTCGTCCAGTGGCATCGCGACGGCAGCAATCCCGGCACGCTCAAAACCATCCTCGAGCGTACCAGCCAGACCCTCAACACCCCGAATCCCGTCTACCCACCCGGCACCATCTCACTCGGCGCACGCCAGATTCTCTTCCTCCCCGTCCCCGTCAATCGCACCCAGGCCCAAGCCCTCGCAGCACTTGCCTCCGGCATCCTCGCCGTGCCATCCAGCAATGAGGAAATCAGCTGGATCGCCGACGAAAGCGAAGCCCTCGAAGCCTCCGCCGGTTATTGGCTCGGCGGCCAGCGCAAAGACGGCACCTGGACTTGGGACACCGGTGAAGCCTGGGAAAAATCCGCCTGGATCGACAAAACCGAGCCCACCGAAGGTGGCGACGCCCTCATCTTCATCCCCGGAAAAGGCTGGAGCAACGTCGACCCCTCCACCCCAGCCGCCGGCCTCGTGATCGAATGGAGCCGCGACGCCCCCGCCAAGTAACCGTGGCTCGAGCCCGTGGCTGGAGCGTCCCGCTCCAGTCCGTGAGTCCGGGCGTCTCGCCCGGACCGTCGGAATTCCCCCTACCCTCTCTCGTTGCGCATAAAATCCGCCACCTGAAAAAAGAACGCCTCGAGCATCGCCCGCACCTCATCGGGCACCTCCGCCTCCACCATCGCGGCGGACATCAGCGCCACCCAGCGATCCCTCTCGGCCTCACCGATCGAGAACCCCGCATGACGCATCCGCAAACGCGGATGCCCCCGCTTGAACGTGTAAGTCGGATCACCTAACAGCCGGAACTCCAAGAAGTCCCGCAGCCGCTCCTCCGAGCCCTCCCAATCGTCGTCCGGATACATCGGCCCGATCAGATCGTCCGTCCGCACCTTCACATAAAAGGCGGCCACCATCTTCGCGATCCCCTCCGCCCCCACCTCACGGGCCACCTTCACTTCAAGCGTTTCCACCCCATCCGCATAACCCCATAAAACTCCACTGGCAACCCTCAGACTCCCGCCTACCCTCACCCCGTGCCCGCGAAAAAATCCGCCACCCCCAAGCCCGAAGCCGCCATCCAAATCCGCGGTGCCCGCCAGCACAACCTCAAGAACCTCGATATCGATATCCCCCTCGGCCAGCTCACCGTCGTCACCGGCCCCTCCGGCTGCGGGAAATCATCGCTCGCCTTCCACACCCTATACGCCGAAGGCCAGCGCCGCTACGTCGAGACCTTCTCCCCCTACGTCCGCCAATTCTTCGACCGCATGGACAAGCCCGATGTCGACCGCATCGACGGCATCCCGCCCGCCATCGCCATCGAGCAAAAAAACACCGTCCGCACCTCCCGCTCCACCGTCGGCACCCTCACCGAAATCAACGACTACCTCAAACTCCTCTTCGCCCGCACCTCCATCGGCTACGACCCGAAAACCGGCGAAGAAATCCGCCCAGACTCCCCCGAATCCGCCGCCGCCTGGGCCCTCGAAAACCTCGCTGGCCAGCCCGTCCTCATCACCTTCCCCGTCCCCATCCCGCCCGATACCCAAACCGCCGACCTCTTCCCCTTTCTCAATCAACAAGGCTACCTCCGCATCCTCACCCCAGACGGCGAAATCCTCCGCACCGACGAAGTGGCTGAGGCTTCCAGCCTCATCGCCAAGACCACCGTCACCGTCATCCAGGACCGCATCACCGTCTCCAAACAAAACCAAACCCGCCTCCTTGAAGCCCTAGAAGCCGCCTTCACCCTCGGCAAAGGATCATCCAACATCCATCATCTTCCATCTTCCCTCACGAAGTCGTTCACCACCACCTGGACCAACCCCGCCACCGGCCACACCCTGCGCGCCCCCACCCCGGCTCTCTTCTCCTTCAACAACCCCGTCGGTGCCTGCCCCGAATGCCGCGGCTTCGGACGCACCATCGGACTCGACCTCGAAAAATCCGTCCCCGACCCCTCCCTCTCTATCAAGGAAGGCGCCATCAAACCCTTCCAAGGCGATCGCGGCGAAGAATGCCAGCGCGACCTCATCCGCAACTGCAAGGAACGCGGCATCGACATCGAAACCCCCTTCTTCGAACTCGATCAAGACACCCGGGAATGGATCTACTACGGAGACAGTAGAAGCGACGACCCCGAAGCTCTCGAAGAACTCTGGCGCGATGGCGGCTGGTATGGTGTCAAAGGCTTCTTCGACTGGCTCGAAACCAAATCCTACAAGATGCACGTCCGCATCTTCCTCAGCCGCTACCGCTCCTACACCGCCTGCCCCATCTGCCGTGGCAAACGCCTCCAGCCCGAAGCCCTCTGCTTCAAAATCAACACCAAAACCCTCCCCGAACTCTGGCAACTCTCCATCGCCGAACTTCTCCCCTTCTTCACCAATCTCAAATCTCAAATCTCAAATCCCAAATCTCCCGATCCCTCCCTAAAACTCATCCTCACCGAAATCACCAACCGCCTCGACTACCTCGACCAGGTCGGCCTCAGCTACCTCACCCTCGACCGCCCCGCACGCACCCTCTCCGGCGGAGAAATCGAACGCGTCAACCTCACCGCCTGCCTCGGAGCCTCCCTAACAAACACGCTCTTCGTCCTCGACGAACCCACCGTCGGCCTCCACGCCCGCGACATCCAGCGCCTCGTCGGCATCATGCACAATCTCCGCGACCGCGGAAACACCCTCGTCGTCGTCGAGCATGAAGAGACCGTCATGCACGCCGCCG
The DNA here is from genome assembly GCA_964628795.1 of uncultured Haloferula sp. Lineage (GTDB taxonomy): Bacteria > Verrucomicrobiota > Verrucomicrobiia > Verrucomicrobiales > Akkermansiaceae > Haloferula. Next base: position 932 of record CAZVMS010000021.1, on the reverse strand, counting down.
ACAAGCTCATCGACCTCGGCCCCGCCTCCGGCGACAACGGCGGCTACATCATTTACCACGGTAGCGTGGCTGGAGCGTCCCGCTCCAGTCAGTGCGAGGAGCGTCCCGCTCCCTCCCCAAAAAAACGCGGCGCAGCCGCCAAATCATCACCTCACACTGATCACTCGCCTGCCCGCCATAGCCCGGAAGGCGACGGCGGGGCACTCGGCACAAGACCCTGGCTCACCGGCGAAAAATCCATCCCCACCCCAGACTCCCGCCGCCAACCCGGCACCCAGAAAATCGAAATCAAAAGCGCCACCCTCCACAACCTCAAGAAGCTCGACGTCGCCATCCCACTTAACCTCTTCGTCTGCCTCACCGGCGTCTCCGGTTCCGGAAAATCCACCCTCGCCCACGACGTCCTCCATTCCAACCTTTGCAAAAAACTCGGCCTCCCCCTGGAAGACGCCACCCCCGCCCCCATCCGCGAAATACTAGGAACCCAGTACATCAGCGAAGTTCTCCTCGTCGATCAATCCCCCCTCGCCCGGACCCCACGCTCCACCCCCGCCGTCCTCCTCGGTGCCTTCAACTTCATCCGCCAGCTCTTCGCCCAGGAACCCGCCGCCCAGGCCCAAGGTGTCAACACCGGCTACTTCTCCTTCAACTCCGGCGACGGCCGTTGCGACCGCTGCTCCGGCGCAGGCAGCGAAAAAGTCGAAATGCAGTTCCTTTCCGACCTCCAGGTCACCTGCCCCGATTGCTCCGGCCGGCGCTACAAGCCCTCCGCCCTCGACATCACCTACTTCGGAAAATCCATCGCCGACGTCCTAGAACTCACCATCGACCAAGCCATCGAGTTCTTCAGCGACGACAAAAAACTCCGAGTCTCCTCCAAAAAACGTCACAGCCAAATCCGCGAAACCCTCCTCCCCCTCTCCGCAGTCGGC
>CAZVMS010000020.1:0-7332 GCA_964628795.1 uncultured Haloferula sp. | reverse complement strand
CTGAGTGATATTAAGTTGTTGAATTACAACATGTTGAGTCACACCTTTTCAAGGTATTTATTTTATTTTCAATGAATGATTCATACGCAGGCTGCGACGTGTTTTCGGCCGGTCAGCGGCTTTTCGAATAGGGTCTAGCTCGAACTTTTTCCAAGCCATCGCAAGGGATTTAAAGCCTCAAGCCAATCGCCCTACATTTTGCTGCTAGGAATTTGCTTTTGGCGGGGGCTGCTGAAACAGCCGTTGGGCCGGACCGGAGGGCGGGGAAAAGGGGGTTGGAAAACGTGCATGGTTCAGGGGCAGTGGGTTTTTTCGAGGAGTTCGAGGCACTCGATCCAGAACGCGGGATCCATGGATTCGTAGCGGGTGGTGTCGGGGCCGGTGACGGTGGTGAAAAGGATGTTGCTGGGTTCCTCGACGAGTTCCTCGAAAAGGCGGTTGAGGACGTGGGTGTGGATTTCATTGCGGGCACCGGGGACGGGAAGGCCGGAGCCGCCGCGGGCGTGGCCGCGAAGGGCGGTGAGGACGGAGCGGAGATCGCCGGAGGTGAGTTCGATGCCGAGCGGGACGGCCGCGTGGCGGTGCTCCGCGACGATGGCGGTAATGCGTTTCACGACGCGTTTCGCCTCGCCCTTGAGCGCGGCGATGTCCTGCTTGCTCGGCGGTGGTTCGGGGATTTCCGTTCCCTGCACGAAGAGGGCCGGGATATTTTCAGGGATGACGGGGCGGTTCATGTTGTTCTTGGGCATCTCTCTCAGAAGGGCCAGGTAGCGCCGATAGCAGCCAGTTAGAACCGCCTCTGATTGCAAGCGGCCGCTGAACAACTCGCCGACCAGGACGGACGAATGCGATCATGCAAGTCGCAACCAACACCATGGCCGCTGAGGACGGTTCGGGAATCACTTCGAACTGATAGGTTGCAGCAGAAGATAAGAATCCCGCAGACGCATGCAGTCCCGAAATCTCGAGCGTAACGTTGTAGGCTCCTGGCTTTGTAAAGAACCATAAGTAGTGCGCGTGGCTCCCGAGAAACGGCTGGAACTGATCCGCCGCATCGATGCCGTCGAGGGTGGAGAAAATCGGATCGATAGCGAAGGCTCCGTAGGCGGAGAGTGAAAAATGGCCGCCAGATGGACCGCTTACTTCCTTCAAGCGAAGGCTGAAATTGGTCCAATCGGCAAGATGGAGCGCTTGGGTGGAAACGCCAAGCCATGGGCGGTCGAACTCCTGTGAATCAGGAATATACCAGACAGGATCCCCTGGACTGTTACCGACGAAATCCCACTCGGTGCCGTGAGGGCGCGGGAAAGATGGCTCAGGCACCAGAGTGGTCACTTCATCGGGGAGATACTCCACGCCGTCAGGAGCGTTTCCGACCTCTTCGCCATCGACAACCGATTGTGGATCGATGTGGATCGTCTGATAGAGTGAGAACCCGCTGAAGTGAAAGCGAATGTCACCGTGACCGAGCATGTAGGTGGCTGCCCTCGAAGAAGACGAAAAAAGGATAGCTCCGATAGCGCTAGCGACAAAGACAAGCTGACTTGGTTTTAAATACTTTTTATTCATCGAGGATATTACGGATTGGACACCTGCACTCGCATGAACTGACTTGTTTCACCTTCGGTAGGGGCGGGAATAGGGACGCGGACGATTTCCATCTCGCCATTGCTACCGATGACTTCTGGAGTGGTAATCAAGGTATGCCAGGCGCTGAGGTCACTGCTGGTCTGGACGGCATAGACAAGGCCCGTGGCGATGCGGTCTTTTCTTCTCAGGAATACGGCATGGTTTTCAGTATCCGATTTCACCCATGTGGGCACACCGCGAGAGATCAGCGTGTTTCCGGGAGCCAAGGCGAGCGGCGAGGGTGACGAAACGAGGGGATTCAAGCCGAAGGCGAATTCGAGCAGGTTTGAGACGCCGTCGAAATCAGGGTCCGCATCGTGCGCACCGATTCCGCTATCAGCCGCAGCGCCGAAGTTTCCCTCCCGCCATGCTGCGGGGAAATCCACGCCGACGACGATGGTGAAGATGCCGCTCTCGATGTAAGTGTCGATGGTTGGGTCGAATACGCTGTTGCGATTGCTGTCGACGAAGCCGCTAAATACGAAATCAAGCTCGTAGATCCCCGGCTTGCTGAACGTCATGTTGCGGTGGATGTGTGAACCGGAAGACAGATAAATGGCATCGTCCTCCTGGATTCCATCGGTTGTTGTCATGAAAGCCGTGGGGGCTCCGGTGACGAGGTTTCCATTCGATTGGTAAAGTGAGAAGTGTCCATCGCTGCTGCTCCGCATGTCAACCAACTGCATCTTTAGATACTCTGCGGCGCTGCTGCTGACCCGTGGGTCGTTGGGAACGTACGGAGCGAGGAACCGACGCTCGACGGCGCTTTCAAAACCAATCCATGGCAACGAGGTGGTGCGGGCGGCTGGCAGAACGTACACTGGCTCTCCTGGGGCAACGCCTGTGAACTCATAGTCGTTCCCGGTCGGGAGATTAAGCTGCGCGTTTGAACCCGCATATGCATACACCGCATTGCTGGGGTAGTCGGCATCCGGCAGCAGCGCATCCGTGTCTGGAATGAGGATGTAGTCGAATTCTCCGTTCTCAAACTGGATGCTGTAGTCCGCATGGCCAACCATGTAAAAGGTGTCGATATCTCCGATCGGGGCGCGGCGCACGGTGTAGACCTCACCGCCGACGAAGTCCTTGGCTAAGATATCTCCATCCAAGTCAAAGATAGCAGCCCCTCGTTTCACGTTCAGGCCGAGAGTTCCAGAACCGGTGCCGGTGGTGACGGTCACCTCATAAGTGGTTCCCGAACCGGTCACGGAAGCGATTGCTGCTCCGACCAAGTCGCCCGCATTCATGATCACTTCGAGGTCAGAAGCATCCACATCGGTTACTTGCTCAGCAAAGGCCACCTGGAACTGGACCGTGGCGGCATCGGTTGACCGCATCGAATCCTGGCGAGTGATGCTTTCGACAAACGGCCCGCGACCGTTTACGAACACACCCTCGAATGGCAAATGGGGAAACTCCAAGGTGGCTTCACCCCCAAGTGGGTCGGTAAGCGTGCCGCCGTTTAAGTCGATAAGATTGCTAGCGAGCTGAACCCCATCGAGGTCAAGATCGGAGTCTGTCACAGTGTGAACGAAATGCAGCGTAGATGTGCCGGAGCCTTCTGTGTAGTTTGCGAAGACGGTGTCGTCTCCGATCTGGAGTTGTATCCTTGGAGTTTCCGTCACAACGATCGGGAAGCCGAAGAAGATTGCGACTTGGATTGGATCACCAATCACATAATCGAACGCCGCGGGAGGCAGCAGGTCCATCGGATTTTCACCTGTTTTATTGATATGCACGGCAATCGGCGATGGTCGCAAGATTAAGTTGCCCATCGAGACGATATCAGGGTGCAAGTCGCCATTGAAGTCCGTGACATGAAGCCCAAAAGAACTGCCCTGCAGGGGGTCGATCAAGATCGTATCGGCGAAATTTCCATCTCTTAGCCCAGCGCTCCAAACCATGATTCCGTCTCGAGCTCCTCCTTGAGTGACCACGAGATCCGCGATGCCATCGCTGTTCAGGTCGGCGACTTTGACTTGGTTGATACTGGTCAGTTCCGGCAACAAATTGATGTGTGAGCCAAAGGTTCCATCGGATAATTGTGGGTAGTAACCAAGGTTCGTGCCGCTTTCCCGGGTAACCACGTCCAGCCGCCCGTCATTATTGACATCGGTAAGTTCCATGATGAAAAGCGAACCGCCAGTGGGAACATCCGCCACACTGAACACTCCGCTGCCATCGTTGAGGAGGATCATGATTTTTGATTCCGCCCTGTTGCCGATCACGATGTCTAGGTGACCATCGCCATTGATGTCACCCCGCTCTAGCGTGACGGTCGGGGTGGAATCTAGGAGGACGACTTCGTCCTCGAAAGTCCCATCATTTTTTTGCAGGGCATAGGCAACGCCACTGGCTCCCTTGCGATACAATAAATCGACGCGGCCGTTGCCGTTCAGATCACCAGCTTTGATAGCGAAAAATGACTCGGAAGATTGAGTCGAAGTGGTTAGCACGCTCCGTGTGAACGTCGCGGCTCCATCGTTCCGATAGAGCACGAATTGGACTAAGTCATCTGGCCAAGCAAGATCATACTCGACGACGAGGAGGTCTAGGTCACCGTCGCCGTCGTAGTCGATGGAATCGAGGCCAGTGGCTCGGAGTGGGCTGCCGAGATTGAGCAATCGTTCATCCAGGAACGAGCCGTCGCCGAGTCCTTGTCGGTAGCCCATTTGTTCTTCACGACTGCCGCCGGTAATGATGTCGGGAATGCCATCCCCATTGAAGTCCCCGATGATCGATCTGCTTGCCGCCGCGCCCGTGCCCGGCTCAAGAAGGCTTGGTATCGCAAATGGCACGAGGGTTTGGGCGTAGGTGCTAAGGGGGAGGATGGCGGAGAGGCCGATGATAAGGGGTATGGTGTATGGTTTCATAGTTTCAGTGGAATTTGGATACGGATGGAGGTGAGAGGGATCATGGATTGACGGGTTGGGCGGATAGGGTTGGGACTAGGAACGGAAAGCCCGGATCCGCTGTAGGCGCTCCTGGGATTTCCGTTCCTTGCTTGAAGAGAGCGGGGATGTTCTTGGGAATGGCGGGGCGGTTCATGTTGTTTCCTGAAATTTCAGAGACGCGTCGGGTTGGGAGTGCCGCGATAGACGGCGGCGGGATCGTAGGATTTCGCGCTTTCGATGAACCGGAGTTTCAGAGGCTCGCCTGATTCCGGGCCGAGCGGGATTTCCCGGTAAAAGCAGCTCCGGTATCCGACGTGGCACGAGGCTTCGGCACCGCCGATGGCGGGCGGGGTCAGCGTGACTTCGAGGATGAGGCAGTCCTGGTCGTCATCGATGAGCATGCGCCGGACGTGCTGGAACATGCCGGAGGTTTCGCCTTTTTTCCAAAGGCAGCGGCGGGAACGCGACCAGTAGTGGGCGAGTCCGGTGGCCATGGTGAGGCGCAGGGCTTCGGCGTTCATCATCGCGAACATCAACACCTCGCGCGTATCGGCGTGGAGGGTGACGCAGGGGATGCAGCCGTTGTCGTCGAATTTCGGGGCGAGTTCATCGCCTTCCTCGACTTGCTCTACGGAGATGCGTGGGGAAAAATGGATCATGGGTTTGCGGGTTGGGCGGCTGCGTTCGGCGGATGGGGGCTTGCGGGTGATTTTTTCCGGAGGAGCAGTTGACTGAGCGCAGTGAGATGCGGGAACTCCACGAGCATTCCGATGATGATGGCGGCATGGATGAGCGGTTGATCCGGCATGACCGCCGTGGTGAGACCCAGCATCAGCGGTGCGTTGCGGGCGGCGGTGGTCATGGTCAGCAGGACACGCTCGGGCTGGGCGAGGCGAAAGCGGCGCGAGAGGAACTCGCCCAGATACCAGGTGATGATGAAGAAGGCGAAAACCGCCGCGAGGATGAGGGCGAAGGCCGACGCGTGGCCAAGGATCGTGGTGATGTTCGCCGCGAAAATGCAGCCGACCAGCGCGGCGAGGATGCAAGGGATGAGAAAGCCGACCGTTTTCAGGACACCATCGAAGCCCTGTGCGGGAAGGATCCGCCTCAGGATCAGGTGACCCGCCAGCCCCAATGCAAAGGGGATCACGAACCACTGCCACAACGAGGAAACCATTCCGGGCAAATCCACCGCCGCGCCCGCACCGGCGAACAGCGCGAGATAGACGGGGTAGAGGAGCAGTTGGCTGATGAGATTGACCGGCAGCAGCACCGAACCGAGCGCGGTGTCGCCGCCCGCCAAACGGGTGAAGCCCAGGAACCAGTCCGTGCAGGGGGCCATGAAATAGATCAGCAACCCGGTGTAAAGCAGCGGTTGGCCGGAGAGGAAAAGCGACGCGACGCCCCAGCCGATCGCAGGGATGAGGAGGAAATTCGCCACCCATGCGATGGACAGGAATCGCAAATGCCGGGTGGCGCGCGCGATGGGTGCGAGGCGCAGCTCAAAGAACAGCAGGAACACGAGGCCGAGGATCAGGGGATCTACGCAGGCACCGGCGGTTTCGCCGATATCGGGGGATTTCCCGCCGATCAGAGAGCCGATGAGAATCGCCGCGATGAGACAGAGGCTGGTGTTGCGTCCGCCGCTGAGGAACGGGTTTGTCATCGTGCGGGGAAGTGGTTGGCTGGGAAATGCTTCGCGGACGGCGTGCGGGAAGAATCTTCGAGAAACCGCCGCAGCCATGCCTCGCCATCGGCCGGAGCGAGCCAGGGGCGGCTCTTGGGCAGCGAGCGGAATTTGCGGTGGCAGGCCGCGCGGTAGGCCTCCCCCACCCCGCGCCTCACCGTTTCCTCATGATCCAGAAGCCACGAAAGGAAGGGCGCGAAGGCGGGCGCATCATCCGCCGGATCCACCGCAGCCAGCAGGCCGCGCGGCCACTTACCGGGCACGGGCAGTTCCGTCCCTTTCCAGATGAAACACCTGCCCATGGGCCGGATGAAAAGGAAACCTCCGCATTTGTCAGCCGGGAACCAGCCGACGCACGCGCCATGCAGGAAAATTTCCCCGCCCTGCCACGGCAGCGAGTAGCAGCTCGTCCCTTTCAGTCCCGCCGACGGGCTTTTGCGGAATCCTCGCTTCTGGAACATGTTTCCGCAGGGGTGCGCGGCATCCATCCCCCAGTAAAACATCTGCTGGATCAGCGCGGCGGAGAGGTCGCGAATGATCGCGGAGGGCGGGCGGGAGTTGGGGGGCGTGGCTTGCGCGACGGAAATAAACGCAACTTATTCGCATAAATTATTAACGCAAGTGAATTGCGTTAGTTACGAGGCGCAAAATGCAAACCGCAGGCGACAAAACGCGGTTTCCGGTGTTTACTGCAAAAAGGGTCAGGTGATAAATCTTGTAATCTCATCCTTAACTTTCTCGGTCTTCCGATCACCCTTCTCAAGCTTCTCCCGCACTTCCCTCGCCAGGCGACTCACATACGGTGCGCTACCCATCCCTAATTCCTCGACAATCCACTTCTGCCTAACACTGGTGCGTTCCATCAGTAGGTGGGCCAAGAGCGCCTTCCTCGGATCATTCTTCGGCAACTCCGGCAATGCCTTCCTGTCCCGTTCATGATACGGACCCTCCTTCACGATCTTCAGACCAGATCCTTCGGTCTGGGGTCAGTAGTATCAGATGGTTTCAAGTGTTTTTTTGAAGTTGGATTTTTGAGCGTCCGGAGTCGGGCCGGCACCTTCGGTGTCTTTCGGCCTGGCTAGTTCGGCGGTTCGGCGCTTGGCGCGTCGATGCGGGCGCGAA
>CAZVMS010000019.1:0-2537 GCA_964628795.1 uncultured Haloferula sp. | reverse complement strand
CATGGCGACGCGTGTCCTGATGCCACGCCGCCGCCCGGAGCCACTGTGTCAAAACCGCGTGTCGTGTCCTCCCTCCATATAATCGCGGGCTTTTTCACGACTTCACCGCATTTTCAGCAGCCATCATGCCGAACACTTCTGAACGTCAGTGAATTATTTGAATTGAAAATGAATCGATCCATTACGAGGGTATTTTTTGCCATTTTTTTGACCTTTTCAGCTCGACATGTATCCGCAGAGACAGCCGCTCCTTACGCTCCCTTCATAGCGATTGACGAGGCAAACGGGAGCTTTCCTCAGGTGATCAAAGATGAACTGAATCGTACGGAAATAGGTCATGAATCACTAAGATCCCCAATTACTTCGGAGCAACTGAAAGGGGCGAGCGTTTTGCTAATTTGCGCCCCGTTTCGAAATGAGATGACTTCGCCCAGTGCGACCGAAACGGATCACCGACTCTATTCGAACGAAGAAATTGCCACGATATTGAATTTCGTGCAAAAAGGCGGAGTCTTGATTGGGTCGGGACAAGCGTGGACGTGGGAACCCCCCGCCTACGGCAATAAAGATCGAAAAGACTTTCCGTTGAACCAGATCGGAGAGGCCCTCGGTTTTTCAGTTTCAGGGTGTTGCGACTTCGATAGATACGAACGAAAATTCCTCTCAATCATAAAAGAGCCAAAAGTTCCGGTCGGAGCAGCGTTTTCAAATATCGACTTCAAGGGATCATACGATAAATTGGTACGCTCAAGCACGGGTTACTGTGGAGGCGGGGCGAAGCGAGGCAATGGACGCGTCTACATTTTTGGACATCAAGCAATCCTCAAAAATATCCCCGAATTTGCTTCCTCGGTTTTTCTCGGATTATCGCCACAGAAAGCAACAAATTCCGGGATGGTTCACAAGGATACCAAGGAATCTGAAATTCAGGAGGCTCAGAACGCTAACCCTGCTTCGCAAACGAACCCTGAATTACCACTCAGCAATATCAACCCCCTCGATCTGCTTGCCGAGGAAGGAGCAAACTTGATCGCATGGGTCACTTCGCCACTAGATGTGGACGTTCCCGATGAATTCAGAGGAGGTCTTTTGCTACTCCGAGAGGACTTGCTGGATCACCATTCGATTACGAAAAACTCCAATAGTATGTACTTAGAAGGTGCCGAACTGTGCGCCAATTTAATCGTTACCTTCGACAAGAAAGAGAAGGAGCAAATCAAGGCAAAGCTTAGGATCGCTCAAACAAAGGCGCAATCGGAACTCTCCAATCAGGCTTTGGAAGCACGGAGAAACTATAAAATGAGTTGGCCTCAATATGAGCGAGAGATGCGCCAGCGGGAGGTTTTGACCGATAAAAGAGCCAATGAGATTGACGTCAAGGCTCAGGAACTCAAGGTGAAATGGATTGTGACTGCTGGAGAACTCCGCAAGTCCTTGGATCGGAAATACGCCCAATTTCGAGACTCAATCCGTAAGAGGTGATGAGCCATTCAATTGGACTTCTTTGCTATGAGTTCAAGCAACACAAGAGCTAGCGAGACTACGCCACCACCATCACCGCTTTCACCCGCTGGACCGTCGAGCCACCCTTCCCCGTGATTTTAGCAGTGTTGCGGATGGAGTGACCTTCCCGAAGACGGCGAACGATGTCGGAGTGCTTTATGAGTAACTCCTTATCATCCATGCTGGTTCCCTGTGGCCTCCCAAGCTTGCGACCCTTGCGACGGGCCTCCTTCAATCCTGATTTGATGCGCTCCGAAAGGGTCTCACGTTCAGCACGGGCCATTTCAGCGAGAAGGGCAAACATGATGCCAGCCGCTGGGTTGCGCTTCCCGCTGGGAAGGAGCGTCTCGATTCCTTGCTGATGCCAGTAGAGAGTAAGCGGGGTAAACGCGCACCTCGCTGAATTCTGGTTTTCTGGCCGGGCCGGTTCCACGCTGGCTGGATGGCCAAGAAATCCATACCCAAGCCGTGGCGCGTCTCCGACGTGACCTTCGTCGAAATCGAGATCACCCACCGCACCGACCGCCAGTTGCGCGTCGAGTTCGAGTGCGGGCTGCGCGTTGTCGTCGCAGACGACAGCCAAATCCCACTCGCCACCCGCCTCATCGAAACCCTGCGCCGTGGAAAGGAGGGACTGCGATGATCGGATTCCCTGCCGGGGTGAGGGTCTATCTCGCTGTCGAGCCCCACGACATGCGCAAGTCCTTCAACGGACTCTCCTCCATCGCCCGCCAACTCGTCGCGCGCGGACTCGAGGATGGAGCGATGTTTGCCTTCACCAACAAGCGCCGCAACCGCCTGAAGATCCTTTACTACGACCGCACGGGCGTGTGTGTTCTAGCCAAGCGGCTCGAGACCGGGACGTTCTCGTGGCCGTCTCAGGGTTCGCGGAGTCTGTCGCTGGCCCCCGAGGCACTACAACTCCTGCTCGACGGTATCGACCTTCGCGGCGCGCAAATGCGACCCTGGTATGAGCGTGACGAAGCGGGTGGAAAGAAGTCGATTTAAACTACGACGAGTCCAGTAATTGGCCC
>CAZVMS010000018.1:0-24052 GCA_964628795.1 uncultured Haloferula sp. | reverse complement strand
AGAGACTTTCAAATTTGCTAACGAAATCGACTCGGAAATGACTAACTTTGTAAGACATTCCCTCCAAATATACATAAAATTTATTAGTACAAGTTAAAATTTCTTATGACTTTCTAAAAAATCTTTCCCTAAAGGCATTGTCCCTAATCACGTCACATTTGGCACGTTTACGGAGATTTTGGCACATTAAACTTGAAGAACGGCACGTTTTTGGCATGTTTTGGCGTCCCGCAAACGAACCAAGGGGAAAACATGGAAGCTTTTGGCACAATTAAACGAGTGATGGCACGTTTCCCTGAGGGAGCGCCCATTCGTGCCCTGCTTGAGCAAGAGGAGCTTGCAGGCTTTTCGAAACGGACCCTTCAGCGGCGGCTCGATGAAATGATCCAAACCGGACAAATCCGCCCAGAAGGAGCTGGGCGTGGTTTTCGCTATCAATTGGTGGTCGCCCCTGAAAGGAAGAGTTCTCCCGCTTTAGCCAGTCGGCTGGAAGATGACACCGTCGAATACCCGGTTCCTGCCCGCGATGAAATCAAGGGAGACTGGCTTTCGCCGGCTTCCAAGGAACTCCGTGCGGCGGTGACTCGTCCGCTCAAGGGGCGCAAAAGCGCGCCCTATGATGATTCGTTGCTGATCTCGTATCAACCGAATGTGACCGAATACCTGTCGCCATCGCTGCGAAAGGATCTCGCGAAGATGGGGAAGGTCGGAATGGAAGATCATCCGGCCGGGACTTATCTGCGCCAGCTGATGGACCGCTTGATCATTGATCTTTCGTGGAACTCCAGTCGGCTTGAGGGAAACACTTATTCGATTCTCGAAACGCAGAGGCTTTTTGAGATGGGTGAGGAAGCGGACGGGAAGTCGCTGGCCGAGGCTCAGATGATCCTCAATCACAAGAACGCGATCGAGATCCTCGCTGAACTCAGTGATGAGGCCGGCTTCAATCGCTACACGCTTTTCAATCTGCACGCCGCACTTGCAGAAGGCCTGCTCCCCCACGAGGAAGCCAGTGGAAGGCTGCGCCATGAACCAGTCGGGGTCACCGGGACTTCGTTCAAGCCCCTTCAAGATCCAACGAGGATCGAGGAGAACTTCGAACGCATCTTGCAGAAGGCGGAGGCGATCGAGGATCCTTTCGAGCAGTCGTTCTTTTCAATGGTCCACATCCCCTATCTCCAACCGTTCATTGATGTGAACAAACGGACGTCACGGCTCGTCGCCAACATCCCGCTGATGCAGCATAACCTGTGTCCGCTGGCATTCGTCGGCGTGTCGAGGGAGGACTACGTGCAAGCGACACTCGCTCTGTATGAACTACGGCGTGTGGATTACTTGCGTGATGTCTTCGTTTCGGCATACCAAAAATCCTGCGATCGCTACTCGGCGATTCGTCAGGTGCTTGGTGATCCGAATCCGCTCTATGTGCGCTACCGCCGGGACGTGCATCGTTATATCCAGCACATCGTCGGCAATGGCTTGGACAAGAGACAGGCGATTCGCTGGATCAACGACGAGTGCGAGCGGGAGATCGCGAAGGAAAATCGTGCGGCTTTCATCGAGTTGGTGGAAACGGTGCTTTCCAGCCTGCACGAGGGCAACATCGCCCGCTACCGCCTGCGGCCCGGGCCATTCCGCGAATGGCTGGCGGGCTGGCGCTGAAGAACAGAGCCACTACAAAAATGAACAATTGTCCCCTTGTGTCGCGCTGCGGCTCTGAAAGCCTGCATTCATGAAACAAGCACTGGGATTGATCATCGGCCTGCTGGTCGGAGCGGCTGGCGCATTGATGTTTTCAAAAAGCATGTCTGCCGAGGAGGGAACGCCGGAAGAGCGTCTCGAAATCGCCCAACACGAACTCCACAAAGCTCAAAGGCGCATCGAAGTTCTCGAAGCCATCACCGGCAAGCGCGGCCCGCGTGAGGTGAAGGACGGTGTCCGGGACATCATGCAGGACATCCGCGAAGGCAAGGACGTGAGCCTCGACGACGTCTTCTCAACCATGAAGCCATGGATGCGAAACATGGCTCCGCTTTTCGACCGCATGCGCGAAATCAACCAGCAGGACTGGGCCGACAACATGACCGGCGAGTGGACACGGAAATACAACCTGAACAAATCCGAACAGGAGCAACTCCGCGCGTGGTTCCTCCAGAAGAATCAGGAAAAGGCAGCCGCCTTCAGCGAAGTCGTGAACAGCGATACCAGCGGCTTCGTCGATTTCGCAAAAGCAACCGAATACAACTGGCAGGACACCAAGGGCATCGAGGAAGTCATGGGCAACATTCTCGAGGGTGATGAACTCGCCGATTTCAACGAGCAGCATGCGAGGAGAACCGCCGAGCAGGTCCAGCAGGAGGCCAACCGCGGACTCGCCCGCCTCGATGAGATGGTCGATCTGGACGAGGTTCAGCAGGATCAAATTTTCGGGATCCTCGCACGAGGCGCGGAGGATTATCAGCCGGGGAAATTCGACTACGACGGCATGGGCGCCGATCAGAGCGCGCTCGACCGTCGCGCCCGCGACGAGGCCATCCGCAGCGTGCTTCGACCCGAACAGCAATTGCAGTTCGATGAACGCCAAGCCGCCCGCCGGGCCAAAGCCGAAGCTGAGATGCGCCGGATCGGTCTAACACTTCCTAACAACTGGGATCTCCTTGAACGTGACAGCTTCTAATTCCGCCCAGGAATCCGCGATCAAAATCCGCGACCTCCGCGTGGACTACGGCGAGTTCGTGGCCGTCAATGACATCAGCCTCGAAGTGCCCTACGGCGAAGTATTCGGCATGGTCGGACCGAACGGCGCAGGAAAAACGAGCACCTTCAAAGTCCTCGCGACCCTGATGGAGCCGACTTATGGCGAGGTCAGCCTGGCTGGCATCGACATCATGGAGCATACCGAGGATGCCCGCGAGATCCTCGGCTACATGCCCGATCTCGCTCCGGTTCCTTCCGACCTCAAGCTGTGGGAGTTTCTCGCCTTTCACGCCGACACCCATCGCCTCGGCAACCGCAGACAGAGACTCGAACGCGTCGATGAGTGCCTTGAAATCGTCAATCTAACAGAAAAGCGCAGCGCCTGGTGCAAGCATCTGTCGCGCGGTCAGACCCAGCGACTGGTTTTGGCCAAGACCCTCCTTCACCAGCCCAAAGTCCTGATCCTCGACGAACCAGCGAGCGGACTCGATCCGCTCTCGCGCCGCGAAATGCGCCACGCCCTTCAGAACCTCGCACGCAGTGGTGCCACGGTTCTGGTCAGCTCGCACATCCTCAGCGAGCTCGCCGAGATGTGCTCGACGATGTGCATCATGAATCAGGGCAGGATCCTCGGCTCCGGAACCGCCGAGGACTTGCGCCGCACGCTCGGCCGCACCGAACGCGCTCTAACCGCTGTGGTCTTGGAAAACGCGGAAGCACTCAGGGAGTGGCTCAATGGCCGCGACGGAGTCGGGGAAATCCGCGCCGATGGAAAACGCGTGATCTTCGGCTACTCCGGTGACGACGCCTCGCAGGCACGGTTGCTGACCGAACTCGCCACAGCAGGGCTCGGACTCAAATCATTCAAGGAAGAGGAATCATCATTCGAGGAAATCCTCGTCCAAGTCGCGGAAGGAAACCGGGAACCATGAGTCAATCACGCCACAAATCCGTGCCCTTCTGGATGATCTGGGCAAATCCAATCGTCCGTCGCTACGCCCGCAGCCGTCTGCGCCCCGTCACACTCGGGGTCTGGCTTTTGATGGCCGTCCTGATCGCCGGTTTCATGTTCTTCGGAATCCGCGCCGGGGCGGCAAGAACCGGCATGGAGGATATCGACGTCGCCAGGCTTCCGCTCACCGCTCTTCTCATTTTCCAAGGCATCATCCTCTTTGTTTTAGCAACCGGGCAGGTCGCCGGATCCATGACAGCAGAGGCTGACGAAGGCGTGCTCGATTACCAACGCCTCGCGCCCATGACTCCGCTCGCCAAGGTCGTGGGTTATCTCTTCGGCCTGCCAATCCGCGAGTGGGTGATCTTTGCCGCCACCCTGCCCTTCACCATTGTCTCCATGTGGCAAGGTGATGTGCCGTTGCGGATCGGACTTCAGCTCTACGCGGTCTTCATCGTCGCCGGAATTCTTTACCATCTAACAGGATTGCTCGCAGGGACGGTGATGAAGAACCGCCGCTGGGCCTTCCTGAGCTCGATGGGTCTCGTCTTCCTCCTCTACACGATCATCCCACAGGCGGCGAAGTTCGGTTTGGTCTATTTCAAATATGTTACGATCATGCCGGTCGTTGAGGAATGCATTTCCCATCTGATCCCTCGGCGCGCGGGAGCACTGGTCGACACCTATCAATCGCTTGTACCAAGTGCGCGCTTCTTCGGGCTGAACTTACCTCAATTCGTCTTCACCCTGCTCTCCCAAGGCGTCTTGATCTTCGTGATGCTCACGATGCTCTGGCGGCGCTGGCGACGTTCCGAGTCTCACCTTCTTGATAAAGTCGGAGCCGTCGGTCTCTTTGGCTGGGTCCAAATGGTCCTCCTCGGGAACTCACTTCCCCTCATCGAAACCGGCGAGCTTTTCCCCTCCCGCGAACTTGGGCGGCGCTTCGGAGCCATTGCCCGGATCAACCCTGCCACCTGGAAGCCTGATCCCGGCGAGGCGCTCGCCATGGTCGGCCTGTTTGGCGTTGTCTCCATTTTAATCCTCTGGTGGATGACGCTCATCATCACGCCGAACTACGAATGCCAGATGCGAGGCTGGCGTCGCGCTAGAAAGATCGGCAGCGCGCGCCTTCCTCTAACAAGCGATGCCGCCACCGCTCTGCCATGGGTCATGCTCATGATCGGCATGGCATCATACAGTTGGTGGACCTTTGCTCGCCTCCTAATGAGTTCCCGCTGGTTCGTCGGCTACGAGCCAAGCGCATGGACACTTCCGGCAATGATTCTTGTCTTCGTCACTGGCGGACTCGGCTTCCACGCGCTCCTTGAGTCCCGAGGAAAACGCGCCACCGGTATGGCAACGATCTTCGGCGGAATCGTTCCTTTGTTTGTCGGCACGGTGCTCGCGCTTTCAAGCGAGCGCCTCGCCGCAGCCGCCGTCTGGCTGATGGGTATCTGTCCGCTCAGCTGGCCGGTCTACGGCGCGACCGTATCCATTCCCAATGACGACCTGCCGCGACAAGTGGCCAAAGCCCTGCCAAATGCCTTCTGGTTCTGGCAGGGGGTCGCTCTGCTCGTCGTGATCAAACTGATGATCGAGTTGTGGAAATCCCGTCGCAAGATCGCCGAACACACCATCGAACGAATCAACACAGCGTAATCAACTCGAACCGGCACTGTTATTATTAGCCGCACTAAGTCAGGTCAGCGCCGTCAACCAGAACGCAAACGCTAAAGTTTCAAAATCCGGCAAGCCTCGCTCGATCGCCGCCCTTCGCCATGTGACTATTGCAGAAAGAGGTCCTTAATGTAAGTGCCCTCCGCCATACCAAACTCGCCAAAACACTCTCCATGCGCTACGAAGCCCCGCATGAGATTTTCATTCCTAACACTCCTACTGCTTCCAGTGGCATTTGCCGCATGCAAACCACAGGCCGAAGTCGAATCATCCACGAAATCCGACCACGGCTGGGGAATGCATCCGGATAAAATCACCACCCTTCAAGCCCTCAACGACAAGCTCACTGACGCTTACGAGCGTGAAGATATCCCGCTTCTGCGCGAGCTCCTTTCCGACGACCACATCCATAACAACGTCTTCGGTTCACGTTTAAACAAGGACGAGTTCCTCAAGGACATCGAGTCGGGTGTGCTCGTCTTCGAATCCTACAAGACCCCGGAGATCGAATGGTATGTCGCCGACGATCTCGCCGTCGCCACCGGGGTGATCGAAGCCAAGGCGATCCGCGGCGGCAATCCCGTCCCTGCCACCACCTTCCGCTTCACCCGCATCTTCAATCGCGAAGGTGGCGAGTGGAAGGTGCTGCTTTTCCAAAATGCGATGCTTGCCGCCAAGCCAGCTCCCTGATGCTGATCGAGTTGCCTTGCCATGAAAAAGTGCGAAGCTCGAACCCATGAAAGGCCTACCAGAACACGCCACATGCTCACGGGAAATTGACAGCCCGCTCGGCAAGCTGGTGCTTTTCGCGACAAAAAAGGGGCTCGCTGGACTCTTCTTCGGGCATCGCGTGCCGGATACCGACCTTCCACCTAACGACCTCGACAACCTCCACCTCAACGCTGCAGAGGAACAGCTCACGGAGTATTTCGAAAAGAAGCGGCAGAGCTTTGATATCCGCTTCGACCGCTGCGGCACCGCGTTTCAGGAAAGCGTCTGGCGTCAACTCTCCCAAATCCCTTTCGGTGAAACCCGCAGCTACAGCGACATCGCCAAACGCATCAACAACCCGAACAGCGTGCGCGCCGTCGGCCTTGCCAACGGCTCGAACCCCATCTCAATCATCGTCCCCTGCCACCGCGTGATCGGTGCCGATGGTTCTCTAACAGGCTTCGGCGGCGGCCTCGACATCAAGCACAAGCTCCTCACTCACGAAGGCTTACTACTCGGGCTTTGTTGATCATCCAAGCCCGCCTCCAATTCGGCCACCAGATCACGGCAAGCGATCTTCCCTAACAAGCCAAGCTCTTCACGAAGAACCTCTGTGGCAGGCTTCCCGTCCGCCACGTTCATCCCACATGGCGTGCAGGATGAAAATCCAGGATAGTCTCTCTTCGCCGAAGGATCATTCCCCGGCTCGGGCAGCATCAGCAAAGGTCGTCCGCCACGCTCACCAGGCTTGAGAACCAGCGGATGCATCCAGCAGGAAATCGGTTTCCAGAACCATGGATGCCTCCCCTCATCCATCGCCAGACGCTGCAGCACACAGCGGTGACCCGCATCAAGAAAGACGCAGCGCGTCTGCGGAAAGTGAGCCGGGAACCGCGCACCCGGATCCTCATTCTCAAGCGTGATGCTTTTCGCGCGTCCACCTTCATTCGTAAGCCACGCCTCCCCGGTCCACCCATACTTTTCCAGTCGTGCTTTCCCGGTCTGAATGACTTCACCGATCACCTGCTGCTCCTCGTCTGTTAGATAGACCCCATCGTGGCAGCATGTCGCCCGACAGCTTCCAAATTCACATAGTTTCAAGCGCTGGGAAAAACTTTCGTAGTCCACCGCCGCCTCGCGAATCTGACGTCCCAGTTCCCGCTCAAGTTCGGGATACGCCGTGATCGCCTTCATTTCCATACGCCAAAGCTAAGCCCCATCCCCCCTTCCAAACCAACGAGAAATCCATCCAATCTGGACAAATCGGAGGATTGCAAGCGGCTGCGAAGGCCCCAGTCTCCCGGCATGCCCATCGGGGAAATTTGTGCCCTTTGATCCGGCCTCGTGTGGGCAATCTCAGTGATTCTGATGAGGGTCTCGGGTTACCAGATTCCGCCGCTTCCATTGAATTTTTTCAAAAGCTCTGTCGCGGTGCTCTGCCTGCTACTCGCTCACTCCCTGCTCGGAGGAAGTTGGCTTCCTGAAATGGCCGCCAATGCTCACCTCCGGATCATCATCGTTCTCGCCTACTTCTTCTTGCAGGAAAAAATTCAAGCGATCGGAAGTGTTCTCGCTCTGTTAGGCTCCCTCCTCGTGGCGATTCATTGATCTTCGATCTCCTTCAAACTCTCGACCAAAGCCGCAAAAACATCCGGCTCCTTGCCGCGATCCGGTGAGCCTTTCAGGCATGAGTTGAACCATTTCTGAAGCAGTGTTCGCCGCTCTGATGGAAACTGCCGCACGATGCTTTCATCTCCACTCTCATCAAAATTCGCAGCATCGCGCCGGCCATGCGCTCGCTGAAGAATCCCCCGATATCTCAGCAACATCGAATCCAGAAGGATCCACGGGAAGTTCAGGCTCGCTGGAGGACCCACAACGATCGACTTCCCATCGCCCCCTTTTAGTTTGAAGCCGCCACCAAGCTTTACTTTGAGCTCGGGCAGCTGCCCGCCTTTAAAAAACGCGGCGACCCCACCTCCAAGAGCACCGATCACCGTGCCCGCACCCAAGCTATGAACACCCACCCCAAGGTCAAAGATCGCGCCCGCCGCACCACCAGCGAAGGCTCCAGCAGTCGTCAGCTGCATCCGATTCAGACCCCACTTCTGCCAGGTTTCCCCGGTCGCCAGATCAAGCCCTCGATGCTTCCCCGGATCGACGTCCGGCTCAATCAGGTGATGGCGATAGACCTTCAGGAGCTTGTTGACGCAGCCCGCTTCGAGCTTCGCCAGCTTGGAAAAATACTCCTCTGAAAGCGCGGCCTGCTTGCGCTCCCGGCGTGAGGGAATGCCTTCGTCGCGCTCGTCGATGGAATCACTCGTGCGCAAGCTGAGCGCCTTTTCAAGAAAATCGAGCATCGCCTCCGACGCGTCTTCGCGGCGCTGATCCCACTCATACGCCATCGCCTCCACGACTCGCTCAATGCGGTCCGCATGCCGCTCTTCGATCTGCAAAAGCGCCTGCAACAACCTACGACGTTCATCGTACTTCGCAGAATGCGCATCAAATGTTCGGACTAGATTGAAGGCCGTGCCAAGTCGATTCCGCCAGACTTCTTCATTCTCATTCGGCTCACTCTGCGGATTGAGCAGCGCCAAACGCGGTCGCCCGCTCCATCGCAGAATCTCAATCTCCGCGAGAAACGAATCGCGCAGGGGCTTGCAGGGATCCACCACATAGAGAATGCCCGCGCCCTTCAAAATCGGCGCAAGCAAGCGTACTTCATCAGGATATTGATCGGCACATTCCTCGACGAAAACCTTCAGGTCCTCCGGCCCCGGTGCCTGGTTGCCTGCGATGCGCTCGATTTCCCGCATCGCCTGGACCGGCTGCTGGAAACCTGGAGAATCAAAGAAGCGCATCCATTCCTCGTCATCAAAGACAACTGGTAGTGGCAGCACTCCCGTCGTTTCTCCCGGGGTCGATGACACCCGCAACACATCATCATCATCGACTTCTAACAGCGTCGCCAAGGTCGACGACTTCCCCGAATTCACCCGGCCGACGACAACGAATGCCGGCACGCCTTCTTTCCACCATTCGTTCATTCGCTCGCCTCCTCATAGAATACCAACTCCACCTCACTGCCCTTTCGCGCATCCATGAATTGCTCCCACTGGATTCGCTGATCGGGCTCCACCTCCCTCATTCCTCCCTCGGAACTTGGATTACCAATCAGCAAAACCACACGGCGCTCCCCCGCCTTTGCCGTGATTTCATCGAGGGCTTTTCCGACGGATCGTGGTGCCAGCGACCAGCCTTCCGCCAGCAGCACGATCCCCGCCTGGGCCTTCGCCAAAGCCTTGCGCGCAGCCTCTTCATGATTGGCATCCAGAACGCCGAGACGCTCCCACCCGGTCGGATTCATCCGCAGGACTTGGAGGAGGAAAGGTCGCAAAATCTCCTTGGAGGCTTCTGCGCCTTCCAGCGCCACCACCAGCGCGCCATCGACCGGCCCCGTTGGTTCTTCACCGCGCTTCACCACCGTCATCGACCGCCACAGTTTACGATGATCTGGAGCTTGAAATGTTAGACTCGCCAGCGCGCGACGCTCCTTCCCCATCGCCCACCCCACCAGCAGCAAGCGCGGCAACACACCCCAGACCAGCAAACTCAAAATCAAAAACGGCCACCAATCCTCACCCCCACCATCCCACTGCGGACCACGGCGCGATGCTTCGACGCTTGGAACCGCCCACGGTGCCAAGTCCGACCATGGAAGAGAAAGAAAACTCACCGCCTTTGTGAGAAGGCCCTCCATTGCCTTCTCCGTCGTCGTTTCCCAGAAAAAGCCGACCTGCTTGAAAAGCACCATCGTCCCCAGTCCCACCAGTGCCCCTCCATGAAACGAAGCAGCCACCCACTGGCTGAGCCGGGCAATCCGCCAGCCCAACACTTTCGTAAGCTCGCCACTCGCCCTCACCCGATCGATCGCACCGCGCGCCTTTTTCCCAGCAAGACGAAGAGACAACTGATCCACGACCCATCCCGCCAGACCACTCCCCGCGACCCTCCCCCTCAGTAACCATGCAAGCACTCCCCCAATCAGAAAACACCACGGCAAAAACAGCGCCACCGCTAGAAACCAAATCACATGCACCCCGCCGGCCTCCCGGTCAAAGGTCCCCCACGCCGTCGTCGCCCCAAGCCCCGCAAACAGCAAGGCAAGTAGGGCTCCCGCCAAGCTCAACGAGGCAACCCAACGTGCTCCCAGCCCATGACGCCCCGCCTTTTCCAGCCACAGCTTCATCCCCGCCGCACGGCTCAGCCCTGCCGACAAGCGCGGTGCCCCTTTTCCCGACCACGCTGCCAGCGCCATCTCGAAATCGATCAGCTCCGCCAGCGTCCATTTTTCCCCCTTTCTCGGCACGCCCCAACTCTCCGCATCCTTCCCCACATGGCAAGCGCCCTTGTCGGGGACATGCTCACGACGTCTCACCCCGTGATCGAAGGCACAACCCCGTAATACAGACGGGATGGGGCAGAAAAGCACCGAGGAACCCCCTCCAAAGAGCCCCCTTTTCCCCTCGCTTTCCTGCGTCTCACTCGAATCAGCGCCGACGGCGCAGCAGGCAAAGGCAACTCAACAGACCGAGGGCAGCGGAGCCGGGCTCGGGGACTGATTCGATGTTGATCCAGCCGTGGTCATAGAGCACGTTGCCGCGGTTGGAGAAGACTCCGATGATTTTGTCTTCTGGCTCGAAGGTGTCGTTGCCCGCGCCGAGTGGGATGACCGCCTGCTGGGTTGTCGTACTGAGCATGGAGATGAGCGGGTAACTGGTGAGAACACCGCCACGCTCGGTTTGCAGGATGAAGTCGATGCCGTTGCCCAAATTGCCATTGAGCACGAGCTCGTAGGTGAAGCGGACGGCCTCGACGGTCATGGAGCTCTTGAACGTATAGACTGCGGAAATCGCCCGTTCACTCGAGGTGTGAACGAAGATTCCCGGAGCCTCATTGGTGCCGGCGGTGCCGGCTATGTCTGGGGCGGCGGTGTCTCTCGGGATGCCAAAGGTGGCGTACGACGGACCCGGAATTCCATAGGCATCACTCTGAAGAATGGGCAGAAGGGCCGCGTTTTGGTCACCGTTGTGAAAGGTCCATAAATCGGTGGTGGACTGCGCGGTGAAAGGCTGTGCCTTGCCATCCATGAAGTTGTAAAGACTTGTGATGGCGGCTTGGCTCGTCAGTGGCGCTGACAAGAGTAGAAATGCGAGTCGTTTCATGATCGGTGCGAGTGTGGGCTGGCTAGAGCGCCGGTGGCAAGCGGCAGCGCGAGGATAACTCCCGCCACGAGGCGAAAAACGGGCCGAGAAGAGAGGGGTGACGCCGGGGGGAACCCGAAGGCGGCGTCATGGGGGGAAAAATGTTCCATGAGCGGGAAGGTATTTCAATTTCCCGAATTGCGGTATCCTCTGAACAGAGGATATCACGAGCACGACATCGGGGGGCAGTATGGTCCCACCGTTCATCCTGATTCACCGCCATGCCATCGTCTCAACGGGCCCCCAAGCGGCTTTTGCCTATTCCACCGTCTGCCATGTTGGCGGCGGCGGTGCTGATCGGTCTCGCGGTCGTCGCGGCGGTGACGCTGCTCGCGCTCGAACGGCCGTGGCTGGGACTCAAGCTGAAGGCCGCGCCGGACGGCCGGGGCGCGCTCGTCGCATCAAGCGAAGGTCCGGCGAGCGGAATCCGGCCGGGCTCGATCTTATCTGGAATCGCAAACGCGGACGACTCGGTGGAATTCGAGGCACTGGATTTCGTGGTCGAGCCGGATGGTGTGATGGGAGACTATGAGACGTACTGGAGATTTCTCGACCGTCAGAGCCGCTTGGCGAAAATTCAGGATTCGCCGGAAATCCGCATGATAGCTTCGGATGGCGGCGTGCACCGGATCACACCGGACTCCAGCGGTCGCCCATTGACCTCACTGCCGCCGGATTTCTGGGTGCAGGTGGTGGTGGGCTTGGTGGCCTGGTTGGTATCGGCGGCGGTGTTCGTGTTTCGCCCGCGGGAGGCAGCCGCGCGGTATTTGTTGCTGAGTGGCGCGGCGACCTTGCTGTTCGCCCCGACCGCGGCGGTTTACACCACGCGGGAACTGGCGGTAGCGGGTTTGCTGTTCCAATGGGCCTGCGATCTCAATTTCCTCGGCGGAAGCCTGTTTGCCGCAAGTTTCGTGGGGCTTCTGCTCCACTATCCACGGCGGATCGCCCCGGCTTGGGTGGGCTTGGCGGTGGTGGGGCTTTACGGGCTGTGGTTCATCCTTCAGCAGGTCGGCGTGTTCGAGTCCATGACCTTCGCCCGCCGCTTCTTTGTGATGGTCGGAGTCTTGGCCACCTTCGTGTTGGCCGGCGTGCACTGGTTTCAAACCCGGCGCGATCCCGTTGGCCGCGCGGCGCTGCAATGGTTCCTCTTGTCGTGGTTGCTGGGCACCAGCCTGTTCGCGATCTTCATCCTGCTGCCGCAGATGTTAGGTGTGGATACCTCGCCGGTGCAGGGTTACGCGTTCCTGTTGTTTTTGTTGGTCTATGGCGGGCTGGCCTTCGGTATTTTGCGCTACCGGCTATTCGAGCTGGGTGACTGGTGGCGAAGGATCGCGCTGTGGACGGCAGGAGTGGTGCTGCTGGTTCTACTGGACCTGATGTTTCTCTTCGGGCTGCGATGGTCGTCCGGCGTCTCGCTGGGCTTCGCCTTGTTGGTCTGCGGAGCGATTTGGCTACCACTGCGCTCATGGGCATGGAGCCGCTTGGAAAAACGCCGGGACCTGCGGCAAGAAGACCTTTTCGGCCAAGTGATGGACGTGGCCCTTACGCCACCGGGCGGAGAAACCCAGGGAATGCTCTGGCAGCGGATGCTGGAAAAACTTTTTGATCCGCTGCAAATCGAGATCGACCCCGAACCCGCCACCAAGGTGGAAGTTTCCCACGACGGGCTGGCCCTCAAGCTGCCCGAAGTCAGCCGCATCCCGGCCATCTGCCTCGAGTATGCCCACGGAGGGACTCGGCTTTTCTCACCACGCGAAGCGGCCTTGGCCAGCGAACTCGTCGAGATGCTGAGACATGCGATCGACAGTCGCTCGGCCTATGAATCGGGCATGGCCGAGGAACGCAGCCGGATCGCCCGCGAAATGCACGACAACATCGGTGCGCAGTTGCTGGCCGCGCTCCACAGCCGTGACGACTCTCGGAAAAATGCCATGGTGCGCGAAGCTCTAGCCGATCTGAGGGACCTGATCAACAGCTCCTCATCCAACGATCTGTCGCTGGAAGAAACCCTCGCCGAGCTGCGTGTTGAAACGGCTGACCGCCTGGCAGCCGCCGGAATCCAGCTGGATTGGCGGAGCGATGCCAGTGAGAATTGCGGCCTGCACCCGGGAACCGCGCATGCCATTCGCTCGATCATCCGGGAGGCGATCAGCAACGTGATCCAACACGCCGGCGCCCGCCTTGTGGAGCTCAGGGTAAGCCGCCAACCCGACCTGATCTCACTCGAAATTGCCGACGATGGCCGCGGATTCAACCCCACGACCACCACCTACGGGCATGGTCTGGCCAACATGCAGACCAGGCTGGACGGCCTGCGAGGCACACTCAAGATCCAGTCGCAGCTTCCCGGCACCCAATTGTCCGCCTACTTTCCCACTCATCACGAATCCCCCTGACATGAAACACGTTCTCATCGTCGAAGACGTCTCGGAAACCCGGGCTTGGCTGGAAGAAATCGTGCGCGCCGCCTTTCCCGAGTGCCGCGTGATGGAAGCGGCCACCAAGGCAGCGGGACTGCAAGCGGCCGAGACAGAGACCTTCGACCTCGTACTCATCGACCTGGGACTTCCCGACGGCAGCGGGCTCGATGTCCTACGCCGTCTGCGGGAGCTGCGCCCGGAGACGCTCTGCGTGATCACCACCGTGATCGGCGACGACTCTCACATCGTTTCCGCGCTCTCCGCCGGGGCCCAGGGCTATCTGCTCAAGGAGCAACCGGCCGACCTGTTGAGCCGCCAGCTGAGCCAACTTGCCGACGGAGTTCCGGCACTTTCGCCCGCGATCGCGAGACGCATCATGACCCACTTCCGCCTGACCGGCCCGGCGTCCGACAGCGATGCCGCACTGACCGAGCGGGAAAAGGAAACTCTGGCCCTAATCGCCCGCGGCTACCGGAATATCGACGCAGCGAAGACTTTGGGCATCGCGGAAAGCACCGTCGCCAGCCACATCCGGGCGATCTACCGCAAGCTCGGAATTTCAACGAGGGCCGAGGCCTCGTGGCATGCCAGCCGCCTCGGGCTTTGACGTATGTCTATCGAAGGATAGGCATCATTAGCCCTGCCCTCCATGGTCACCCATCGGCATGCCCTCCTTAAACACCAACACCCGTCACCCCCCTTGGTAAGCGAGTGACGGGTGAGGTCTCCGCTAAGCACAAAATGAGGAAATGGTCGCCTCCACTCTTTCTCAGTCGAACTCGCGACATGAGGAAAACAGTCCGTGAATTCGCCTTGTCGATCGACCCAGCAGGAATCAAGCGCCCCTAATGGACCGCAAAAAGCATCCGGGCTTTAGGCTGGCCTCACCTGAAAGATTGCAGCCTCTGTCCGGACCGACTACCAGAACGCATGGAAGTTGATCCGACGGACCTGCCACGACGCCTGCGTCAGGAAATCCTTTTTGCCCGGGAAAGGGTCTACCGCTTCGGCCAAGCGACACCCTTGGATCAACTGAAGCTTCCAGGACCCGGCCCGGAGATCTGGGTAAAGCGGGAGGATCTCTCCGCCGTAAAATCCTACAAATGGCGCGGGGCCTGCAATCGCATGGCGCTTCTAACAGATGAAGAAGCCGAGCGTGGCGTCGTCACCGCCTCCGCCGGCAACCATGCCCAAGGCGTCGCGCTCGCCGCTCGTACCCTGGGTATCAAGGCGCGGATCTACATGCCGCTTCCCACCCCGAAAGTAAAACAAGCCGCCGTGCTCCATCATGGCGGTGAGTTCGTGGAAATCATTTCATCCGGCGATAGCTATGACGAGGCGATGCAAGCCGCACGCCAAGACGAGAAGAAGAGCGGTGCGATCTATATCCACGCCTACGACGACCTCGCCGTGATGGCCGGCCAGGGCACGCTCGCCGATGAGATCGTCCTTTCCGGCCACGGTCCCTTCGATGCCGCCTACCTCCAAATCGGCGGCGGTGGACTCGCGGCTGGCGTCTCGACTTGGCTGAAAACCTACTGGTCCGAAATCCAAGTCGTTGGCGTAGAGGGCGTCGGTCAGGCATCGATGAAAGCGGCCATCGAAGCCGGTCACGAAGTCGCGCTCGATCAAGTCGATCTCTTCTGCGACGGCACTGCTGTTAGACAAGCGGGCGCACTCCCCTTTCAAATCTGTAAGGACAGTCTCGACTCCATTGAGACCGTCACCAACGCCGAAGTCGGCCAAGCCATCCGCGTGCTTTGGGAAGGCCTGCGCTGCATCTCCGAACCCTCCGGAGCCATGGGTCTCGCCGCGGTGCTCAAGAACCGCGAAAAACTCATCGGCAAACGCGTGCTCATCGTCCTCTGCGGCGCGAACATCGATTTCCTCAAACTCGGACTCATCGCCCAGTCACTCGGCACCACCGGCCAATCCAGCAAGACGCTCCAAGTCCGCATCCCCGAGCGCCCCGGCACGATGCTCCACCTTCTCGACTCCTGTTTCGCCGGCCTCAACATCGCCGACTTCCAATACGGAAAAACCTCTCAAAGCGACGCTTGGCCGATTTTCACCCTTCAAGGCGACAGCAGCGACGTCCTCGATGACGTCCTCACCAAGCTCAGCGCCCATGGCTTCGAATGGCACGACCTCACCGGCGCCGTCGATGTCTCATTCCGCTCAATCCCCCTGCGCCCCGACCTCCTCCAGCACCCGGCATTCCTGCGTCTCGACTTCTACGAGCGCCCCGGCGCGCTCCACGATTTCCTCGCCCGGCGGATTCAGGGAAAGGCGAGTCTCTGCTACTTCAACTACCAGCAATCCGGCGAACGCATCGGCCGCGCCCTCATCGGCCTCGATTTCCCCTCACCCAAGGAACGCGACTCCCTGCTCAAGCAAATCCCCAACCACGGAGAAGGCTACCGTCTCTGTGAAGTACTCGATGAAGCCACCCGCAAGCGCCTGACAGGAAGCTACGACCATCAATAATCCACAGTTGGGTTCCGATTTCCCAAGGCAAAGCCGCAGAGCTCGCGGAGGGGCGTCACTGCACTTCCTGTCGCTTCAGCAGGGAGAGGTTGGCCTCGGCGAAATGCTTACCCATGAGGGCGAAGGTCTTCGCGCAGCCGAGATAATGGTAACCGGCGTTTGAGGCACCGCGTTTCCACCTAGCAACTTCGGCGGGAGAAATAAGATCTACCTCGAACTGCTTCAGGTAAGCTTCCTTTTGTTCATCGGTCATGTGGCCGTCCGCA
Source organism: uncultured Haloferula sp. (assembly GCA_964628795.1). GTDB lineage: Bacteria > Verrucomicrobiota > Verrucomicrobiia > Verrucomicrobiales > Akkermansiaceae > Haloferula. The sequence continues at coordinate 7,575 of CAZVMS010000018.1, read as the reverse complement.
TTCGGATGCTCCTTGTGCTTCGAGTCGAGAAAGTGGCGCATCTGGCTGATCTTCGCGCGCTTCTCGTCGATCACGCCAAGTTCCTCGGCCCAGAACGGCGCGGTTTCCACGGCCATGACCTTGTCCTTGAATTCGGGCAAGCCCGCGGGCGCCGCCATCGCCCGCCGGAAGGCCAGCATTTCCGGGGACTGATCCTTGAGCCCGCCGACACCCATCACCCCGATCACGAAGGGCATCTTGGGAGCAGTCAGATCCTTGCGCACGTCGCGGATGAACTGGGCGAGCAGCTCCGAGTAGAGGTCGAAGCGGTCGGGTTGTCCGTGCTTCGGATAGACATGCCCGTCCACCATGTCGTTGAAGCCCTGGAACCAGACAAAGCCCGCGAGTTCGTATCCCTGGGCGGGATCGTAATCCGCAACGACCTGCTGCGGGTCGGCCAGCACCTTCTTCACGTGCTCCATCATCAGGCGGTAGTAGTGGCCGGTCGCCTCGGCTTTCTCGACCTTCCACTGCTCGAAGTCCTTCGGAATGCCGTGCCCTTCCTGCTTCGGGTAGTTCTCCCGCTGGAACGAGCTCAATTCATAGGGTCCCGCGCCCGGCGGACGGAAATCGGTGTGCAGGCTCTTGCCTCCCCACGCCGCCTTGATGATGAGCACGGGCTCGTCAAGCGCCGCATCCATCGTCAGGCCGAAGGTGAACTCCGGTCCGATGCGGTCACCGGGCTTGCTGGGATCCAATCCCCACATCGACCCGTAGCCGGCGGTGAGCGGGCCATGCAGGTCGAAGTTCTTGTCGTTCGCCCCCGTGAGGTAGGAAATCCACGCGTTTCCGGCGACCGAAGGTTTCCCATCGAGGCCCCGCATCGACTTCAGCAGCGGCGCGGTGGCCGGGTCGTCGCCGATGTAGTCGAAGGTCGCGACGCTCGCCGGCCCCTCCATGTTCGACTGGCCCGCGAGAATGAAAACCTTGAGGGGTTTCGCTTCCGCACCAGAAACGGCGAGAAGCACGGAAGTGATCAATACTGTGATATGTTTCATGGCAGTTCTGCGTGGGATGCGGCGATTCGCGTCGCGTTCCTAGTATGCTGACTCCGAAATAATTAAAGTTCCATCACCAAAGAATCCTTCACCGCTTGATGCTTCGTAACTCAGGCTGGGTGGTTGCCGATTCGATCGACCGGATGGCATCCTCGACCGCGCCCACCCGGTCCCGATTCAACGAAGGAGGGAATGCTCCGCGTTCCGTATCTTGATTGAAAATGGCGATCACCTCCCTGAGCGCGGGAATCTGCGGTTTGGCGGCGGTGCCATAGCTGGTGATGATGTTCATGATCTCGCCGGTCCGGGTTTCGCTGCCGTGACCTCCCTGGGTTTTCGCCAGACCGGCGGCGGCGGCGAGGCATTCCTGGAAATGATATTTAGCGAGTGCCTTCAAACCCGCCATGCGGATGACATTGTTGAACATGGTGTCCGCCGGACTGGGGCTTTCGACGGCGGCGAGGATGACCGGCGCGAGCGCGACCACATCCTCCTCGCTGAGCTGATTTTGGAAAAAATTCTCGAGCGTGGCGCGGGCCATACCATCGGGATTTGTCGCTACCGATTGGATGGCCGCATAACGCAACTTGGGGGCCACCTGATGGAGATCATCCTTGAGCGGACCGTTGAAGACGGCAGCGGCCAGTTGACCGTGGGCGAACTGCACGGGGTCCTCCCAGCGGATCGGTGACATGGGCTCCGCCGTGGAAACAAGCGCTTTGAGAATGCCTTCCAAGGCGGGCTTGGCGGCACCACCCATGTTGCGGATCGCCTGAGCGGCCTTGTAGCGTACCCAACGATCCGGATGGGCGAGTTGTTTCACCAATACGGGCAAGGACTCCGGAGCGTTGAGACGGCCCAGCGCCTCGCAGGCACCCTGGATCTGGTGCGGATCGTTGCCGTCGGCGAGTTGGATCAATTTTTCGATCATCGTCCTTCCTTCCGGCCGTGTCGACAATTCCTCCGCCGCCCAACTGCGGACGATGGGCGACCAGTCGCTGAATGCCGCCACGAGTTCATCCTCAGACATTTCCCGCCGGTCCAGATCGAAGCGCCCGGACGCGACGACTGCCGCAGCCTGCTTCCTATCGAGCCAGCCTGCTGGATCGGCATCGCGGCCGGTGATGACCAGTTTGCGCAGAGGCAGGGAGTAGGTGAGGACATACGTGGCGGCAGGACTCAGGTCGTAATAACCACTCTTTCCAAAGTAGGTATCATCATCGGTTTTCCCCGCCCCATACTGTTCGCCGCCGTCATAGGTGAACGAGCCGTCCGACCGGCGCACGAGATCGAAGTGCCATGAGGCCTTGCGGAAGAACGCCGCAGCCGCTTCAGGCCCACCGACAGCGGCACCGAGGGCGCTCCACAGGTAGCTGAAGCCTTGACCGGTGTGACCATACTCACGGTTGGCGTAACCGGCCGTCGCCATCCGGGCGAAAAACTCCGCGTCCTTTTGTCTGTCGCCGATTGCGCCGAACATCACCGCCGCGATTGAATTCTTGCCGTTGTTCTCATGATACGGCCATGGCTCGTGTTCGCCATAGGGAATCGCGCCCTTGTCGGTAAAGTAACCGAAGAACCCGGCGGCGCGGGTGATCGCCTGATCCACTTCCGGGCTTTTCACTCCGCACTTCCGCCCCAGCACGATGGAAAGATTCGCGGGCAGGCCAGCCATGTTCACCGGACCATACGGAGGCACGGAACCGTTGAATTTGCCCTCCTCGGTCAGTGCGGCAAAGCCGTGCCCGAAGGTGCCATACATGCTCTGGCCGCGGGCCAGAGCGAGGGTGTTGTTCTTGATCGCGGGCAACACCTTCCGGTCGCGGGTCACCAGGAAATACTCGCAGAGAAAGAGATTGCGGTAACCCATTTCCCAGGCGTTGCCCCAAATGGGCCCTTCGGGCTTCTTGTCTGGATCCACTTCGGCGGCGGCCACGCTACGCGCGAAATCGCGCAGCTTCGGCAGGTAGTCGGGATTGCCCGTTGCAAGCAGGGCGAGACCTTGGATCGAGCCGGTCCAGTTGGCTTCCAGTTCTTCCTTTTCGAGAACCTTGCAGGCCTCATCAAGAATGCGCTTGGATTTGGCGCAGTCCCACGGGGCGGTGTCGCTATAAGTTCCCATGACCGCGAGCTTGAGAGCGAGTTCCTGAACTTGTCCACCGCGTGAAACCATCAGCTTCAACACACCACCTTTGGCTTCCGTCTCCGCTTCCTGAATGGCCAGCGCGATGCTCTTACGCGCGTCGTCTTTAAATGGTCCACCCTCCACGCCGAGGATTACGTCATCCACTTCCACCACCCCATCCGCCGGAGAGCCGGCACCGACATGAGTGACCAGAATCTGGCGACTTGCCAAGGTCGTGCGGCCTTGCGCGGCATCGAGATTATTCGCCGCCTTGGTGTAAATCCATCCGCGCAGACCGGTGGAGCCCAGATTATAGGTGAGCTTGCGATCAATCGACTGGCTGTCCTTGGTGAGATCGGGTGCTTGCGCGGCAAGCGGGCTTACCATCCCACATGCCAGAGCAGTCAGTAGAGTGATTGTTTGAAGGAATGATTTCATGGTGGTTACTGATTACGAAAGGGAGTGTCTGTTTCTTGGTGCCAACTTCGCCGCCGGGGGCACCGTTCGGCTACGAGAGCGGTCAGGATGACTCTTATGGTAAGTGTTCTAACCGCCAGATGATGAATGGACAGAACTTTTGTTCTCACCCTCCAATTCCAGGTGGTCACGTTCCGGATTGTTTGCCACTTTCGGCCGTAGGGACTCAAGTCCGCTACCCTCACCCATCATGAAACCAGCAGCACACTCACTGACGATTGTTCTCACCGCCCTCCTCCTGGCCTTACCCGCAACAGCGCAACCATTGGTCAAGGGCGAGGATTCCATCGACGTGCCGGCCATGCACGGCGGCCTGTGCGTTCACAACCTTTTCCAGTCCAACATGGTCCTGCAGCGTGACCAAGCGATCAAAGTCTGGGGATGGGCCGACAAGGGCACGGAAGTCAAGGCCTCCTTCGCAGGCAAACAGGCGAGCGCCCGCCCCGACGAGTCCGGGCGCTGGGAGGTCGAATTTCCCGCGATGCCCGCCAATTCGACCCCGCAGACCATGAAGATCACCTGCGGCAAGGAATCCGTGAGCATTGAGAACATCCTCCTTGGTGATGTTTGGCTGCTCGGTGGTCAGAGCAACATGGAGCATCCCATCGCCAGAGTCGAAGACGGCGCGTTGGAGATCATGTCCGCGAACTACCCGGAGATCCGCCACCTCACCGTTCCGCAACCCAATGGCCCGGACACGAGGACGAATTTCCCCCGCCTCATGGAATGGCATGGCTTCTTCAGGACCCATTACCGCAAGGGCTACTGGGATGTCTGCACGCCGGAGACCGTGCCTGAGTTGTCCGCCATCGGCTACATCTTCGCGAAGCGCCTCCACATGACCTCGCAAGTGCCGATCGGGATCATCGATGCCTCGCGCGGGGGCACCTGTGTGGAAACATGGATCCCCACCTCCGTGTTGGAAGGAATCGACACCCCGGAGGTCAAAGCCTGCCTCGACGAGTGGCAAAAGAAAATTGCGGCCTATGACCCGGCAAAGGATCTCGAAGAGCAGAAGGCCCGGTATCGCAAGCAGGTCGAAGCCCTGCAACAGAAAGGTCAGGCGATTCCCGCAGATCTGAAAGAGCCCACCGAACCGCGTCCGGGTCCGGCTTTCGACATGAACCGCCCGGGCAACTGCTACGCCAGCATCCTGGCACCCATTTCCGGCCTGAAAATCAAGGGAGCCATCTGGCACCAGGGTTACAACAACGCCATGCAGGCCAATGGTCACGTGATGTATTATCAGGTTTTCGACGACATGATCGCCTCGTGGAGAAAGGCGTTTGGCGATCCGGCCATGCCGTTCGGAATCATTTCCCTGTGCACCGATGAGGCACCGCAGACCTTGGACAATTTCCTGGAAAAAATGATCAACGAAGGAATATACATCCGCGAGGTGCAGTACAAAACCTTTCTCGACCTGCAGAAAGCCGGCGACAAGCATATCGGCTTTGCCAGCAGCTATGACATGCGTCGCAGTTGGTATCATCCGAGCCTGAAAATCCCCGTTGGAGAGCGCATCGCCCGCTGGGCCTTGGCCACCCAATATGGGAAAAATCTCAAGTGGGTGCCCACGGTCATTGAAAAGGTGGAGCCTAGCAACGGCACCCTTGTTCTCACCTTCAATGAGCCCGTTGGTTGTCAGAAGGATGATGTCATCGAAGGGTTCGCCATCGCCGGTGAAGACCGCCGTTTCCAGCCGGCAAAGGCTGAATACCAAGTCGTCAGCAAGGACGCGAGGGGCAACCCAAAAGTCGATGAACGCGTGCTGGTGCTTTCCAGCCCCCATGTTAGTGCCCCCGTTCACTACCGCTATGCCTGGGCCCGTAACCCGATGGGCAACCTGAAGCATCGATTCACCCAGGACGGCCCGCCGCTGGCCACACAGCGCAGCGATGACTGGCCAATGAACGAAGTGCCCGTCAAATTCGGCGACAAAATTGATCGAGACACGATGAACCAATCCCGCCAAGCCCACAAACTCTTCGATGCAGAGAGAAGAGTGAACGATGCCCAACTCCTGCTAGACGAACAGCAGGAGAGCACCTCAAGTGCGATGGAGGATTGGAAGAGTCGGTGGGTTCGCTAGTCTCATCATTCCAGAAATCCGATCGCCCTTTGACCCATCCAGAATTCACCGCGATCCTTCGTCGGAAATCCGACATGCCCTCCCGAGCTAGGCGCTTCCAGGTAAAAGAACGGACTCTCCTCCGCTTCATCCTCCGGAAAACACCCCCGCCCCAGAAACGGATCGTTCCGTGCATTCACCATCAACGCCGGAACCCGGATCACCGAGAGATACTGCTTTGAACTACTACGTTCCCAGTAGTCCTCCGCATCGCGGAAACCATGAAGCGGCGCGGTGTAGCGATCGTCGAATTCACGGAAGGTCCGGATCTTTTCCAAGCCCTTCGGATCAAGATCATCCGGAAACATGACATGCTTCCTTCGCACCTTGTCCGCAAGCGTCTTGATGAAGCGCCTCATATAAACTTCCCGATTGAAGGCCGTATCCAGCGTCCGCGATGAACATGCCAAATCACAGGGCACCGAAAACGCCACCGCCCTGCCCAGCACCGGCGACACCTCTGCCCCTTTCTCCCCGAGATACTTCAGCGTCATGTTTCCACCCAGACTGAAGCCCACCAGATCGATCCGCTCCGCCGGGTGCACCGCCAGCGCATGCTCGATCACCGCCGATAAATCTTCCGTTGCCCCACTATGATAGAACCTCGGCAGCCGGTTCATCTCCCCGCTGCATCCCCGATAATTCCACGCCAATACATCCCAGCCCCGCGCACTCAACACCCGCGCCATGCTCTGAATGTAGCTCGCCCCCGCACTGCCCTCGAGCCCATGCGAAAGGATCGCCAAGCTCCCGCGCCCCTCGCGTCGCCATTCCAAATCCAGAAAATCCCCATCCGCCAGCTCCAGCCGCTCCCTCTCCCGAGTCACCCGCTCGGCCTTCCGATAAAGCGCCGGAACGATCGTCTGCAAATGCCCGCCCGGCAGCAAAAGCGGCGGACGATAGCTGGACTCAGAGACAATCGGCATCGGTGCACGCGGCTCTACCCGCCGAGCCTCCCGCGCTCAAGCGTGATCCGTCATCCCTTCGAGAACGAAGAAGCCTTGGTGGTCGGGAAGCATTTCCTCGGTCACCTCGTCCCAACAGGCGCGGAGCAACTCACGCGTCTGCGGCAGGTATTCGATCCGAGGCGAACGCGACATCGATCCAAGCAACTGAGGATTCCTTCATCTCTCCTTACCCCTGCGACTGACAGGCGCAGGTAAATGGAGCCCAAAATTCCCGATGTCCGCCCCAACCGGGAACTTCCGGGCAAACCACACGCCCCACTCTCCAACATCACCTCCAAGATCTCCATGGAGATCTTGTCATGCTCCGTGGGTCGCCCAACGTCTTTCTCCCAATGCACCCACGTCACAGGCTTGCCGCTGCACCGGTCATCGACCGGATACCCAAGCAGACAGAGCACCGTGGAAAAATATGCCTCATCTGGAATTCCCATTTTTTCGAAGACATCCGTGTAATCCGCCCGCGCGACCCAATTTGCCGCGATCCGGTCAAGCAACCACCACTGGGATTGAAAGCGCCAGCAATCATCGGGAACCTCCGGCACGGGTGCCGCGCGGCTTTTCTGCAACTGACTTGCCTCGCTGAGTGTCCGACTTTTGAATCTCGGCTTCGGATTCCAATCGAGCTCACGGAGAATCTCCGGAAGCGGCCGCACCGGTACACAGCTCTCGGACAACAGCACGAAATGCGTCAAACTCTCGTCTTCCAGCGCCTCCCTCAGCATCGCCAGCGTCGCCCTTAGCAGCGAAATCGATCCCCACTCCGTCTCAAAGTGTTCACGGATCACGCTGTCCTCGAGAAACCCGCCCTCAACCGCCGCCGGATCCTTCGGATGACTG
>CAZVMS010000017.1:0-3677 GCA_964628795.1 uncultured Haloferula sp. | reverse complement strand
AAAATGCGGTGAAGTCGTGAAAAAGCCCGCGATTATATGGAGGGAGGACACGACACGCGGTTTTGACACAGTGGCTCCGGGCGGCGGCGTGGCATCAGGACACGCGTCGCCATGGGAGGGGCATTGGTCGCAGCCCTCCCGGCAAGCTCACTTGGCGGTTTTTTCCAGACCCAACAAGGCGACGACTTCCTCCAGTTCCGCGTGGCCCATCATATAGAAGCGGATCAATTCCATCGCCCGCTTGGTGGGTCGCTTGCCGGTGAGCAATTGTAACATCAGCGCCGCGATGAGCGCGCTGTAGGTCTGGATGGCAACCCCTTCAGGGGATTCCGCCATCAGGTGACGGTTGCCGAGGATGCTTTTCATCCACTTGAAAAACAGTTCGATCTGCCAACGGTAGCGGTAAATCAGGGAGATCAACTCCGCTTCAATATCCAGATCCGTGGCGAGTAGCAGTTCCTTGCCATCCACTTGGACTTTGACCACGCGGATGGGTTCGCCCTGCCATTTGTCACCCAGTTTCACCATTCCCTGCCAGGTGACGCCCGCCGCGCGGTCCGCGGCCGTTAGTGGAAGCTCCTCCAGGATTTCCATGCGCGGCTTGTTGCGGATGCGGAAAACAAACGAGACGCCGAGTTGGCGGAGTTCCTCGAGGAATCCGTATTCGAGCCCGTAGTAGCGGTCGCCGACGATGGTCTCGCCCTCCTTCATGAGCTGGCGCAAGGCCTTGCGTTCGCAGGAGTTTCCGTGGGTGATGAGCGCGTCGCTGGGGGCTTGGCGCAGCACGGTGAATTTCAAATGCAGCTTGGCGCCGCGGTTTTGGTCGTTGAGCCAGAGCGCCCAGTGCATGCGCGGCAGGGCGGGCAGCAGGGTGCCGTCCACGAGTTTGAGCTTGTCGGCGAGATGGCCGAGCCGGGCGTCGCCCCACGAGGTGGGGATCTCGCCGGCGAGTTCCAGGAACACCTGTTTGAGCAACTCGGGGTCGAAAACTCCCTGCGCTTCGGAGAAACTTCCCAAACTCACCGGCCTTGAGCAGACGTCCTCCTGCACGCGCTTGAGATGACTCGCCGCGCAGAGGCCGCGCATGCTGTCGAGAACCGGATTGAACAACCCGAAGAGCATGAGGCTGAAATAGTCCTCCTCGAGCAACAGCCGCTCGGGACCGCCGGGGCGTTTGTCGGGCGGTGGCGGCATCGCCTCACGAACCTTGGCGAGCCGCCGCCGGAAATCATCCAGCAGCTTCCAGCTGGAGAGTTTCTTTTCGTCGATCTTGTCCTTGGCGCGGCCCACGAGCGAAGGAAACCAGAAATTAACTAACAGTACAAGTGACGGTTTTGTCACATTCAGAAATTCGTTTCAACAAGCAGCGAGCATGCCGAACACTACTGGCCTGGCATCTTTTCTGGCATGGCATCTTTTCTGGCATCTTTTCTTGGGCATCTAGCCGCTCTTGGCGGGTAACCGGAATTTTGATTAGTCGGGCGTGGGGGCGCGGCTCAGGCGGAGGCGAGCGAAGACCGCCGGTGGGTTGTCATCGGCGTAGTCCGTTGTGCCATCGATGGAGTAAGTGGCCGTGATGGTTCTTTCGTCGATGCGTTCATTGGCGAGGTTGAGACCACGGGCGAACCATTCCTTGAGGTCGTAGCTGAATTCAAAGATGAAGTGGAGGTCGTAGCGGGGCGAATGAGGGTGGGTGAAGGTCTGGGCGTCGAGGGGCTCAAAAAGCTTGATGCGCCGAAAAGTGAGGACAGCGAGTTGGCCAGTGGGATTGGTGACGCTGAGGTGATTGGCTCCAGGCTGCTCCCCGGAATCCAGATCGAGGAAGGCTTCGAGACCCGAATCGACGCCACCGCGGGAGGAAGGAGCGAAGTAGGGATCGATCAGCGTGCGCAGGCTGCCACCAGTATTCTGATAGCCGATGACTGGGGTGGCTTCTTCGATGTCGGAAACCATGACGGGATGTCGCATGAAGGGACCGTAGACAAGCTCCACGCGGTGGTTGGAGCCGTCGCTTTCACGAGTGACAAGAACCGAGTGGCTCGGTGGGTTGACGGCATCGATTCGAATGTGTGGGCCGTCGAACAGCATCAGCAATTCCTCGGTGCGCGGGATGAAGTGGATGTCGTGAATTTCAAAACGATAGATGCCAATGAAGCTGATGATGTGCCGCGTCCGCTCGTAGCCCTTGTCTAGGAGGAGTTCGACAAAGCGCCTACCATCGGGTTTCTCGGCTTGATAGATGACGGCGGCTCCGAGGCCGTTGTGGCATACACGAACCTTCGTCGGAGGCGAGGGGCCGAGTAATTCGTGACTGAGGGTTTCCGCATGCCATTCGGAGCGGACGATGTCGCCGAGGATGGCGTCCTGGTGGTAGGCGACGAGACGGCTGTTGGTGGTCCACACGGCATCCACGCTATTGCCGCTGTGGCCGTCACTTTGATGGAAAGGGATGGCGGAGAAGCGGCCGCCTTGGCTCTCCTCGAAAGCGCAGTAGAGGTCACCGCCGCGCTGATAGAGAACCTGCATGGTGCCGTCCTCGGGATGGAAGACGATGTCGGTGGACTGGGCGATCATTCTGCCGGTGGGGCTGGATCCTTCATTGACCGAGTCGATCACGTCGATGGGCCAGTTACCGTCACTTTGTTCACGGGCGACGACTAGCTCGCCGATTTGGATGATGGTACCGGCATTGCGGACCCGGCGCCAGGCTGCTACGCGCAGTCCAGTGGTCGGGCGGATCGCGAGTGAGAACTTGATCGGGCCGTTGAGCGAAGCTTCGTTGATCGGGCCGATGTTGGGATCGAGCAGCACGCCGACCTCCATGGGATCATCTCGGAAAGCCTGAGATTGGGTGACGCGGAGTTCACCGGCTTCCGTGGCGTAGAGCCACGATGGTTCTTCGTTTTCACCATCGACACCTGTGAGTGAGACGACGGGCGATGGCCCGGTGTAGGTGCTGCCGGGGACGAACCAGTCCTTGATGGCAGCGGATGCTGTCAAAGTGAGGGTGAGGAATAGGGTGGCGATGGTCATGCGTAGAGGTTTCATGGCAGTTGATGTTCGGTGACGCCCCCAACCGCAGACCATCGGAGAGATTTTCAAAAAAGTGGCCTTTCCCAAACCGTGGACCGAGTGAAGCCCAGCTCCGGATCTTCTCGATGAGCTTGACTGCTCCCGACCAGTGGAGTCGATCTCGTCCAGCGCGACGGGAAGTTGTACCACCGCCATTAAGCCATGACTTTAACCCTGCCACCCAAGTAACCGCAATACTCGGTCGCATAGCCCATGAATCCCCAGATGGCCATCATGACCGCCAGCATTTCCAGGGTTTCCTCAATCGAGTAGAGAATCCCAAAACCGATCGAGTCCATCCCATGCTTTTCGGTGTGGGCGGCTTCAAATAAACTGCCAGGCAAACAATGTGAAAAGTAGGCGTTTATCCTTTTACAATAAGGAATTCAAGGAGATCGAGGGAGGGTATAGTGGGGCGGGAATTGAGGCGGGTGGGCTTCCGGGCGGCTCATGCTAGCCTTCCGTTGATGCCGAGGGGCGGGATCATGCGGGGGCTTTCGGTGAGTCGTCGGCGAGGCCCAGCGACAGTAAGGTCGCTGCTCCGGAAGGGACGATGCCCGGGCGTTTCGCGATTTTGAACGATGTTGATCGCTCTGCTTTCACCC
>CAZVMS010000016.1:0-10975 GCA_964628795.1 uncultured Haloferula sp. | reverse complement strand
ATCTTTCCGGCCAGCAGCACCGCCATCACTTCCGACCTAGCCTTCGAGCAGCGTGACGGGCAGGTCTATTATTTCAACGGCCACCTTCCCGTCTTCACCCATCCCGCCGACGACATCGCATCGTTCCGGTTTTTCACCAGTCAACTCATCGCCAACGGCAGTGCCTCGCAAAGCCACCCCCCATCACCTCCAACTCCAAGACCTCCCGCCCAACCAACGCATCCACCAACTGCGAGCCGGGCGCAAACACTTCATCGACACCATCAAACTCATCGCCTACCGCAGCGAGACCGCCCTCGTGCATCTCGCCCGCGAATCCCTGCGCCGTCTTGACGACGCCCGCAGCTTCGTGCGCGGCCTCATTCAAACGTCCGTCAACCTGCGCCCCGATCTGGTTTCAGGAGAACTCCGCATCGAACTCCACGGCCAAGCCAACCCCGTCCACGACACCATCGTCGCCCGCCTCTGCGAAGAACTCAACGCCACTGAGACCCACTACCCCGGCACCAATCTACGCCTCAAATCCATCCCACTGAGGTCATTGCCTTTCCTCCCGGGTCAGGATGTCTGAGACTCCACCAAAGTCTTCAATTGCGCGGCATGCGTCGTGTCACGGGCGATGACGAGAACGAAGGGCTTGACGATCTCACGGCTGGTTTCGCGAGCGTAGGTTTCAAGCTGCACCTTGGTTTGCTCGGGGAGGCGGACGCCGTCGGAGAGCTTGAGCTCTTCAATGGCCTCCTTGCTCATGCCGCCCGGGTTGAAGTTCGTCCTCGTCACTACGGCGGGTTCTTTGACGAATCCGTCAGCGATGGCGCGACCCAGAGCGTAGTCGTAGATGACGTTGTTGAAGGGCGTCGCTCCTTTCGCTGTTTCAACGAAGGGCGTGGCTGTCAATTCGAGTCCTAGGATCGGTTTCAGTTCATTGATGGCGCGCACGCCAGCACTGGCGCGGTAGCGGTGGGACTCGTCCATGAGGAGGACGAGGTCCGGCAAGGCGGCGAGGTATTCGAAGTAGCTTTCCCCGATGTATTCGGAGAGACGCTTGATCTTCGGAGCTTTGCCGCCACGGACTTCCGAGTTGATCTTGCTGATGTTGAAGATGTTGATCTTGCAGCGCAGCACCTGGTCGAAAAGCGTTCCGGCCTTGGCCTCGTAGTCGTCGCCAGTGATGATCTCCGGGGCCTCCTGAGTGAACTCGGCGATGCCCTTGAAGACATACTTTGGCGTGTTTGGCGTGAAATCGGCGATCAGCTTGTTGTAGATCGTCAGGTTTGGCGCGAGGACGAAGAAGTTGTTGATGCCGTGGGCGAGGTGCAGGTAGGTGACGAAAGCACCCATGAGCCGCGTCTTGCCGACGCCGGTGGCGAGGGCGAAACAAAGCGAGGGAAACTCCCGCTCGAAATCGATCACCGCCGGATATTCGCTTTGGATCAATTCCAGCGCTTCGGCCACCGCCGTCGATTTACGCGGCGGGACGATCTCGGTGATCCGATCCAGGATTTCGAGCGAGTGGCGTTGTGGTGGCCGAAGGCTCAAGCGTCCGGAAATGGCATTAACGTGGCGGTTCATGAAAAATTGAGAATGAGTCTTCGCCCTTACGAGTTCTTTCGATTCGGGATTCGCAGGCTTCCTCCGACCTGTTTCAGGCCGGCGACGGCCATTTGTTTCGTTTGCGGTGCGGACGGGCTCAGCCTTGGGGATCCGCTCGATACCCAGAGGATCTCCTTTTCAAAGGTCGCCAGTTTCTTGCCGGCTCCTTTGAACCAGTTGTGAAACCATTGCGCCTTGCGGATCACCACCTTGATCTCCGCGCTGCTGCCCGTGTGAAGCTCCACCCAGTAGATCACCTCCTCATCACGGTTGGTGTGTTGGTAGCCGATCGCAAAATCCCAGCGATTCCCGTGCGGATCAGTCGCCAGATACGCCGCATCGATGTCCACGCTTCCTACAAGCTTTCGAGGGTCTTCCGGGACAATGTGAGGTTTGTCTTCTGCCCGCAGGGCCTTTAGCCCGGCCCGCCAATAGGTTTCCAGCCCCGAGGTGCTTTTGACAACCTCTTTGAAAGTCGGCTTCTTCTTGGTCTTAGCGGCCATCGTCCATCAATGGTTGGAAACTGCATTCGCCACTGCCTCGTTCGCCCGGGCGCTGAACTCGGATAGCCCACCCCAGCCGGACTCGCCTTCTTCCTCGGAGCTGGGATCAAGATCCGAAATATCCCGCGTCGTCCCCCGCTCCCGGTCAAAGTAATGCACCTTGCGGGTCTTCTTCATCATCTTCGTTGCCAGATCGCGCATCCCTCCCGTATTCGGAGCGCCGAAGACCTCCAGCAGAGCTTCAGGCTTGGCATTGTTCTCGGCCAGATGCTTCAGCGCCCACATGGCATCCAGCACCTGGGAGGAATGGGTGGAAAGCACGACCCGATACCCGCGCGTCACCAATTCAAAGACCATCATCAGCACCACCGAAATGGCCCGGGGATGCAGCCCCATCTCCAACTCCTCCAGCACCACCCACTCGATCCTTCCACGGCGGGAGACTTTGGTCGGTGGCATCAGCCAATAAAATCCCAGAAGCAAAGGCACGAACTCCCGCTGACCAGCGGACCAAACCATGTAGGGCAAGCTGCCGTCACCATTACTCTCCCCCAGAACCAGACGCTTTTGGGAATGCACCTTGTCCACCTTCAGCGAGAACTTGGAAAACACATGCTTCTCCAGCATTTCACGAAGCTCCTTCTTCAGCCGCTTCGGCTGGGGGAACAGACTCTCCCCGGAGAACTCCTTCTCCACCAGCACCCGCAGCTTCTCGCTGAATTCCCTTACCGCGAACGGGCCGCCGGGGCTATAGTCTGTGAATGGCCGAGGCCAGCCGTCGCGCAACGCGAGCACCCGCTGGGCGGGGATGAAAAACAGGTTCTCGTCCTTGTTCCTCCGCTTCCGCTTCGCAATTTGCTCCACGTCCACCCTCCGGCCATCCCAGACAATCTCGGACTGACCGGGATTCCACATCATGTGCATCCCTTCACCGAAATAGGCATCGGTGAAATCCCAAAGGTCACCCTCCCAGTCGATCCCATGCCGACCCATCTCCTCTTGGATCTTCCCGGCATCGACCATCAGCTTGAGCATTTGAACCGCAATGCTCTTTCCCGTCGCTTGCGGTCCCACCAGCACTGTGAGGTCGCCAAAGCTCAAGTCGGCTTCATTGATCTGACCCAGATTCCGGATCTTGAGTGTCTTCGTTTTCATGAGGTTCGAGTTCGATGCAGGCTAGAATAAGTCTTGTTGCCCAGGCTTGGGAGGTGCGTCGGGGAGGTTCTCGACGCGGAGGCTGTAGTCGTCCTTGCCCCATTCGCAGCGGTTGAGGACGGCTTTGGGGACCTTCTTCACGGTCAGGTTGGGGTAGCCTTCCTTGCTGCCTCGGAAGGAGGTGCAGACAACGAGGAGGGTGCGCTCGGGGCCGACTTCGTCGCTGAGTTGTTGGAGTTGGACGTGCTTGAGGCTGGCGGTGGTCACGTAGAGGAAATCCTGTTCGGTGGAGTGGCCGTGCTGCCAGTAGAGGCTGTCGCTCGGGGCGTAGGTGAAGCCCTCCAGCTTGCAGACCGCCTCCGCCAGCATCGCGGCGTTGTACTCCTTGCTGATCACCCAGTTGTCCCACTTGTCCTTTTGTTTACGCAGGTGATCTCTTTTTGCTCCTTGATTCGTTCCAACTTCATCCGCAGCCCACCAAGTGCGGGGTGCGACGCCGTCCCTTACTTCGGATTGATATCGCTTGATGATTGGCAGACGGTCTCCGTCGATTCCAAAGTAGGCTCTTCCTTCGGATCGCGCTAATTCTAGCGTGCATTTCAGCAAATGCCCAATACCGCCCCTTTGGAGGTTTCACCACTCGCCCCGAAGGGAGTGTTACTTCAAAACGTTGTTTTTCGGTTCCACTCTTGGCCGTTCTGTCATCGCCCTGCCGCCAAGGACCGCGGGGATCATCGTCAGGGTTCCTGAAACGCTTTAGCTGCGTTTCAGTTCTCGGCATTAAGTTTCGCGAAGATGCCCAGCACTTTCGATTCTTGGCATAAACAAGTATGTTGTCATGAGAAAGGGAGATGTCCGCATCACCTCGTCCGCCCTTGTCTTTCTCCCAGACACAAGTGGCAACAGAGAACACAGAGGGGGGTTAGAGGGCGGTTGTTTGAAGCATTCATTTTGTGGTCTTTGTGTTCTCTGTGGTTGATGAATCCCCACTCATTGGAACGGATTGACGACCCGGACGCCGTCGTAGTCCTGGCCGGGGTTGAGGTCTTCGGAGTAGAGGGTGTGGCCGCCGAGTTCCCGTGCGGCGGCGAGGATGGTCGAGTCCCAGTGAGAAAGTTGAAACCGGCGGCGGAGAATGACGGCTGCGATGACAAGTTCGCGGGTGACCGGCAGGACGTGAACTTGGCCGCAGAGTTCCATGGTCGCATCGATCACACTTTCCGAAATGCCCAGTTCCTTCTTACGCAGGGCGTTGGAGATAAACTCCTGCATGACCTGTGCGGATAGGCCGAAATCGGTCTCCATGATCAAGCGTCCTGCAATGGCCTGCTTCTCCGCATCTGCAGTGGCGGCGGAACAGGCATAGAGAAGGATGTTCGAGTCCAGAAAGACCTCAGCGGTCATGGATCTCCTCCCGTTTCAGAGGAACCATGGGTTCCGTGTTCGAGGCCCGCATGGCTTTCAACAAGCGCGCGAAGGTCTTCTTCCGCTCCAGTTTCTCGCTCTCGTCACTTCCGGCAGAGGTCACCCTCTCCAATCCCTGAACAACGAGTTCGCGCAAGGTCGTCCGGCGCTGAGCCGCCACGACCTTGGCGCGATGGAGGAGTTCGTCAGGGAAATCAATCGTCGTTTTCATCGGAGCAACATTTACAGGAGTATGGGAGTATTGTCAATCCGGCAGGAACGGTCGGCTATTCAGGCTTGAGAAGCGGATAGAGACGGCGGGTGACCGTCTCGCCTCGGTTGTGCCAGCTACAGCCGTCTTTCCGTCGATCCGGAAGGGTGTCGTTCTCATCGCAGAGGGCTTCGACCAGAGCGAGAGTGGCATTCCCGAGAGCGCTGGCCTCGCCGATCTCGTCGAAATAGCCGGCAAGGTCCTTGAAGTGGCAACCAATCGCGTTGCGGACCTGAAGCCTGGTGAAGACGGCTTCGACGAGCGGTTCCAGATCGACTGACTTGATCATGTTTCCTTCCTCATTGAGGTGCTCACAACGGAGGCTGGAAAGCAGATGCTTTTCGCCCTTCAGACCGCCCTTGTAGTGATCGAGCGTCCAGCGCTGTTCCGCGCCGGGATTCCGCGGAAGTCGGCACTGATAGATACCGGTCAGAAAATCGAAGATGTGTTCGAGAATCAATCCGGCGGTGTTGGCAATGGCGGAAGCATGCTCGCCCTGCTCAAGGTAATGACGCAGGAACTTCACCTCCGAGTTCGGGCCTTTTTGCAGCGCAAGCCCCCGATCCAAGGTCCACCGCCCAAGCTCAAGGAATTCGACCTTCTTCTGGGTGAGGATTCCCCAGCGGAACTTGAAGCGCAGCGGCTGGTAATGACTGCTGATGATGACGTGATGGAAGTGGGAGGCTTCATCCAATAGAAGTTGATAAAGCCGCTCCATGTGGGCCTCGTCCACCGAGGCAATGGCGTCGTCGAGGAAGAGAATCGTCTTTTCCGGATGCTCCCGCTTTTCAAGAGCGAGGAAGAGACAGAGCCCGAGGGTGTCGAGATGGGATTCCGAGAGGTAGGCGACAGGGCTGGCATCCTCCTTGCCGAAGAGTGAGCCATCGAACTGGGCGGAGGCTTTCTTGGTGGGATGGAGGTAGAGTTTGATCGATTCGATTTTCTCGCCCTCGTGAATGGTGCTGTAGAGCTTGGCGAAATCGCCGGAGATGGCTTCGAGAGTCTCGTTGGCATGGCGGATTCGCTCGTCATGCAGGACGCTTTTAATCGATTCCCCGCGCTTGATGATGAATTCGATCCGTTTGGCGTCGTCGGTGGCATCCTTGATGCGTTTGATGGCCTGACGGATCTCCGTCTGGAGGTTCTTGCGGATCTGAATCGCGGCGTGCTCTTTCTCGACGGTCTCTGACAAGGGCTTGAGCTGCGGAGCTTCGGCCTTCAGTTCGTTGAACCACTCCTCGCTAAGTTCGTCAGCACTCGCTATGGAGACAATCGAGGGAACGAGGGCGGGGAGAGTCCATTGCTTGGAGTCGACGGCTGCCTGGTGAACGGTATTGAGCCTGGAGATGATGGCGAAGAAAGATTCCTGGAGAGTCTTTTGGGCCGTCAGTGCATTCTGCAGGGCTTCCTGGGCACTCTTGGTCTTTTGGCTCTGATCCGTGACGGCTTTGAGGGTTTCGAGTTTCTGATCGACCTTCTGGACGAGGGAATCGTGGCCGATCTCAGTATCGCAGACCGGGCAGGTGTCAGCATCGCTCACTTTGAGGAAGCCTTGTGCTTGCTGAAGTGTTTCGAAGGCCTTGGCGAGATTGCCACTACTGTCGGCGATGAGCTTCGTCAGACTGGCGACTTCCCGGTCGACCGCTCCGCGTGCTTTTTTGATCGCCGGATAGCTTTCGGCGAGCGGTTTGAAGTCGTCCCGGAGCCGTGTGATCTCCTGATTCAGATCCTGGAGGATTCGAAAGTTCTCCGCGATGGTTTCCGCGCTATCGCTCAGAATATCCTTCTGCCACTGGCCTTGGTGGTCACCGTATTTGGCCTTGTCGGCGTGTTCTGAGAACAGGTCCGCAAGGATGTCACGCGCCTGGGTGATGAGTTTGGACTGGGCTTCCAGATTTCGTTTTTCGGATAGAACCAGCTCATTGAGCGCGGCCTCCTCACGATCAAGAACAGGAATGGAGACGAAATCCTGAATCCGTCTGAAGCGCTCTGCGGGTTTCTCCTCTACAAGCCGTGTGATATTCTTGCGGCTCAAAACCTTCAGTTGGTAGTCGAGTTCGCCTGCGTGTTGGACTTTTGCGCCGGAGAGTGTTGCCGAACGTGATTTGTTCCGAACGGTCAGCGAGACCGAGAGATCAGCCTTCGTCCGGCGGGCATTGACGAGCTGGCCGAGCTTCGCTTTTCCATCGAGGGATTTCTCCTCCAGCGATCCGGCCGTGCCATCGATCACGAACTCGAAGGCATCAGAGATGGTGGTTTTTCCGCTGCCGTTCTCGCCGTAGAGCACGGTGAGATTCTGCTTGGTATCAAACTTGATTGAGAAGGAGCGGCTGACACCGCGGAAGGCTTCAAGCTCCAGTTTCATCGTGGCCTCCTTGTTCGGATTCAAATTGTTTGGTGAGGACGAGATTCCAGTTCACGTCCTTCTGATTCTCGAGGGACTCGACCAGTTCCTTTGCTGCGGATTCCGCAAGCAGAGATTTGGAGGCGAGTGCGCTGAGAATGTTTTTGGCGGATGGTTCGGGGAGTTTCATGAGTTGCTAATCGAGGCTCCAGCGGATGGTGAAGAGATCTTCCTCGGAAGACTCGGATTTCAGTTTGCCCTCGATCTTTTCGATGAGGCGCTCGCGGTTGTTGTCGATCTCGTCCTGGGCGTCGAAGAGGGTGCGACGGCGTTCCTTGCGGTGGGATTCGAGGGCTTTGATCTGCTTTTGCCCGGCGAGCTTTTCTTCCAGCGTGAGGGCGGCGGAGGCGGCGCGGCGGGCCTCTTTGATCTGGCGGTCGATGTCCTTGATCTCACGTTCAAGGCCGACCTTCAGGTCGTCGGCCCAGTTATCGAGCTTGGTGGCCTCGGCTTCGAAGAATTGGGCATTTCGCTCGGAGATGTCGCGGCTGATGCGGGACTGTTCCCTGCTGGCGATTTCGTCGAGGCTGGTGGGCGCGGGTTCAGTGAGGTCGCGGAGGTGATCGCCCGGCAGCGAGAGGAGGCGGCGGGCGGTTTCCTCGTCGAGAACTTTGCCGGGAGCGCCAACGTCCCCGTTGGCATCGTGCTGATTTCTGCCGACGGGGACGTCGGCGTTCCCAGGATCCGTGTGGGCGGCAAGGATGAGGTAGTCCTCGGTCTGGTCGAGGGAATCGACGGTGAAACGGGAGGCGGCGAGCCAGCCGGATTGGCCGAGGAAGGGTTCGAGGATGGAGACCTTTCCCTCATGGGCTTCGTAGCTGAAGGCGAGCTCGGCCGGAGTGAGTGAACGCTCCTTGGCGGTGCGGATGACGGCATCGGCCAAGGGATGCCCGAGACGGTAGAGGTGGGCTTCGCCTGAACGGCGTGGCAGCTCGTAGAGACCGGTGGGTGTCTTTTCTGAGATTTCGGGAAATGGGGCGGTGAGGAGGCGGAAGGAGCCCTCGCCCTGAAACTCGGCGTGGCCGTTCAGTTCGTGGCGAGTGAGGCGAATGAGCTGGCGCTCGAATTGGCCGAGGATGGCTTTCGAGTCTTCGTCACGGATCTTGAGTTTTTCGCGGACCTCGTCATCGAAGTGCTCGAGGAGCTTTTTTCGGGTGGTAGTCATGGCCTCGGTGATCTCGAAGCTCAGTTCCAGTTGCAGGGCGTCGAAGGCTTCTTTGATCTGCTCGGGCTGGCGGCACTGCTGGTAAATGGTGGCGATGCGTTTCTCGAAATCGACACCGGAGCCGATGGCTCCGAGGACTTCGTCACTGGCGCCAAAGACGCCCTCGAAGAGGTGGAATTTCTCGGCCAGGAGTTCGTAAACACGCTGGTCGGCGGCGTTCTTCTTGTTGAGGAAGTTCACCACGACCACGTCGTGCTTCTGCCCGTAGCGGTGGCAGCGGCCAATGCGCTGCTCGACGCGCTGGGGGTTCCAAGGGAGGTCGTAGTTAATGACGAGCGAGCAGAACTGGAGGTTGATGCCCTCGGCCCCGGCCTCGGTGGCGATCATGATGCGGCCCTCGTCACGGAAGTAATCGACGAGGGCGGAACGCATGTCGGCGGTGCGGGAGCCGGTCACGCGGTCGCTGCCTTCGTGGCCGACTTTCCACGCCTCGTAGATTTCCTTCGAGCGCGGGTCGTTGTTGCTGCCATTGAAGAGGACGATGCCCTCGCTCCATTCGCTTTCGGAGAGGAGTCGGAGGATGTAATCCTGGGTGCGACGGGACTCGGTGAAGATGATGGCTTTTTCAGCAGCCTTGAGTCCGGAGACCTTGTCAAAAGCGATCTTGAGGGCGCGGAGAAGGGCTTGGCCTTTGGCGTTGTTCGTGATGGAGACGGCCAGATCGGCGAAGGCTTCGAGTTCGGCGATTTCGGCGGCGAGCGCCTCGCGGTCAGCCTCGGAGAGCGGCTCGGTGGCTTCGTCCTCCGTCCATTCTTCGGCGGTTTCGTCGAGCGATTCGTAGTCCTCGTCCAACTCATCAACGAGGGAGAGGCTTTCCTGTTCGGCGAGGTCGCGACGGAGACGACGAGCCATGGTTTGCAAGGCTCCAGCGATGGCAAAGGTCGAGGAAGCGAGCAGCTTCCGCAGAACCAAGGTCATGAGGGTGCGCTGGGCGGGCGGCAGGGCGAAGAGGTTGTCGCGCCCGAGGTATTCGGAAACGAGTTGGTAAAGCTGGTCCTCGCTTTCCTCAGGAGTGAACTCTTCAACGAGGGCATGCCGTGCGGTATAGGGCACGTATTAGGTGACCTGGCGGCGCAGGGTGCGGTGGCAGAGCGGAGAGAGCCTAGCTTTGAGCGCGTCGAAGGTGCCGTCCTGGCTAAGGTTGGCGAACTGCTGGCGGAAGCTCTTGAGGTCTCCGAAAGCGTGTTCATCGATGAAGGAGATGAGACCGTAGAGTTCGAGAAGGGAATTCTGTAGGGGTGTCGCGGTGAGGAGCACCTTGGGCCGACCTTCGAGGGCCTTCTTCAGGGTGTTGGCGATGACGTTGCTGGCCTTGTAGACGTTGCGGAGGCGGTGGGCTTCGTCGATGACGACGAGGTCCCAAGGGGTGGCAACGACATCCTCAGCCTTGTTGCGTGCGAAGTGGTAGGAGCAGATGACCATGCTCCCGTCCTCGGGCTGGAAAGGGTTGTCGTTCCCAGCTTTTTCCGCCTGCTTGTAGGATCGAGCTTCGAGGATGGTCGCTGGAAGGAAGAACTTTTCCGCGAGTTCCTGATGCCATTGCTTCCGAAGGTTTGAGGGTGTGATGATCAGGATCCGGCGTTTCCGCTCGGCCCAGCGCTGTGAAAGGAGGATGCCGGCTTCGATGGTCTTACCGAGGCCGACTTCGTCCGCCAGCAAAGCACCGTTGGAGAACGGGGAGTTGAAGGCGAAGAGGGCGGCATCGACTTGGTGGGGATTGAGATCGACCTGGGCACCTGCCACGGCAGCCGCGAGCTTGCCGACGCTGTCAGAAGACCAGCGGCGAGTCAGCTCGTGGGCGAGGTATTTGGCTTGGTGATCGGTCAGAGACATTCAGAGGCAGGTTGCGCGAACCTTGGTGACCAGAATGCTAGACGTGTTAATCTAACAAGGGAACCCTGAAGCTTTAGCCAGCTAAACTTTCGCACGGATACCGAACCAGCTAGCGGCCTGTTTTTCGGGCAAAGGCCGCTTGTAGTTCGTCCGAATGACCCCTGGGCTGTTTCCTGCCAGTTCTGCCACCCAGTCCCGTGCCACCCCGAGAGCGAGCATCGAGCTAATCCATGTGTGTCGGAGTCCGTCCTTCGGCCAGCTTTCGATCAGCCCGGCCTCGCGAAGCTCGGGACTGACGCGTCTTTGGCACTTCCTGAATGAGACCGGCCCGGTCTTCTGGCGGTGGGGTTCAATCCACGAGCTGAGGGTCGTCCAGATCTGGTCAGCGAACTCCTTCGAGAGTCCAGCCCCCCGGCTTCTCGGTGAAGGTGATTGAAAACCTGCTGGCATTGGAATCGCGTTTGAAGGCAGGGAAGTACCGAGCCCAACCCGTCAAGCGCCGGTGGATTATCCTCACTGCGTCGCGATCTGCGGGTCAGGCTTCGCGTCGAGTAGCGGCGCTATCGCGCTCGATGCAGTCTCGGCTT
>CAZVMS010000015.1:0-14621 GCA_964628795.1 uncultured Haloferula sp. | reverse complement strand
GGCTTTGGGGTGGGGGTGAGCGTGCTGGCTCCTGGAGTGAAGTTTCCGAAGGGGGTGAAAGCGGTCGAGTTAAAGGGCTTTTCCGATCTCGCCATTGCCGGCGTCTGGCGTGGAAAGCTTGGCCCGCTGGCGAGCGCGGTGATGGAGGGTTTGAGGCGGCGGGCGAAAGGGTAGCAGGAGGCCGGTGGGATCAAGCTCGTGGGAAACGGACCAGGATCGATAGGATGGCTTGGATAAAGGCCATGAAACCGGACAATGATTACGATTATTCCCCAATCCTACCTATCCAATCCATCCTGGTCCCCAAACGACCAAGGAGTGAATTCTCCCTTAGTTGATGATGCCTTGCCGGGTGACGTCGTTTCATTTTTTCGGGACTGGCATCGAAATGAGCCTTGGTCGCTTGCCTTCGGAGGTGACAAAAATCGTGCGGGCGTGGGGAGAAAAGGCGAGGGCTTCGGCTTGGGAGAGGCCGTGGGCACCGAGAATTTCCGGGGCTTTGGCGAAGGCCTGGGCCCATGATTCTTTCGCTGATCGACGGAAGAGATAGACGCCGCGGTAGGTGAGGACGGCGGCGAGTTTGCCATCGGCGGAGACGTCGAGGCCGGTGGGCTGGGAGGCGTAGGGGTGGGGCAGGGTTTTGGCTGGAAGAGGGAGCGTCGCGAGGGGGCCGAGGCGTTTGGCGGTGAAGACTTCTCCGGCGTTGGGCTTACGAAGCGGGAGCTGATAGATGACGGGTTGCTTCTCGCGCTTGGAAATAAGGAGGATGCTTTGGTTGTTAGAGTCGACCGCGACGCCTTCGCAATCGCGCGGGCCGTCTTCGTAGCGGAAGTTGATCGACCAATCGGGTGCAAGATTCAGGCCCTGGGATGCGCCCGGTGATGGGGGTGTGGGTTCGGCGATGAGGTGAAGGGTGACTTGCTGGCGTCGCGCTTCGTTGTCTCCGCAATCGGCGATGAGAAGGTAGGGTTTGCTATCGAGGGTGAACGCGGCGAGGTCTTCCCAATCGGTGTTTTCCACACCTTGAAGATGCAGGAGTCCGCGAGGGGTGCCTTGGGTATCGGTGAGGTGGGCGGAGGCGGTCGCGCCGCTGTCGTTGATCACCCAGAGGAGCTTGGGATCGTGGCGTGAGAAGGCGAGGCCGCTGGCTTCGGTGAGCATGGGGTCACCGAGGCGGACGGGTTTTTCCGGGTTCTCGGTTTCAAGTGCGGCGCATGAGGCGAGGCTGAGGATGAAGAGGGAGAGGGAGAGGAGGAGGCGCATGAGGTGGGAAGCGAAGTATTGAATGTTGCGAAACGAAGATCCCATGTTCAGGGACTGTTTGGCATCTGTTTTCGGTTGTTCTGTGGGGCTCATTTTGCCTAGAATTTAGTTTCGACCCGAGATCAGTTGCGAACCGCACCGGCACGAATAAACATGCGGGGTATCGCCTCGTTCGCCGTTGCAGTGACTTCTATCTCGGCAGCCACGGTATTCAGCGAGAACAACACGCTCGACCCGCCCGGCGGGCCAGCCACTCCGTCACCTGCATACCAATCGATGAGATTCGGCGACCATTCGTAGAATCCGATCACGTCGCCAGGTGGGCTCCCGTTCCGCGGGTGGCGAAAGGTCGTGATGGTGCCGTCTGAGCCGACAATAGCGAGCCCCGCATCCTGCTCACCCGGGTCCGTCCCAAGCCAGGCCTCCAGCCCGTTCGCAAAGCCATCTCCGTCGGGATCGTCGTCGAAGCCTTTCTCATCCACACCCAGGCCGAACGCGGGATTGGAAACATAGTGCTCGAAACTTTCAGGTGAAATGGGAGCAACCGCTCCGGGATTGTTGTAAAGAAAGGCGATCTGCTCCTGGCTGAGCACGCCGTCGTAGAGCTGAAAATCGTCAAGATAACCATTCGGAGAGAGATCCGTATTGGACACACCCGTGATGGAGTCCCCGAAGACGAGAGGACCAGTGCCGGTGGCGATGGCGAGCGTGCTGATGCGTCTATTGAGATCGGTATTGCTGCCATTCACGTACCAGGCGATGTCCCTCAATCTCGCCTGCTCAGGCACGGTCACCGCCACGAACTGCCAAGTCCCGTCATCGAAGTCCGCTGGATCGGAGGACGCCGTGGTCCCGCCGACCGCCACCCGCAGGTCTGACGTGGTGTCGGGGGCTCCCTCGTTGATTTCAAAAAGAGTCCCTGAGCCCTCATCCGTGCCGAAGGACACATAGGTTCCAGCGTCGATGTCGTCCACCGGGATTTTCGCCTTCCACCAAAAGGTGATGGTCCGAGCCTGGTTCACCCAGGAAAAGTCGTTGCTGGTCACCGCTCCGTCCCCACCGGGAGCAAACCCGCTCCCGCTGTTCGTGACATCGAGGACCCCGGTGCCGATGGCGCCCGCCACCGATCCATTGATGGCCACATTGGAACCAAGCGTGGCATGGTTGGCGCTCGCCGAGTCGGGGGTGACTCCGTCGGTCGCGCTGTCGAAAGTGTAGTGGGCGATTAAGGTAGGTGGCAATGCAGGCGGTGTGGTAAAGGTCCATTTTCCCGAACCCTGGATCCCGGAAAATGGGACGCCCGACCTCCCCTTGATCGCTCCCTCGCTGATCTCGATGTAATACGAGCAGTTCTTTTCCAGGTTGTTGGGCGGGTTGATGGTGACCGTGGAGTCACTGACCGTGTTACTTAACGAGGCCATGTTGATCGTTGCCACGACTTCGTTGCCGAGGCTCTTATTAATGAGTATAGTGCCGGTCCCTTTCCGGACCCTCTCGTCGAATTCAAGAACCAGGTCCGAGTCCACCTTCACGCCAAAGCTGGAGTTGGCAGGGCTCAACTTGATAATCTCGGGCTCTTCCTTGACGACTTCATCGTAGAGAATGAACAAGGGCGTGCGGTTCTGCACGGTGTTAAATTGCGGGGCTACCACACTCCGTACTGCGGAGGAGCCCCGTTCGTCGAACCTCCACAAAAAATCATCATCCGGGTCCGTGATCGTATCTGCCAGAACGGAGAACCACACCCTGGTTCCGGCAGGGAGTGCCGTCGGCTCTATATTCGCCTTGAAAATGTAGATGTCTTTTCCATTGAGATCGACACCTGTGTCAGTCAGCGCATCAAAGGTAACGGTGGTTGAACTGATCACCTGGTCTGGATCAGGCAGGCCGTCACGCTCGGCATAGAAGATCAGATCGAAGGAGATCGGCACCACCGGTGTGCCGTTGAAAGGCCCCATGATACCCCACCATGTGACGCTCCGGACAGTCGCAGGAGATTCAAGGGTCAGAACACCGGCAGCCTGAACACCCTGAGAACCGGCATCGCGGTCTGATCCAGTGGCTCCGTCGAAGACAGTCCGATCCGTGATCGTTTCGGAGAAGATCGCATCCCCCGGAGCCCGGCCGGTGGAGGCGATGAGGGCGAGCGCGAAGAGCAGAAAACGGGCGGCGGAGTATGCTTGGGAGTTCATGTTATTCTTGGACTTTTCTAGTAACGGACACCCCGGACAGCTGCCAGGAATCTGGTGTTTCGTGATGCTCCCGAACCTGTCATCGGGCCGGGCCGGAGGACTGCATTTTCAGGGTCTCTGCTTTCAGTTCGGGCCAGGTCATGAGGGTGGCGGTGATGATCAGGGTGGCGGAGCCGCAGGCGACCCAGGTGGGGCTGAGATAGTTAGCGGCGCTGAAGGCGATGAACGGGGCGAGGACGCCGCGGATGCCTGTGAGAAAACTGTGGACGCTTTGGTATTCCAAGACCCGATCGGCTGGAGCGAAGCGGGTGGTCCAGAGTGACCAGATGATATTCCCACCGGCGCGGGCGATGCCGTGCAGGGCGATGCCGATGCACAGGCCTGCCATGCCTCCGCCCATGTAATAAATGACGATGCCCCCGAGGAAGAGAAGGTTGACCGTGGCCCGCACTCGGTAGAAGGGCATGCGATCGAAGATCGATCCCCAGGGGACGACACAGACGATGAAGGCGAGCATCGGGATGGTGCTGGTGATCAGGCCGACTTTGTCTGCTTCAAAGTTGAAACCGCAGCGGGGGTTGCCAATGTATTCCACGAAGAGCGACCAGCCGATGAGGTTGCCGAGGCCGAGCAGCATCCAGACGCCAAGGAGTTTCCGGAACGGGGCATTTTCGCGGACATGGCTAAAGGCGTCGAACCACTGGATGCGGTTCGATTTTCGAAGATGGACGGGAGCCATGGCGGTAACCGTGATGGCCATGATGATGCAGCCGAAGGCGTAGGCGAAAAAGAGCGGCGAGAATCCTTGGGCTTCGATCCACAGGCCGCCGAGCCAGCCGGTAAGGGCGGCGATGCAGGCGCGTGAAAGAGCGGCGAGGGAGAAAAGGTGGCCGCGTTTTTCATTGGAGTAATGCTTGCGGTAGATCTGCGCCATGAGCGGGGAAGCGGAGGCGAGGGTCAGGTAGGCGAGGCAGATGCTGATGAAGAAGCCATTCGGGCTGGAGTGGGAGAGGCCCGCGGTGATGAAGCCGAGGGAGGAAAGGCCCCAAAGGATGGCGGCCACTTTGTTCACCGAGTATCCGTGTCGGCGGATGAATTGAACGACGAAAAGGCTGCAGAGAAGTCCGGCGCTACTGGAGGCGATGATGGCTCCTTTCATCCATGCCGGGAGATCAAAGTAGCGGATCGCGATGAAGATCACGAAGGTGCTGATCGCCGTCTCGATGAATCCCTGAGGGAGTGAGCGGGCCAACTCGAGGCGGAAGGTGCGCGATTGCTGGGAGAAATCCTCGGCGGCTTCGATGCGGTCAGGGCTTGGTGGTGGGTCCGGCATCGGTGCGTGATTATTCGGTTTCACCGGATCCGGAGTTCCAAAGACGACGCATGGTTTCGAGGTCGGGAATATCCAACGGGCGGATGATGCGGAAGCCGATCCACTGGTTGTTCGAGAGATACCAGAGGGATTTCGGATTCGCGGGGTCGCTGGCGTTCCATGCGGCGGTGGCGAGGATGCGTGCATCGGAGCGCATGGTTTCGGCGGGATGGTTGTCGCCGTAGCTTCCTCCTCGAGCGATGCCATTCAGGCACCACTCGGCGACGTTGCCGTGCATGTCGTGGATACCCCAGGGGTTGGGTTTTTTGGTGCCGACTTTTTGATAGGAGAAGTTGGCGTTGTCGTAGGTCCAAGCGAAGTCGCCGAGCTGGGTGGGATCGTCGCCGAAGGAGTAGGCGGTGGTGGTGCCGGCACGGCAGGCGAGTTCCCACTCTGCTTCGGTGGGGAGGCGATAGTAGTGGCCGATTTGGGCGCTAAGCCATTCGCAGAATTTGCTGGCGGCGTGCTGGCTCATGGCGATGGCGGGCCAGCCTGGGCCGTAGCCTTCGCCCATTTCGTAATGCTGGGGGCGGTAGGGCGCAGGCGGTTGGGAAACGATGTCGGCGAGCGTTTCGCCTGCGTGAATTTCGGGGGCTTCGAGGGTGGTGGGGTCGCCGTCGCGGTTGATGGTGCCGTCGAGGTTGCGTGGCTTTCCGTTTTCCATGAAGGCGCGGTAGAGCTCCCAGGTGACTTCATATTTCCCGATCCAGAAGTCGCCATTGGGGACGGGAATCATGGCGAAGGTGGCACCGTTCGCGAGGGGGATGGTCTCTTGGTAAGGCTCGAACTCGGTTGGCGAATCGTTGGCTACGATGAGATCGTGGATTTTCCGGGTGACCGGGAGGTAGCGAGACGCTGGAGGTTCCGACTTGGGCCCGGGTATGGGTTCCGGGGCTGGCGTGGGAGCTTCCACGGGCTCGGGCTTCGGGCTTTCGAGCGGTCGATGGGCGACGATGCGCTGGCCGTGTTCCGTCAGCTTTCTTTCCTCGCTCTGGTCCCTGCATGAAACGAGGGCGAGTGAGAGAAGAAGCAGACGTTTCATCGGGTGCGCCGACACACTGCCCCACGCTTGAATCTTGGGAAAGCGAGAATGCTAAACCGTGCTGCAAGGGCGGTGATGCCTTTATCCCATCACACCCGGACGTGGATCCTTTGCCGGTGCATCCAAAAAAGTAAGGCCCACTGGACCGCGAGCAAACCACCGCTCATTACCAGTTGTTTCCAATCATCGCTGCCCATGGTTCCTGCAAACCCGGAGAAGAAAAAGTCACGGATCCCACCCCATGGCACATACCATTGGCTGGCGTAGATCACGATGGCATTCATCCCGATCGGCACGAAAAAGAACCCCATCCAGCGCAGGCCGAGGACATCGATCACTCCGTAGAAAATTGCCAGCAGCAAAAGCGCCCAGCCCGCTGACCAAAGGATGAATGATGGCGACCACAGATCCTTGATGATCGGGAACGAAAAACTCCATAGCCAACCCGCGATGAGCGCAATCAGTCCGGCCGCTGCCAGCTCACCCGCGCAGCGCCACGAGGGCTTGGCATTCGCCTTGATCCTCAATCCGGCAATCACTCCGAACAAACATAGGACCCCCGCTGGTATTACCCGGATGGTGCCCTCAGGATCGTAGACCGTTCGATAGAGGTTCGTGGGAATCAGGTTCCTGTCGATCCAAGCCGCGAGGTTATTCGCCGGTGTGAGGCCGGCTTCCCGCCCGGGATAGGGCAGGAACATCATGGCAAGATGGTAGCCTACCAGGATGAGAATCCCGGTAATGAATAGCCGACGGATTCGAGTGATGTGCAGCGCCAGAGATGCGCCGATCATGTAAGCCATCCCGATCAGGTAGAGGACGGTGTAAAGCCGCACCATTGAGGGATCGAATCGGAAGACACTGAAGCTCAGACCGATCGCCACCAACACGAGACTGCGTTTGACGATCCCGAACTGCAGCTTCGCTACGGAATCCCCTCGCCCCCTCTTTGATAAGACCGAGAACGGAACCGCCACCCCCGAAAGAAAGACAAAGAGCGGGAAAATCAGGTCAAAGAAGCGGAAGCCCTCCCAGGTCACATGGGTGAACTGGAGGTCCAGCGTTTCTGTCCAGCCTTCCGGCAGACCGCACACCCGAGCCAAGGCGCTGACCAGGCCCGCTCCTCCGATGATCCAGAACATGTCAAACCCGCGCAGCGCATCGAGCGACATGAGCCGGGTCTTCGAATCTTCAGCCATGCGAAAGGCTGGACGAATCAAATGCACTCGGCGAGCTCTCTTTGTGTGCTCTGATCCCTGCCTGAAAGGAGGGCGAGTGAGCGGCAGAGGAGTCGTTTCATCGGTCAAGGGGGGACAATTCCTTACCCTTGAAGCTTGGGAAAGCGGAAATGCTGATGGTAGCGGAGAGGGCTTCGGTGGTGATGTCCTTGCTGTGGATTGACGGGGGGGCGCGGCTCGGGCAGTCTCCGCAGCATGTCTGACACTAGGGCCCCAAGTTTACTCGCCACACGTTTGTCGGTGATGATGTTTCTCCAGTTCTTTGCCTGGGGTTCGTGGTTCGTCACGCTGAAGCTGGCTTTCAGTACGAACGACCTTGGCGATTTCATCGGTGGGGCTTTTGAGAGTGCGCCGATTGCGGCGATCTTTGCGCCGCTTTTCCTTGGACTGGTGGCAGACCGGTTTTTCCCCTCAGAAAAGGTGATGGGCGTGCTGATGGTGATCGGCAGTGGGTTGATGCTGTGGATCGCGAAGCTGGCACCTCAGGGGGCGGAGCAGGGGCCCTTGATCGTCAATCTGATGATCGCCTACATGTGCTGCTACATGCCGACGCTTGGTCTGGCGAATACGATCACCTTTACGCATTTGCCTCAGGACCAGTTTCCGAAAGTGCGGGTGTGGGGGACGATTGGATGGATCGTGGCCGGCCTGGGTCTTGGCTTCGCCGGCTGGTCGAACTCGTTGAACATCTTCTGGTTGGCGGCCGGCTCGTCGCTCGTGCTGGGCTTGTATTCTTTCAGCTTGCCGACCACTCCTGCACCGGCGAAAGGCGAGCCGCTGAACCTGCGTTCGCTGCTGATGCTGGATGCCTTCAAGCTCTTCCGTGATCTGCCGTTCGCGGTGTTTGCGATCTGCTCGTGCCTGATCTGCATTCCGCTGGCCTACTATTATGGCCAGACTTCCGATTTCCTCGGCGCGGCGGGATACAAGGAGGCGGGTTCGTTCATGACGATCGGCCAGATGTCGGAAATCATCTTCATGCTGCTGATTCCCTTCTTTTTCCGGAAGCTCGGCGTGAAGATCATGCTGCTTGTCGGGATGGCTTGCTGGGTGGCGCGCTACGCCTTGTTCGCGGCCGGTGCGCCCGATCAAGTGGCGTGGATGCTTTTCCTCGGGGTCGCGCTCCACGGGATCTGTTATGATTTCTTCTTCGTCACCGGCTTCATCTACACCGACAAGAAGGCACCGAAGGCGATTCGCGGTCAGGCGCAGGGGCTGCTGGTGTTCCTGACGCAGGGCCTGGGGATGTTCTTCGGCTTTCGCTTCGCCTTTGGCGGTGGCTTTCCCTTCTCCGGGACCAAGCTGCCGAACACGCTCACCTCTGGCGAAACGGTCTATGGCGCGCCGCCTTCCGCAGATCTGGTGAACGCGATCAAGGAGGCTAATGTCGGGGCCCCCGCGAAGAGCACGCTGGAATCCCTGACCGGAATGTTCGGTAAGGGCTATCCCGAGGGCATCGATGGTGCGCTGATTTCCTCCAGCATGGAGGAATGGAAGCACTACTGGGTGTTTCCCATGGTGCTCGCGGCAGCGATTTTCATGATTTTCGCGATCTTCTTCTGGGACCGCGTCGCGCAAGATGTGGAGCCTGCGGAAGGAGCTGATTCCAAGATTGATGAATGATTCAAATTTGAAATTCGTATTTTAGACCATCATGAACGAAATTTCCCGCCGACAATCGATCAAGAGTCTAGCGGCTCTTGCTTCCATCCAGATTTTGCCGAGCCGCTTGCTCGGATTGAATGGGCAGACGCCACCTTCCGAGGAGCTCACCCGCGGAATCATCGGTTGTGGGGGAATCAGTGCCTCGCATTTGTCCATGCCGGGTCGGCTTCTGGCGCTCTGTGATGTGGATTCGAAGCACCTCGCTCAGCGGATGAAGGACGCAGACGGCGAGAAGAATGGGATCACTCCTTATTCCGATTACCGTGAGCTGATTGCGCGCAAGGACATCGACATTGTGCACATCTGCACGCCGCCGCATTGGCACGCGAAAATGGCGATTGATGCGATGAAGGAGGGTAAGGACCTGTGGACGGAAAAACCGATGAGCCGGACGATCGGTGAGGGTGCGGAGATGGTGAAGGCGGCGGAGAAGTATCAGCGCATGGTGCGGCTCAATACTTGGTTCCGTTTTAAAGATACGCTCTATGGGTCGGGCATGCGGACGGAACTGCTGAAGCGGGTCACGTCGAGCCGGATTCTCGGTTGGCCGCTGAAGATCACGGTTTCCGGAGTGACGGGGTTTGATTGGAAGTTCTTCTGGGTTGGGAAAACGGGCCTCAAGGAAGAGCCGATCCCTGAAGAGCTTGATTATGACACTTGGCTCGGGCCGGCACCGCGCAAGCCATACAACCATCACCGGGTGCACCAGACCTTCCGGGGTTACTGGGACTATGATGGTGGCGGTCTTGCAGACATGGGTCAGCACTATCTGGACCCGGTTCAGTATTTGTTAGAGAAGGATGAGACGGCGCCGATCCGGGTGGAGATCGATGCGGATCCACAGGATGCCGATGCGGTCGGAACCTGGCGAAGGATTACTTTCACCTATGCCGATGGCTGCCAGATCGTGCTCGATGGTGAGAATAAGGATAAGAATGCGGCCTATATCGAAGGACCGAAAGGGAAGGTCTTCAAGAACTACGAGTCGGACATTCCGGACTTTAAGAAGAAGATCCGGGAGTTGCCGAAGTTGCCGCCGATGATCACGGATTTCCATGAGAGTGTGCGGACTCGTAAGAAGTTCGCGTTGAATGAGGAGAACGGGTTCTGGTCATGCACGATCGTCAATCTCGGAGTCATCGCGCATCGCTTGAACAAGAACCTGAACTTCGATCCGAAGACGCTGACCTTTGATGACCCGGAGGCCACGGCCTTGGTGAATCAGCCGATGCGCGAGCCTTGGGGGATTTAGGGAGCGGCGAGCGAAGGGAGTGGCGTGTTACGACGCGCCATGGGATGGAGTGGAGGCTTTTAGCCGCCACGATGAATCCTTTGTTGGCAGCGCGTCTGGAAAGCCGCCTTGCCCACTCATGGCGCGTGGTAACGCGCCACTCCATTGGCTTTCGTTGGGTGGGTTTAGCTGGTATAGGTTGGCCATGACACCCGAGGTGGAACGGTTTTTGGATTTGGCGACTCGTGAGCTGGAGGCGCAGCCCGAGCTTCGGGATGAGGCGCGGGGTGAGCTGATGTCGCGGGTGAACCATCAGGGGATGCCGCTGGAGATGCTGGACCTGGGCGAGCCGATCGGGCGTCTTGAATCGACGAAGAGGCAGCGGAGCCGAGTGAGGCGGGCGCTTTATCTGGCGGGGTTTTTGGTCCTCCTGATGGGCATGGGAGTCGGTATTGGTTTCATGGTAAGGAATGCGGTGTTTCTCATTCAGGTGCAGATGTTAGAGCATCGGTATGGACTCTTTGGCGGTGGTGACCTGTCAAAGGAACTCGCCGTCGAGAAATGGGTGAAGGGGATTGCACCGGATCTGCTTTTCCACAGCAGTATCAGTGAAGAGACCTCTGCACTACTCGAGGAGTATCCCGATGATCGGATGATTTTCGCGCAGCATTTACTACGACTGCGAAGGGAATCCGGAAGTTCATGGCGGATGACTGAGGCGGACTTGGCAAGGGCGGAGCGGCTTGATCCCGGGAATGGACTGTATTCCTATATTCAAATCGACAGTCATATCGACCGGGCCTTCGGAGTGAGAGCTTCGTCGCGGAGTTCCTTATCTCCGTCGGTCGTGGACGAGGCGGAGTTTGAGAAGGCACTTGAACTCTTCTCCCAGGCGGCGGGTGCGGAGTTCTTTTCTGACTATTCAGGTCAGCTCCGAAGAAGGCAGCTCGAGACTTTACCGAGAGCTGATGATCTTATGAAAGACGAGCTTCACATTGCTTTCTCAGAGCAGGTGCTTTGTTTGTTTAATCATTACTCGGGCTATGACTCGAGGGTTCAACGAATAATCAAGACGAAGGTGGAACGATTGGTGAAAGATGGAGACGCTCAGGGGCTACTTGCCTTGCGCGATGATCTACTGGGTTTCTCGGAGTTGTTAGTTGTGGAGCTACAAAAAGGGGGAGTGAGTGGCAGTGGCATCAAGGATTGGATCAGATGGAATGCCCAAGAGATCCTCAACGAGCTGGATACTCTGGGTCAGACCAACGCCCATGCGGATTTGAATAAGATGGTGAACCAGCTGGATTCTATCGAATTCACCTATCAGGCCCGCTATCCCGGTGGGCCTCCTTCTCCAACTGCTCGGCTTGGTCGATGGCAAGACACTCCTGCTGGTCTAACAAGGGACGAGGTGGTGCCGGCAGGTCGGACGGAGTGGGCTTTGGCTGAGAGAGTGATGGTGCATTCGCTCTCCCTTGTGGGATTGTGGCTGGTGTTGTTTACCGCCTTCGAAGCATTTCGGAGGAAGCGGCTGGTGAAGGGTTTGGCGAAGGGCTTGATGCCCTTGTTCAGGTGGAGCGATCACTTGTGGATCGGCGGCTTGGGGATTGTTTTTCCGCTGGTCTGGTATCTTGGAATCACGAGAGGAACGCCTTTGGGGATGTATGATCTTTCCTTCGAAGATTTGAATGAAATGGCGCTCGTGGTTTCGGCGATCCAATGGGCGGGGGCGTTCGTCATGGGAGCGATCGCGATGCTTTGGGCGACTTACTGGAGGTGGGAGAAACGGGGTGGTTTCCTGTGCCTTCGAGGTGGCGGTGTGTTTGCGGGTTGGATTTTGGCGCTTTTGGCCGCAGCATCGGTTCCGCTCGCAGGCATGGCGAGGTTCATCACCTTCAAGGATGAGGAAACGATGGCCATGTTCCTGGTGGGTGCTGGAGGACTTCCGGCGATGGGTTTGCTTTGGTTGTTGTGGATTGGGATTTTCAATCTCTGCACGCCCCAGACGAATGCGCTACGGGCGAATCTGGTTTCGCGGACGGTGCTGGGTTGGTATTTGGTGGCTGGGTTCGTGTTGGTGGCCGGGGCGGAGCTGCTTCGGCAGGAGGAGCGTTACTGGATGAGCAAGGACACCTTGTTTCCAACGTGGACGAGTGAAACGCACGCGAATGCGCTCGAGGAGAGAGTGGCGCTGGAGTATCAGCACGAGCTGGGTCGGATTCTTGGGATCCAGTAGTTCCGGCGTTCCAAAATCCGTCTCGCTCCTTTCTAGCCAATCATCCGGTGAGGTGCTATCGGGGCTGCCGGCGGATGGACGTGAAAAGGAAGAATAGCTTGCCAGATTGGATGCGGAATCGCTTGAGCGATGATCAGCGTTTCGCGGTGCTGTGCATGCTGGGGGGGCTGCTTTGCGGCTTGGTGGCGGTGCTTTTCCATCTGTCGATCCACCACCTTTTCGAGTGGCTGTGGCATGAGGCGTCGCATCGCGAGCCAGCGCAGTTCATGGCGATAATGCTGATCGCGCCGACTTTGGCGGGCCTGCTGGTGGGAATTGGGGTGCAGTTTTTCGCGCCGGATGCAGCGGGAAGCGGGATTCCTCAGACCAAGGCGGCTTATTATAACAAAGGCGGGAAAATTTCGTCGCGGACGGGCGTGTGGCGCTTTGTGTTAGGTGCGCTGTATGTGGGGCTGGGAAATAGTTTGGGGCGTGAGGGGCCGACGGTGCACATCAGCACCGCGATCACTTCACGGATCGGGCGCTGGGCGTTTCGCGATGCGGCGCGGGTGCAGTCGATGGCTCCGGTGGGGATGGCAGCGGGGATTGCGGCGGCTTTCAATGCGCCGCTCTCGGCACTGACTTTTGTGTTTGAGGAGTTGCTCGACAACTTCTCGATGAAGGCGCTCGGCGGGATGGTGGTGGCGGTGGTGATTGCGGCGGCGGTTTCGCGGACGCTGTTAGGTGAGGACCCGGTGATCACGGCGAAGATTGCGGAGGATTACACGACCTCGGCCTGGATGCTGGTGGCGCTGCCACTGGGGGTGGGTGCGGGTTTGATCGGGCACCTTTTTGTGCGCAGCACGCTGGGTTTTCGTGGGTTTTTCAAGACGCGGCGCTGGTTGCCGATGTGGATTCGTCCGGCGACGGGTGGGCTTTCCTGCGGGATTTTAGGACTGTCGGCTTATTTTCTAACACGGGAAATGGGCGACGCGCAGAACTCGGTGTTCAGCATTGGTTACGACAGTCTGGAGGCGGTGTTCGAAAACCGGCTGACGGTTCAGATCATCGTGGTCCTACTGGTGATGAAGTTTCTGGCGGTGGTGCTGAACTACGCGACGGGTGGATCGGGTGGTTTGTTTTCGCCGACGCTTTTTATTGGTGGGATGTTGGGGGCGCTGGTGGGCGCGGGATTGGCGAACATCCAGCATTTGGGGAATTGGATTCCCGCCTTCCCAACGGACACGAAGGTGATCGGGGGGTGCGTTCTGTTAGGGATGGGGGCGATGTTTGCGGCGGTGGTGAGGTGTCCCTTTACTTCGTTGATCATCATCTTTGAAATGACGGGTAACTACTCGCTGATCCTACCGCTGATGGCGGGGAACATGCTGGCTTGGCAGATTGCGCGGCGCTTGCAGCCGGTGAGCATTTACAATGCACTGCTGTTGCAGGATGGGGTGACACTGAGGAAGTTGCCGGCTTATCGTGGGGCGCAGGATTACCGGAAGTTACCGGTGCAATCGATCATGACGCATGAGGTGTTCACGCTTTTGAAGGATGAGACGCTGGCTTCGGCGCTGAAGCGGATTTCAAACGAGCAAGGTCGCTATCATGCCTATCCGGTGGTGGATGATGAAGGAAGGTTGGCCGGGGTGATCACGCGGCATGAGCTGTCGGAATCGCCAGAGACGACGACGGTGGGTGAGTTGATCGTGGATCAGCAGATGCTTTCGGTGACGACGGATACGTCGATTCGTGATGCGGCGAACCGGATGATTGCCCGGGATTTCCAACAGGTGCCGGTGGTGAGTCCGGTGGACTCGAAGAAGTTGATTGGGTGGCTGACTTTGAACGACATCGCCCGTCAGCAGAATGCGGTGGAGGGGTGAGTTTTGGGTGGGCGAAAAGAATGAAGACAATCCTGCCCTGAAGCGCCTATCTTTACCCCAAGTGGAATCGGCGGTGATCCTTGTGTAATTCCTCTTACGTCACGACTTCTTTCTGGAGTTGTCTCGCGGCGTAGAGTCGCTCGGGCTTGGGGGCGAGCTCGAGACCGCGCAGCGGGCGGGCTCCGTGTTTGCGGGTGGGCGAAAAGTGCTCTCGGCAGGCGAGGAAGGCTTGTTCAACAAAATCACGACTGCCGATGACGAGGCCATCGGTGAAATACCGCACGCGACATCGAAGATAGGTCGCGCGGTCGAGGCGGCCGCCTTTGGCGAGGACTTCTAGCGCCGTCTTTCGAGGGACGCGATCTCTCGTGGAGGCGGTTCCGGGCTGGAGCTTTTCGCGGGCGAGTTGCTCGGCCTGCGCGGCCTCCGTTTCCGGCAGGCCGAAGAGCCAGCAGCGCCAGCGTTGTAGGCTTTCTTTGTGAGTCTTCGGACGCTGGTTTTCAGGAAGCTGCCC
>CAZVMS010000014.1:0-12510 GCA_964628795.1 uncultured Haloferula sp. | reverse complement strand
CAAGCCGGAGAATTCGCCGTTGAAAACCTCCTCGGGATCGGGAAAACAGCTCCGCTTTCGCTCGCACCGCCCCGCAACCGGTGTCGTGGACGCCTGGTCCCGCACTTTTCGGCTTCGCGCTTCAGATTCGCTTATTTTGGGACTAGTGTCTTGATGTCAGCTCACAGCGGGGCGAGTCAGCTTGAACCGACAACCGCGGACCGAGTCGATTTCCAATGTAGATGCCATGGCGATTGCCACGAATCCATCAACTCCCCGCAGCAGCAAAGAGCAATGGGATGAATTTCGCCACCTGGTGCGTCATGGCATGCTCTTCGAGGTGATTGCATGGATTGAGACCGGCAAGCCGACCTTGCGCCCCGAGAATAAACACGCATCTCCGTTCGAGGATGCGTTGATGGCTCCCAACCTGAGCATGACCCAAGTTCTTTGGGAACGGGCATGGCAGGAGAAAAGGGAAGTCGAGCGTGCTGTCTTCTCGCTCGCCTGCGGCAAACGAAGCTACGTTGTTCTGCGCTACCTTCTGGTGCAGAACTGCCCAATCGCTTGGTTGTCCGGCTGGAATCGACCCTCTTGGCAAGGGGCCTCGGTATGTCTCCTGGGAGGGAGCCGAGGACAGCGACTGGGACGCCTTCCCGGCCCTGCACATCGCTGAGGCCAAAAAGGCCGAGGAGATCCTCAAATTACTGAAGCTCAAGCCCAGCCCACCGCAGTGGTTCGAGATGATCGATCGCTGCTCCGGGAGCACTATGCAAACCTTCGCTGCGGTCATGGAGCTGATGCCTGATCCCGACAAGGCATTTAAGAAATGCCCCCAACAAGCCGGCAGACTGCTGATCAAGCTCCTGAAATCGATTTGCTGGCGGTATTATCGCAGAAGCCGGGACAACGATCACCTTGTCGAACTGTGCTTGCGAATCCTTGAGGCGGGGATCCAACCATGTTGGCGTGACCATGATGAAATCAATCGGTTCCGACGCGATCTCTACCAAAGCAAGGATCAGGACAAAGTGCTCAGGGTGATTGCCCGCATGGCAGATCACGCTGACCCGTCCTCAAGGGCCGACCTGGAGTTCCTGGTCAACAAACCGAAAATGAGGAGCATCACACGGCTGAAACAGCCAAGCCTGATGCAGGCACTTGCTCTCATACCGACACCAAAGCCAGAGTCGGCTCGACACATGCCCAAACAGAGTAAGGGACGCTGGCACAAAATGAGAAACCCCGTCGAGCCAGACAATCCTCCATCACCGACGCCGGCTCAACCGAACCATCGGCGTTACTATCCGGGTAGATCGATCATCCTCAAGCGGGACGACATTTACGCCAAGGTATGGAGTGAACCGGCTATGCACGTTGCAAAGGCCTATGGGATTTCCGGGTCTATGCTCGCCCGGATCTGCACCGAGCTGAACGTGCCCAGGCCTCCTCGTGGATATTGGCCGCGCCCCGAGGCCGCCAAGCGGCGACTCAAGAAGCGGTTGCCTGAATTGAAGGACGGCCAAGCGGACTTCTGGGCCGTCAATTCAGCCAATGTAAAATGCCAGCGCAGGAGAGCCAGCAAGTGACCCAAAAGTGTCTACACGACCACGTCGCCAAAAAGGCGAAAGCCTTAATCCATTGAGGATCAGGGCTTTCCATTGGCTCCGGCGGTAGGGTTCGAACCTACGACCTAGTGGTTAACAGCCACCCGCTCTACCGCTGAGCTACACCGGATTGTTGTAATGAAACGCCCCCATGCGGGGCGGGCGGAAGATGGATTCGACACCGGGGGGGAGGCAAGCGAAAAATGCCCTGTTTCTCTTCCATGCCCGACATTTCTCCCAAGTGACCCCAAACTTGGGAGCACGACGAAGAACGACTTTACCCCTGTCCCGCTGCGATCGGCACCGAAGGCTCTTCCTCGCGATAAGATTGCTCCGCTGGTCCCTGATCCGCAGCAGCCGGCTGCTCCGTTATCAATCCGGCAGCGAGACGCAGCACACGGCGGGCATAACGATCGCTCGGCGATAGCTCAAGTTGCGCAAACACGGCTCTCCCATCCACGTTTGGCCGCGAATTCAGAAGAGAAATGATGGACTCATCACTCATTCCATCGAGGCGAATCGTCACTTCGGACAGCCGATCCAACAAGCCGCCACTCAAGGCAGGAATGAAGGCGCTGTCCCAGACATCGTCATTCACCGAGACCACCAGATCCACCCGAGGTGCCTCCTGACGGACAGTCGCCAAAAAGCCCGCCACCCTGCGGGCTCCATCGGAGTTACCATGGACAGCTTCCAGATCATCAACCACGAGCGCCACCCGATGGAAGCGTGACAGCAGGGCCAGCAGAGCTCCAAAACGCTCAGCATCGGCGCCCTCCACTGCTTTCTCCATCAGCAGGCCGGTCCGTCCAGGATGCCCTGGCGCTGCGACGGAAAAACGAAACAGGGCCGCCATCCAGAAGGCAACCTGATTGAGGGAACAGCCGGTCGTTTTACTGACCTCAAGTGAAAGTCGCGGCCCGAGTACTTCAAAGTTCTCACGAGTCCAATGAGCCGTAACGGCTTGGGGATGATGAAAATCAAAGGTCTCAACCGGTCGCTGCCGTAGAGCCTCCACGGCTGCATCGCGGTCCTGACATGGCACTTCGCCAGAAAGCACCAGCGGCTGGAGTCCATGTGCCAGCAGATGACGAGCATGGAGATCAAGAACGGTGAGGCCGGCACCGGCTGGTAGTTGCCGGGTCAGACGACGTAGGGCATCCTCGATCGCCGCCTTGGGATCGACTTTGCTTCCGTCGAGCGGTCGCAGCGGAATGAACTCGTGCCCGTTTGACAGGCGTTTGCGCACTTGTTCGAGGAGATGGGTTTTCCCGTATCCCGCCCTCGGTGCCCGTAGCAGAATTCCACGGCCCGACATTTCGATCGGGACACGAAGGATCTGCTCAAGTTTCTCGACAGCAGTCGAGTTGACCGCTGAAGCGTGAGGAGCTCCAGATTGGCCAAAGTTTTCGAAGAATGGTTGAAAAGAGGCGGAGGAATCCATGCG
The DNA here is from genome assembly GCA_964628795.1 of uncultured Haloferula sp. GTDB lineage: Bacteria > Verrucomicrobiota > Verrucomicrobiia > Verrucomicrobiales > Akkermansiaceae > Haloferula. Next base: position 9,477 of record CAZVMS010000014.1, on the reverse strand, counting down.
GTCGATGAGAATTAGAGGAAGCTTGATCTGTCGATCATGAGGTCACAAGAAAAAGAAAGACTCGCCAGTGCTCCGTGATGGCATCCAGACCGGCAAGCCGATGGTTTGAAAAGGCTCAGACATCCTGAGCTACCCCCCGATCATGCGTAGTTCCGTGCAATAGCGAGGAAACGGGATGATCCACCACTGGCACTTTCGCCAAACACGCTCACACTGACGGCATGCCGCAGATCCAACTCCCGATCTTTCCGGCCAGCAGCACCGCCATCACTTCCGACCTTGCTTTCGCTCTTTTGGGGCTGAGAACCGGACGGTGACCACACTGGAAAAGGTGGCTGGAGAAACAGCTGAGAAGCTGAAGGTGAGCGCATCATGTTATGGGGCGTATTCCTTTTCCACGGCGGAGAGTGCTTTGCCCACGCGCTCTAATGATTTCCGGAACTCCGTGAGACAGTCAGACACGCTGAGTTCCCGTTCCTCGATGGCGGAAGTGGGATTCTTCGTATCCAGATCAAATCCCCGCTTCAAATCCTCGACCTTCACCTTCCACGCGACGTCGCTTCCCTCGCGTTTGTCCCACTACTCGATGAGCGGCGCGGACTCGTCGAACTTGATGACCTTGGTCTTGGAGTAGCTCTTTTGCCGCTCGGGCAGGCGGTGCTCCCCATACCAGATTTCCTTCGGTGGTGTGCCTTTTTGGAAGAAGAGGAGGTTGGTGGAGACGGTGGCGGGGTGGAAGATGGACTGCGGGAGGCGGATGATGGTGTGGAGGTTGCAGTCGGTGAGGAGCTTCTCGCGGATTCGCTCTTTGTAGCCGTCACCGGTGATGCAAGCATCCGGCAGCACGATGGCGCAGCGGCCTCCGGGCTTGAGGAGCTGGATCACGAGGATCACGAGGATGGCGAGGATGGCGAGGATGGCGAGCCTTGGGGGGGAGGTAACCGGCGTCGAGTCAAGACCCCGGCTTGGTAGCACCTTGGATTTCGAGCTTGGGCTTGCCCGTTCCAAGCGCAAGCACCATGGCGGCGGTCGGGTGGATGCGGGGGGACATGTAGTAGGCTTTTTCGGCGAGGTTGCGACCGGGTTGGGCGACAAAGGCACCATCGTGGGTGCGTGCCATGTTAATGAAGGCTTTGTTGTAGTCGAAAACCTCGCGGATGGCGGCGTCATTGCCGGAGAGCTGGATACCGAGCAGCGCCCAGCCCCAGGCGAGAGAGTTGTCGCCATGGCCGTCGTTGAGGCGGGTCTTGGATTTCGCAAGGCCACCGGTGATGCGTTTCATGTAGTCCTCCGTTCCAGATCGATTGGCCAGTCGATGGACGATGATGGCGAGTCCCTGACGTCCGACCGGCGTGTAGGCACCGGTGGCGAAGCGGTAGCCCATGTAGCCGGATTCGTGGGTATTGGCGTGGATGCAGTCGTAGGCGATGTCGCGGTTGAAATCCTGGATCTTGATGCCGCAGTCCTCGGCGAGTTCCCATGACAGCATGGCCATCAGAGTTGAGATGGTCATGGTGCCGTATCCTTCGATACGCGCACCATGGCCGTTGCCGCCCTTGAGGAAGTTTGCAGCCTGCGGCTGGCCGCCGTGCATGGCGTTTTTGTACAAATCGGGATCGATCACCTGAGAGAGATAGAGGCGTTTGCAGTCCTCCTCGATGGTCGGGAGCACGCGTTTGTCGCCAGTCTGGAGGAAATATTCGGCAAGGAAGATGGTTTGGTAAGACGGATACCAGGTCCACTCTTTTTCGCCCGGTGGTTCGTTCCAGGCCATGGCCAGGGTTTTCGCTGCTCTCGTTTCCCCTTGGGCGAGCATGGCCAGCCCGAGAAGACCTTTTTCATGGACCGAACCGCTGCGTTCCTCCGGGTGCTTTAAGAGATAGTCCATGGCCATTGCGGCAAGTTTTGCCGACTTCTGGCAGTGCTTCGGGAAGGTGTCGCTGAAGTGGCCGATCGGCTCGAGCTTGATGTCAACTTTGGTGGGCTTGCCAGCGCGGATCACATCCAGAGTGAGGGTCCCATCCTTTCCCTCGCTGTCTTCGATGGCGGTGCCCATGTCCATAATCGGTCCTTCGTAGCCGGCACCGGGCTCCATGCCGTAGAACTTACCGAAGGTGTGCTTGGAGAAAGGCTTGCCATTGGCACCGGTAATTTCATCGTCGATCCGGAGGCGGCGATTGGCCGGGGATTTTGGGAACACGTATTTCACCACCAACGATGTCTCTCCAAGAATCGCGCGGGCACCGGTGGGACCTAGGTTGACGAGGAATCCAGGGCATTCCTTGTCAGGGCCGTGCTGAGTGGGCTTGTCCCACTGGCCGAGATTGTCGGGATCGGCGATCGCGGAGGCGGTTCTTGTGCTCGTCACGAAAACGGCAAGGGTAAGGAGGATGGCGGTTAGGGGATTGGATGGCATGGGGTGCAGGGAAGGGGATTTTGATACGACGCGCGCTCGGGCGAACTTTCGGGAATGGAGGAATGACGATAGCGTCCACCTTACTGTTGCACAATTTTCCCCGACCACCGGGCGATGGTGGGCAGATAGAGCGGGAAGGGCTTGTCCTTGTTTCCGGTGATGGAGCGGAGGTCCTACAGTCCCCATTTTCTCTGTCATGGTTCCTCCACGGCACGATAGAAGCGCTTTGCTCCGCCAACCCTTGGTTCCATTGGATCGACGAATTCCTGACTCGAGCCGACTTGTGTCGCCAGTCCCAATGGCTCCCAGGTAATCATGTCCGATGATCTGTAAATCCGGAAAGTCCCCTCGGGTGCGTCCTTGAGCCGGACCTTGAATCCGCCTTCAGCGACGAAGCCTACCGCCTCGAGCGCCGGAGGCTGAAGATACTCGGTGGTGAATCGATAGCCATCGAGGATCAAGTCGATCCGGGCCACCATCTCGGGGTCGAGAGCACTGACAACCACCTTACCCTCGGTATTGGCGAAGCCATTGAAGTGCCGCCCCTCGGTGGTGGTGATATTTACGAAGGAACCGGGCTTGATGATACCCTTCTCGTCGGTGATGCGGATACTCACTCCATTTTCAAGCTTCAACAACTCGCTAGAAAGGAAGCCGACCGCCGTATATTGAATCGCCCGGCGACGGATCTCCATTTCAGGATCGCCCAAGAGCATGTAGGCAAAGGTATTACTGTCCCAGAGGTCGCCGCCTCCGGTAGCCGCGAAGGAAAGCGACTCCGCACCCCCAAGCATCGGACCCAAGCGGGTGTAGCCGCTCTCGTAGATTGCTCGGAAGATTCCTTTGGCTCGTTCGTGATTCTCACTGGTGTAGGAAGTCACCGTAGCCCCGAAGTGTGCCACTGCACCGGCATTCTCGAGACTCATCCAGTGCTCAGCAATGCAGTCGCTCTGATTGATCCTGCTGTTCAGGCAGTTGATGGCATAGACGATCGGCTGCACTGGGTTCTCGAGCTTGTCGACATGATCCGGCGCGGTGAAGGAACTACCTCTGTCGGCATCGGAGCCGTCCCAACCGGAAACCCACGAGTTTTCATCACCGTGACCACGGTAGAGAATCTGTCCGCAGCCCTCGTGCAGGGCGTCGATGACATCCTGATTCACCGCCCGCGTCACGGCGGCGTTCGAAGCTCCCGCGTGCAGGGCCTCGAAAGTCGGGGGATTGGAGTAAGAGCCGTAGGTCACGATTTGCTGCACTGCCAGTGAGTACTTGGTCGGCCACTCGGCGTTCACTCCGTATCCGCCGTCGTCCATCTGGCTGTTGGCACACAGCGTCGCGATCGTCGGCCAATCTCCTCTCACCGGAGTGCGTTCGTATTTTAAAATCTTATCGAGTTGTATTTTCAGCTCGGCGGTACTGTTCGCCGACAGTCGCCCGACATAGAGACTCGGAAAGCGGTCGTTGCCGAGCACCTCATAGACGTGGTCGGAGTCTGCGTTGGCGCCATCCGGGTTGCCGGAAATCCGCGCACTGCGTCCGGAGGGAATCAGATCCTGATCGCCGCAGATCAAGACATAGACGCCATTGCAGTAGTGTTTGTGGAAATAGCCTTCGAGAAACGCGTCGATATCCTCGCGTTTGGCTGCCAGATTCCCGCCGGCTCCGACATAGGCGAAGTCAACATTCAGGCCCTTCGTTTGTTTCCAAGTGGCGAAGTTGTCCAGCGTGGCCCGCCAGCTCTTGGGGCAGAGGATCAGATAGCGTGCCGACCGCGACGCCTCGATTTTGAGGCCTTTGGCTGTGAGCGACGAGCGGATCGCCTCGCCGTTGATGCATGGGAATGTGAACAACCAACTATCCCATCCCAAGGGACACTCGAAATCCTCGGTCCCTGCCAGATGCTTGAGATAAATACGAAATTTCCCCATCACTTGGAGCGCTGATGGACTGTTCAGTGTCAGCGCCGACATTGCCAGTGCCGCTCCGGAAAATCCACCACCCAGCCCGCCGATGTCGCTCAGCAGGGGCTCGCTTCCGCTGTATTCGCCTTTGAACGATTCGTAAAAGTCCGCGTCTATCAGCTCCGGAGCGCTGTAGCCCTCCACTCCGTCACTCCCTTCGAATCCTGCGGGAAGCACTGGCAACTGCAGCTGGATCGACTCAACTTTCTCTGCCTCGATGCGTGTCTCCAAGGTTTCGGGGATGTTCTTTCTCGACATGGCCACCATCGTGCGCAGGCGTGGCAAGCCAGGCCGGGCTCCCTCAGGATCGATGCCAAGCTCTTGCATTTCTTTCGCGGTCTTCGGGGTCTGGCCGACCGCCGACTCCGGGAATATGAACTTCATGACGCTACCCGTCCCGGAGACAAAGCTCGAAGGATCCCGCCGTGGCTGCTTTAGGTCCTGTGGAAAATCCCACCAGCCCTGGTCCCCCTCTTTGATGGGAAAACCGACACCGCGAAACTCGATCGGGGGATAGCTGAGGCGAAGGAAGCTGGTGCCGCCGTAGACGACCTCTTCCGCCCAGAGCCCGGGGATGCTTACATCGAAGATGGTTTGCTCGGAGTCCGCTACCACCACATTCAGCACCACCGGAGAATTTTCGGAGGCTTTGGGATCAACGGGTATCCATGATTTCTTCTCCTGCGCATGAAGCGACAGGCAGCCGGATAGCGCAAGCCAGAGGCCGACGAAGACGTGAAAGATCGGAGGTTTCATAAACTTTATTGGGTTGGTCTATGGGCTGAGGAAAGATCCCCGACCCGGCTTTTTGCAGGCAGCTGATCGCTGACATGAGCTTGCGATGCACGGGGAAGTCCCACCTGCCTGACGGTCGCTGTGAAGCAAACTAGCGGGTCCATCTCAGAAACCCGTGGCGCCATCAAGCTTGGAATTGATCGTTGTCGGCTTGCCTGATTGGGGATCTGGAGGATTCGGTGGACGTCTGGCGGGCTGGAAGCGCCTTATCACCGCGAAGGCGTTGACGGCATGCTTGGTGCGGACAAAAAACGGCGCGGTCGGATGAAACCGCCGCGCCGTCTTGGGATATCAAGCATCCATGGGATGCTGAATCGGATGAGTGTGGCTGCCTTGTGGTGCTTAGTTAGGCGTGACCTCGAGGCGGACGAAGCGCGGTGCAGTTCCGGTCAGAGTGTAGCTTAGCTCACTCGCACTGTTGGTTACGTCGCCGACATCGACATTGGTCCAATCGATGAGGTTGCCCGAAGTTTGCACCACGAACTGGGTGCCGTATTCTGAGGAGGGAATGTTCCCGCCGTTCGCCCAAGTGATCGTGTTCGTTCCGTCGAGCACTGGGTTGGCAGTAAAGCCTGCGGGGGCGTCCATGAAGAATTCGACACCGTTGAGAACACCGTCGCCGTCAAAATCCTGATCGGGAGTCTGGCCGCCGGCATTGGCGCTGGCCCAGGTGTTGTAGGCGCTGACAGCCACAGTGGCGGTCAGGTAGCCGTTGACATCAATTGCGATGTCCGAGAGGCCGGGACCGGAGATGCTGGCGATCTGTGTCGGGGTCAGACCGTTGGCGTCGCTGCCGAATTTGAGGGATGCGCCGGAAACGAAGGTGCCGGTGATGTTGAGCGAGCCTGCCCAAGCCATCCCACTACTATCGGCGAAGGCCAGCGCGGAGGTGGCGTCGCCCAGATGAACCGTGGCAGCACCAGTGATATCCAGCGTGTCGACGGTATCAGTGAAACCAGCCCCAATGGCCAGCGTGGCGTCTCCAATGGAAACCGCGTTGGAGTCCTCAAGGACATCGGTCGCGCCCAAGGCTAAGGTTCCGGCGGTAATGGTGGTGGCACCGGTGTAGGCGTTCGTTCCGGAGAGTGTGAAGGTGCCAATGCCGCTCTTGGTCAGACCGAAATTGGCTCCAACAGATCCGGTGTTTCCACTCGTGGTGCCCAACCTGCCGGAGAACTCATAATCGTCGCTGTTGTTGATGGTCAAGGTGGCCTCCGTGAAACTGTTGTTGATGATCTGCTGTTTGCGGAACCCGTTGACCGCCGGATTATTGGTCAGTCCGGCGAGTGTCTGGTTGTATCCATCCAAATTAACCTGGCAATAGCGGTCCGAGCTGACTCCATCCCCGCCGTCCAAGGTCAATACGGTGGTCACAGGCAGGGCGTTTTCAATTCCCAGTCTGACGAAGATTTCCGTATTTACGCTGTCAGACGTGGTAACCAAAGTCGAACCTTCGTAGTCGCTCGCAGCATTGAGGATGATGGTTCCGTAGGCATTGTTTGGCTGAATGCCCATCAATTCGAGATGACCCGCACCGGAAATCGCGCCAGTTAGAGTAAGGGGCACAGGACTGGTGCCACCCGCGCCCACAATCGATGGGGCGGTGATGGTGACGGTGGTGCCGACCTCGCCGATCGTGATGGGCACGTCGATGAACCCGTCCACCACGTCGGGCCGCAATCTGGTGCCACCGGACATTGCGATCTCCGTGACGTAGTAGAGGGGCTCGATGTTGGTGAAGGCGAGAGTACCACCCGTGACAGCAACGGAGCCGTCCAGGGTGTTGGCTCCACCAAGGACCAGAGTGCCGGTATCCACCTTGGTGAGATTGAGCGTACCCTCGCTGTTCTGCAGGATGCCATTGAAGGTGCTGGACTGGCCGTTCTGCCCGACCGTGAGCGTGGAAACGGTTCCGACTGCAAGGTTGTCGATGATTCCGTTGCCGAACAAGCCATTGACGGTTTCCGAGTTACCATTGAGGTCGAGATTCGCATTAACGTTGACGTTGCCATTGCCGCTCCCGTCGGGAAGGACCTCGCTTGCGGCGAGACGCACCGTGCCGGCTCCCTGCAAAGTCAGGGGAAAATCTCCGGAAACCGCTCCGCCAAGGGTTAAGGTCTGGCCGGCGTTCACATCCCAGACGCTGTCGTCACTCATCACGACGGGACAATCCAAGGTCAGGTCCGCCGTGGCCGCACTCATGTCGACTTCGAATTGCGCGGCACCCAAAGTGAGGGTATTTGCCCCTCCGATGGTCACCGGGCCCGCAGGGTCTTTGATTCGGATCGCCCCCCAAACGACGTCGGCCCCAAGAACGGTTGAATTAGCGGAAGTCACCGTGCTGTCCCAATTCGCATCGTCACCAGCGATGGGTGCTTCACCCCCAAGCCAACTGGAGCCGAGGTTAAGGTCGTCTGCATTGTCAGCTTTGACGACCTCGGAGGCCGTAGAAATGACGACGAGATTGAGCGTGTTTCCCGTGACACTGAGGTCTAAGACCGTCGCAGGAAGGGTTTTTGAGACCGTGAGTTCAGTGGTCGATGGGGCGGTGCCCGTAACAGAATCCCAACTTACCAATGGATAGGTGCCTGGGGGGAGCCCTTTGTCCGTCACGATACTCACCAGAGGCGTGGCTGCTGAGAAATCGGCGGCACCACTGATCGTCAAGGGACTCACCGTGGTGCTGGGAGTGGCGTTACCGAAATCGAACTCGAGCGTGCCGGCGGCGCTTGGCGTAAACGCAGCACAGGTCCAACTCTTGGTGTTGTCGGAGACTAGGACACCGAAGGTGGCACCCGCATCTGCGATGATCACTTCCGAGTTTTGGCAATTGCCGGTCACGTTGCCCCGGAGTCTGCCGCCGTTGATGGTGGTGGTTCCGGAGTATGAGTTGGCAGCCGTGAGCGTCTGCGTGCCACTGCCCGATTTCACCAGTCCGAGGTTGGAGGCAGTGTTGACGGTACCACTGCTGACCATGGCTCCGATGTTCCCGGAGAATGTGTAAGTGCCAGTGGTATTGATGGTCAGGGCGACGGCTCCGTCGCCGCTGTTGTAGATCCGCTGTCTGCGGAGATCGCGGGTCACATTGGTCAAGCCCGCGATGGTCTGGTCGTTGCTGTTCAGATCTAGAAGCAGATCACGACCCGTTCCCGTGCCGACCCCGCCGTCCATGGTCACGACGGTGGTGACGGGAAGGGCGTCGGTGGTGGCCAGCTTGACGTTAAGCCGGTTGTTCCGGTTGCCGACGGTGATCAGCGTGTTGCCTGTGTAGGAATTTGATGCGCCCAGGTTGATCACTTGGTTCGCGTTCTTGAAGCTGATGTTGGGGGTCGTGAATGTGAGATTGGCAGTGCCACCGATCGGCCCGTCGAGATTCAAAACCAAGGCCGTTTGGGTTCCCATGAGCACCGATGTGTTGGCGTCAAGGGTGAGGGCCGAGCTGATCGTATTGCCTGTGTTGTTGAGCGTGATTCTCGGGGTGGTTCCACCCAATGCAATGGTGCCACCCGTGAGCGTGATCGCATCCGAACCGGATCCGAAGGTCAGCCTGTTGGCATCGACGGTGCCGCTCACGGTAACGCTCCCCGAGCCGAGGCCGGTGGCGGTGCCGAAGTAGAGATCGTCGGCGGAGGTGGTGGTGACGTCAACGGGCTCGGTGGTTCCGTCTGGGGCCTCACTCCAGCCCTGCGTGGCATTGCCGATGGTGGGAACCGCCCAGGTGCCGGCAGCCGTGCCGAAGCCCGGAGTGGCCCCGTCATTATCCCAGTAGTAACTGGCCGCGAGGGCAGATTGAGGGAGAAACGGGGAGGAAAGCGCCAGCGAAAGGCAAGCGACGGGTAGATGGTTTTTGCGAGGTAACTTCATGGGTTTTGGGAGTATGGTGGGTTCTGGGGTTGTTTCTGAATGTCAGAAAAATTGACAAAGCCCCGATCAGACGACAGAGGCCAAGGCCCCCGCGAGCGAACGTGGTCAACATGGATTTTCGGGATTCTTTGAGCTTGGGCAGAATACGACCAAACGAGAGTCATCGTCTACCCCCCCGATCGGGTGAATTTTGACGTTCGAACGAACGCAATTAACAGCTTTTTTGAGAAAAAATGAGAGTTTTGCACGCTTCGCTCGCTCCTCATGTCCCGCAATACCGAGCTTGTTGAGCCCGTTGTCCCTCGTGGTTTCGTTTAAAAACAACCTCAAGTGCTAAGCCGAGTGCTGAGATGAGGTGGGAATGGCGGAGCGGACGGGACTCGAACCCGCGACCTCTGCCGTGACAGGGCAGCGTTCTAACCAACTGAACTACCGCTCCCA
>CAZVMS010000013.1:0-8837 GCA_964628795.1 uncultured Haloferula sp. | reverse complement strand
CTGTACGGAGGTATTTCGAGCGCCACCACTGGATCTGAAATCGAAGCTCCCGGAGCCGCGCGAATCCATGAAGGGCCGTTGCCGCCGCCGGGCGCTACCAGGCAATGGCAATCTCCCGCCTGAGTTTTCCACACCGATCTTTTCGGGTGAGTTCCTTGATCTCGGTGCCGGTGGATTCGATGACCTCCTTGGCGGTCTCGTCTTCTGGAAAGGAGCCGTATTCTTGGTCGAATTCGAGGAAGGCGCAGCTGAGGGAGCGCATGTTGGCGATGGCGGACTGGCAGTCGGCGGCGTGTTGCTGGTTTCGGGCTAGGGAGTAGAAGACGGCGGCGACGATGGCGAAGAAGGTGAATGCGATGATTCCCGTGGCGCGGTTGGCTCGGCGCTTTTGGGGTTTTTCAGGGGAATCGGGCATGATTGGGGGAGGGTGATCGTTTTGAGGGCGGATGGAAAGCAAAGTCGATTGGGGCTGGAAAGCCCGGGCGGTTCCCCGTGGTTGACCGGGTGGGGGCGGGTTGCTAGCGTCCGCGCCCCTTTCCAAAATGAGCACCGACGGAGCATACAAAGACACGATTCTGCTGCCGCAGACCGATTTCCCCATGCGGGGTGATTTGGTGACGCGGGAGCCGGAGCGCCTCGCCCGATGGGAATCCCTAGGTCTCTACGAGCGAATTATTGCGCGTCGTAAGTCACAGAATGCCAAGAAGTTCATCCTTCATGATGGGCCTCCTTTTGCGAATGGTGATGTCCACATGGGCACGGCGCTGAACAAGGTGCTCAAGGATCTGGTGGTGAAATCGAAGACCATGGCGGGCTTCGAGGCGGCGTTCATTCCCGGCTGGGACTGCCACGGTTTGCCGATCGAATTCAAGGTGGTGAAGCAGGCTCAGGGCCTCGAACCAGCTGAGATCCGCCGTCGATGCACCGAATTTGCCGAGAAATTCATCGATATCCAGCGAGCTTCCTTCAAGCGGCTTGGCGTCTTCGGCGATTGGGCGAATCCTTACCTGACGATGGCCCCGAGCTACGAGGCCGACATCGTGCGGACTTTCTCGAAACTCGTCGAAAGCGGCGTGGTCTATCAGTCGAAGAAACCGGTCCAGTGGTCCTACGGCGCGCATACCGCGCTGGCCGAGGCGGAGGTCGAGTACAAGGACAAGACCAGCCCGGCGATCTTCGTGAAATTTCCGCTGACGCCGATTGGTGCGTCGAAGCTCGGGATTGGCAATGCCTCGATGGCGATTTGGACGACGACTCCCTGGACGCTGCCTGCCAACCTCGGCATCGCGGTGCATCCGGACTTCACTTATGTGGTCGGTGAGTTTGCAGGAAACGCTAGCAAGGAGATTCTGGTGGTCGTCCGCGAACTGGTGGAAGCGCTTGCCGAAAAGACCGGCATGCGCTTGGTCAAGGTGATGAAAGAGGTGAAGGGCCGCGAGTTGGAGAAGCTCGAAGCGAAGCATCCTTTCCTCGATCGCAACTCGCTGATCATCCTTGGTCAGTTCGTGACGACGGAGACCGGCACCGGCGCGGTGCACATCGCTCCAGGGCATGGTTCGGACGACTATTCGGTCGGTCAGCAGTATGGGCTTGGGGTGCTTTCACCGGTCGATGACGATGGCAATTTCACCGACGAATGCGGTTTGCCGGAACTCGTGGGCCAGCATGTTTTCAAGAGCAACGAGTATGTCATCGAGCTGCTTGAAACGAAGGGCATGTTGCTTGCACAGGAGACCTACGAGCACAGTTATCCGCATTGCTGGCGCTCGAAGACGCCGATTATTTTCCGCGCGGTCGAGCAGTTCTTCATCTCGCTGGATGGACTTCGGGAAAAGGCTCTAACAGAGATCGACAAGGTCGAGTGGTTGCCTGCATGGGGTCGCAATCGGATTTACGGAACCGTGGAATCCCGTCCGGACTGGTGCATCTCGCGTCAGCGGACCTGGGGTGTGCCGCTGCCGGTGTTCTTCAAAGATGGCAAGGCGGTGCTTTGCGCTGAGACAGCACGCAAGGTGGCGGATTTGGTTGAGAAAGAAGGCACCAACATCTGGTTCGAGCTATCTGATGAGGAGCTTTGCGAACGTCTCGGCATCGAGAAGGGTCTGACGCGTTGTCGCGATACGCTTGATGTGTGGATTGATTCCGGTTGCTCGCATGTCGCGGTGCTGGAGAAACACCCTGAGCTTCACGCGCCGGCGGACCTTTATCTTGAGGCGACCGATCAGCATCGCGGATGGTTCCAGAGCTCCTTGATGATGAGCGTGGGTTACCGTGGCGTGGCACCTTACAAGTCGGTGATGACTCACGGCTTCGTGGTCGACAAGGACAAGAAGAAGATCTCCAAGTCGGATGCGGCGAAGGCAGGGAAACCGACGGATGCTTCCTATTTCTACGATAAGTATGGTTCGGACATCGTGCGGCTGTGGGTGAGCTCGGTGGATTGGCAAACGGAAGTGCCTTTTGGCGAAGATCTCTTCAAGCAGGTCGCCGAGCCTTACCGCCGTCTGCGCAACACGCTGCGGATCCTTCTCGGGAACCTCGATGGCTTTGATCCGGAAATGGACCGTGTCGCCGCGAGCCACATGCCACTGCTTGATCAGTGGATTCTCGAAAGACTTCATCACGTCGTCAGCGAGTGCACGAAAGCTTACGATCGCTACGAGTTCCGCAAGGTTTTCAACGAGCTGAACCAGTTCTGCGCGGCGGAGCTTTCGGCGGTTTACATCGATGCCACGAAGGACCGGATGTACTGCGATGCGAAGAACTCGGTGCGACGTCGGGCCAGCCAGACGGCGATGTACGATGTCTTTAGTAGTTTGTGCCGCTTGCTCGCTCCGATCCTTGCCTTCACCGCAGATGAAGCCTGGGAGCATGCGCCATTCACGGAGGGCAGCGTTCACGAGCAGGATTTCCCTGAACCGGATCCGAACTTCGCCAGCGGCGAGGCGACAAAGAAGGTGAATCGCCTGATGGAAATCCGTAGCGACGTGCAGACGGCGATCGAAAGCCAAGTCCAGGCGAAGGTTTTCAAGAAGAACAACGAAGCGGCGGTGAAGCTGGTGGTGAAAGAGGGCGAGCCGGTTTATTCGCTGCTTAGTGACCGCGAGTTTGCCTGCGAGTTCTTCATTGTTTCGGACTTCGATGTCTCGGCCGGATCGAAACCATCGGTGACGGTGGCGAAGTCGGAGCATCCGATGTGTCCGCGCTGCCGACGCTATGAGCCGCCGACGGTGGATGGGCTTTGCGGGCGTTGTGCGGATGTCATGCAGACGGTTTCACGGGCCTGATCGCACTCCTTTTTTGAGATGAAAAAAGGATCAATCGTTCCGTGGCTGCTGGGGGTGACCCTGCCGCTCTACATCCTGGATCAGGTGACGAAGTTTTGGACGATTGGTCGATTTTCCGAGCCACTGCCGAATCCGAGTGTGCCCGGGACGTATTTCTTTGGGACCTCGGATGAACCGATTCAGGTGATTGAGGGCTTTTTCCGGCTCACTCGCGTCCACAATCAGGGCGTGGCTTTTGGGATGGGGAATGGGACGGATTGGGCACCGCTGGTGTTCCCAGTGATTTCTTCGATTGCTTTCGTGCTGATCGCGCTCGGGCTGAAGAAGAAGTTCTTCGTCGGGAAGCTCGGGCTGTTGGCGGTTTCGCTGCTGGTCTGCGGGATCGTGGGGAATCTAACAGACCGCTTGATTCAGGGGCGTCTGCTGGAGCGAATGGAAGGCGCGAGTGTGTGGGAGAAGTTCAAGGCGGGATATGTGGTCGATTTCCTCGACGTCACGATTCCGATCATCAATTACCCTTGGCCGGTTTTTAACGTCGCGGATTCATGTATCTGTGTGGCGGCGGTGATTCTCTTCATTTCCGGGTGGAAGGAAGAGGCGGCCAAGAAGGAAGCATCCTCATAGAATCTCCATACGAAACCTGAACGTAAAAGACTTCAGAATCCGAATATGATCCAACGCCAGAAATTATATGCGGGGATAGGGATCGCGCTCATGTTCATCGTTCTAGCGAGTCTTTTTGGCCTCGAGGAATAGGTCAACAAAGCACCTACCAGAGGCGCGAATCGGTTTCTGACCCCATAAAACACAGCGCTGTCACCTTTCTCGATAGGGTCCGCGCCACTGCGGAAGCACGACTACCCGCTTACTCTTTGTCGCCTGGTTTCAATGCAAACCACCCCCCATCGTGGTGCCAGGGAGAAGGATTTGCAGGCTTAAGCAAACGGATCTCCAGATCGCCGCATTCGCATCCTCCGTTGCCACGACAGTTTGCCTGGCAGCTTTCTTCACGCTCACCCAATTCGCTCCACCGGTGGGCGAGATGGTCGCGAACTAAACAACGGACCGCGGGCTTCAGCCCGCCCCAGCGCCAAAAGCACGAAGCTCCAAAAACCGCCCCAGCTCGCAGGCGTGTGCGACGACAATTAAAACTACCCACTGGATGGGTGGTTTTTCGGGGTGGGACGGCGTGCTGTTTGACACCGGTTAGAGGGGCGGTTGCTGCTCTGGGTTGTGGTCACAAGAACCCAACTCACAAAGCTCTTCATCGAGCGCAACCAAGGAAATACCATCAGCATGAGTGCAATCAAGGCGGGGATGTCCCGCAAAACGGCAGGCAAGTATTTAGGCCAGAAAAATGTCATGGAACAGCGGCGGGTGCCGCACACGTGGAGGACGCTCAAGGATCCGTTGGAAGGGATCTGGCCTCAGGCGCTCGCGCTGTTGCGGGAGGCTCCGGAACTGGAAGCCAAGGCGCTTTTCGAGCATCTGACGGAGGGCCGAGGCGATGAACTCAAGCCGGGTTTGTTACGGACGTTCCAGCGGCGGGTGCGTTCGTGGCGTCTGGCGGAGGGGCCGGAGAAAGAGGTGATTTTCACTCAGGATCCCAAGCCGGGCGACACGCTTGCGGTAGACTGGACGGATATGGGCGGCGTGGGGATCACGATCCAGGGGAAGAGTCTGGTGCACAAGTTGTTCCACGCGGTGCTGCCGTATTCGAACTGGGAGTGGGCTGTTAGATGCAGCATTGAATCGGTGCTGTCACTGCGAGGTGGCTTGAAGGCGACGCTGGAGCGACTGGGTCGGGTGCCGCGGGAGCTCCTAACAGATCATTCATCGACGGCGACTCATCAGTTAAAGCGGGCCGGAGCGGAGCGCGGCTTCAACGAGGAGTATCTAGGGAATCCTGCGCACCTTCGACATTGATCCGGAAATGATCGCCCGCACCCGCCAGCGGGCGCTGTCCGCGAGAGTTCCGAACATCGTGGCTGAACTTCGCGATGTCTTCGGCGAAGGATTCGGAGTTCCTGACGCTTCGTAGGATGCATGCCTGCTGTTCAACATTCTTCACTGCGAGGAAACGCTGCACCTGCTCAGTGAGGCGACGCGTGTCCTCAAGAACAACGGCAAGCTGTTCGTGATCCACTGGCGTCCCACCACGCCGCGAGGTCCGGCACTGGACATACGAGCCATGGCGCAACAGGTCGCCGCTTGGCATGTTGCTGCGTCCCCGTGGCATGTTTTCTTCACATGGTCAGATCATGAAAGCGGCGATGTTGATGGATTCGATTCCTCCCATGCCTGCAGGCTGCGTCAGCGGATGAGACTGAAAACCCGGCCATGGAAGGGGTTCAGCGAGTTGGTGGAAGGCGAATTTCTCCAGGCCGTGGTCGATGGCGACCACGCCGGGGCACCAGGAGCCGATCCGTTTGATCCCGCGAACACATTCACTCCCGATCCTGAAACCAACGAACTCAAATTCAGTCAGCCACTGGCAGGCGAATGCGCCAAATGCCGCGGAGATCGCCAAGTTGGTAACCTAACGCCTTGTCATCAGGATAGAGCTGCCGGATTGCCGCAAGAGTCTCCGGTGAGACTTCAGATTCCCTTCCATGGCATTGAAGACAAAGTGGCGCACTCACCGTGATGGGGATTCTTACGACCAGAGATTGATCTGCGGAACTTTCCACCATCGGGGTCGGTTTCCCCCCTTGCCCAAGAGTTGTGCGAAACAAGTCGATCGCTCTGGCATCCGCGTCCTTCGCCAGATGCTTGGGGTTTCGCGGTTTGTCGGTCAATCGGATCAATTTAATCTGCCTGCGATCCGCAACCTGCTGGATCAAGCCTCCGGCCTTGCTGGAGCACACCGGGATTGCGTGAACAGGGCCACCTTCCGCGATGGCCGCTGCCAGCTCGGTCGATAGCGAGTTGAACGCATCCTGCGCAGCTTCACGGGCTGATTCGACCGCCTGTTGCTGGGTGATCCGGCGGGCGTTTTCAGGCTTTCCGCATGCCGCCAACAGCAAAACGGCAAAAAAATCATCTGATTCACCTCTCTTTTCTAATAGAAGCGAGCCGGTTGGGTCAAACGAATTGACTTCATTGATAATGCGCATGCGCTCATTACGAAATGGATGCCCCGGGACCCGTCACCACCGCTTCTGAGACCATCCGCATTGCGATTCCGATGCACACCGGTGCGTTCTGTGAGCACTTCGGCGCGACTCGTCCGTTTCGCTTCTACGAGGACAAGCGGTAGCAGTGCCTGCTCGATGGCATCAGCCACTTCGACGCTCCGCGTGCATGGCGGGGTGGTTTCGCCCCCCCCGGCTGCGCGATGGTGCACGCGCTTTTCGTCCTCGGGGTGACCGGCGTGACAGCGGAGCTGCATGTCCGCTACTTCCGGGCTGCCAGCTTGAGTGAGCTGGTGTGGATCATGCGGTGCGCCGCATCTGGAACGCGTTCCCCGCAGCCTGCCACGAACTGCACGTGGGCCGCCGCTTCGAGTGATGCGAGTGAAAGCATGATCAAGCACAGGCTATTCGACCCGCCGATCAGGGCCGCCGCGATTGTTCGAGCTTGTGGATAAAACGGAACACCCCGGCGGCAACAAGTGCCAGCACGGCGAACACCGCCCACACCGGCAGGCCGGTCAAATGGTCGAGCGTGAGCTTTCCGATGTCGCCCACCGGTAGGATGTGCTTGGCGACCCACGGGAATGACAACGCGTAGAGAATGCCACCAAGCATCATTCCTGCCAGCCCGGCCAGCGCGTGCAGGCTGCCGGTGCCCACGGCGGCAAGCCCGGTGCCCGGGCAATAGCCATAAAGCACCATGCCCACGCCGAAAATGGCGGAGCCGAGCACGATGGCCAGCATCGGCGAGGCCTTGATGTGTAGGTCCGCGTGACCGCCCGCATGCAGCACCGCCACGCCGATGCCGCCCACCACCACTGCGGTGAGCATGATCTTGAGCACCGTGAAATCCTTGAAGCGGAACTGGTTGACGATCACGTTGTAATCGGTCACGCCGCCGCGCTGGAGCAACCAGCCGAAGAGGAAGCCGAAAACCACTGCGCCGATCAGGAGCGGTCCGTTAGTGAGAAAGGCGAGGTGCATGGCGGTCAGGATTTTTTGAACATGAGCATGGCGGTGACGACGCCGGCCGCGAACATCACCAGGAAAAACGTCCAACTGCCCACAGCCAGTTGCAGCGATCCGCTGATGCCGTGACCGCTGGTGCAACCACCGGCGAGCCGCGCGCCATACATGCACAGCACGCCGCCCATGACCGCGCCGGCCATCCGTTTGCCCACCGATGGACCGAAGCGTTCCTTCCAGACCTCAGGCACGGACTCGATCCGGAATCTCCGTCCGATCACTGCCGCCGACAAGGCACCGAGGAAGGTGCCGACGAGAAACCAGGTGCCGTAATCCCATTTCGGCAGATGCTTCGCCCAATAGGCGTTTTGACCGACTTTCTCCCAGCCCATGAATAACGAGGCGCAGGCACCGGACGCTTGCGACAATGCTGTGGACATGCCCAGCGGCTTGTCGGCCAGCCAGAACACCAAGACGCTGAGTAGGCCGATGCCTGTTCCCGCGAGGTATGGATTCCAGCGTCCTGCGGTGAGCGGACAACAGGGGGTCGAGTCGGTTTCCGGTTTCATGATTTCAGAAAACTGCCGAGCATCCAGATGGTTTTCTGATGCAGGGTGATTCGTTCAGTCATCAAGTCTTGGGTCTCAGGGTCGTTGTTTTCGCCCGCCAGATCGCGCGCGCAGACGGCATCCTTCACCAATTTCTCATTGGCGGAAAGCAGGGCGCGCACATAGTCCTCCTGCTTCAGGGGCGCGGCGAACTCACTGATCCCAGCTGCTGCCGCGTGAGTGTTGAGGCCGCCGGTGGCATAAGCGCCCATCGAACGAATCCGTTCCGCGATTTCATCAATCGCCGTGAAGAGTTCCTCATATTGGGTTTGAAACGCGGTGTGCAGGGCGAAGAACCCAGGCCCCTCAACATTCCAGTGGGCGAGATGGGTCAGCGACATCAGTGCGTATGAGTCTGCGAGGACCAGATTCAGGCTGTCAGCGAGCGGTGCCAGTTCACTGGCAGGTTTGTCGGTTTGCATGAGTGGATGTTTTTCGGCAGTCTCAGGGCGAGATCAGGCAAATCCAACCGGATCCGCCGAGGCGATTCAACGGCTTCGCCATTTCAATTAAAAGCTTATCCAGTCAAGAGCGTGTGCCCATGAGGTCAAGCGGCAAATGAGCGACAGCGGCAAATGACTAGGGCGTTTGGCTGGAGAGGTCATGGGATGGGTCTGGCTTTTGCAGACTCAGCGGATCAGAGAATCCATCGACCTTGCCGGGTGGATCAGCGAGCAGTCCAAGCCGACTGCGAATGCTGCTTGCTTCCAGGAAGCCAGCCAGCGGTGGGCACCGCGTAGCGAAATAGGGAATCGCAATCCGTTCAAGGCAGCTTGCACCGATCTGGCGGACACCATCGCCTCGATCTGGGCGAGGAGCTGATTGGTGCGGAGAGTCGCGCT
>CAZVMS010000012.1:0-2778 GCA_964628795.1 uncultured Haloferula sp. | reverse complement strand
CGCCTTGCTTGTCACGCCCGGCAACATGCCCGACCGCGGCGTTTTTGACCCGGCTTGGACCGCTTTAAAATGTGCCAAGTCATTTTCCGGGAATAACCGTCAATTCCCCGTTAATTCAAAGACGGGATCAGGAAGTCTGAATCTATTCAATTCCACGGAGGAACTGCCGTTTGCCTCTCGAAATCGGAAGCCGTTTCCGATTGGGGGAACGGGCGCATTGCCTCAAAGAGGGAAGGGGATCTTCTTTTCCGCGACCACTTCCCCCCAGGTCCGAAAGGGTGGGGGAGGGAGGTAGGCGGATCTTTCTGGGGAGTAGCTTCCTGATCGTCCTGTGAGGACCTCCATCGAGTTGGTTGCCGCTGCTTTGACGCCGTCATCGGTCGCTCGGCTGCCACCGAAAAAGTCATTGCCCGGCCACGAGACGTGATCCCAGGCGACGATGCTGAACAGGCGACAATTACTGAAGTCGTCGCCAGCTTCCTGATAGGCAGGTGGTGCGCAGAGCTGTGGCTTTCCACCGCTGGCATCCAGTAGAGGACGCACCAGGAACGGAATCCCGTGGATCTCTCTGCGGCTTGGTCGGCACTCCGAGTAGGGATCGTAATAGACGGCTTTCAGGTGAGGGAAATCCGCCCCGTGCCGTTCCAGGAAATTTACCAGAGCTCGCTCCAAAGCGGCTCCAAGCTGACCGTGAAAACGCCCTGCGAACTGACCACATCCGAGCCCGGGAATGGTGAGGAGTCCGGGACGCCCAGATGCCTTGCCGTGCGCTTCGAGGTGCTGAAAGGCGGGGAGAAGCCGTCGCTCGTAGAGGGCGTCGTAGGCATCGTCATCGAGAGTGCCATCGTCCCGCACCACTTCCTCCCAGTCGGCAGGAATGCTCCTGCCGCTCGCCCGGAGTAGCGCACCGGGCGTGAAGACGAGCGTTCCTTCAAGTGGCTGCGGATGGACCTCAGGACTCGTATGCCGGCCATCGTCGAAGATCGTCACGTCCATCGCCACCGAAACGTCTCCCAGAAGCTGGAGCTCGATCGCATTCCAATCCGACCCATCCCCAGCGACCGCGCTCTCCGCAAAGATCAGTGGCTTCTTCGATTGCAGCAGGGCGCTGAGAAGTGCCGCGCCGGTGAGCGTTTCTTCATCGACTGCTTCCAGATTTGAAAGCACTCGCTTCCCCGGGATCGCGTTCCCTTCGACCAATGCGCATCGATACGCCGACAAGGCCTTTCGCGTGGCGTCAGGGATGAGAATTTGTGGCTTCATCGTTGGGTCAGGATTGGCTGAATACCTGTTCACGGTGCCATGTGAGGTGACGGATGGAAGGTCGGAGTTGGACGCCATCGGCGAATCGAAGCGGCTGCTGGTGTCGTGCCTTCAGCCACTCGGCTTCCGGTCCCCATTCGGTGAAGACTTCATCGGCCACGAGAACCCGGTGCTGATTGTCGTATTCAGAAGCCATGGGAGCTGAGGTGGTATGAGATCAAGGCCGGGTTGTCCGCCCCATCGTGGTTGGCAGATCGCCCAGTAAGAATCGAAGCGGAGCCTCAGTTCGGCGTCTTGTATTGGAGCGGTCTATCAATTACCCCTTCCTCGGCAAGGTCGCACAGGCACAGCAGGAGCAGTGGCTTGTGAGGCGCGTAGCGTGCCTTGCCTTCGCCTTTCGAGCGTTGGGCTTTTGGATGGAGTTTGGAGTGGGGCGGAGACACTTACGGCGTTCTTATTTCCAGTGGATTTCCGTTTGGTTAGACGATGGGCAGTCGGGTGGTGTGCCGAGGGACTCCGTTGAAGGCATGATCGAGTTCAAGCTTTTGGTGCATGACTTGGATGGCTCGTCCCAGGATGTCGACATCTCCCCGGGCATCGTGACGCCGAAGGGTGGTCTCGTTAAGTCTCAGGCGCCTCTTGACGTGGTCGAGTGAGTGGCCGGTCCCCCTCGCTTTCCCAAACAGCATTTTTGAAAGGCTGATCGAATCGATCGCGTCGACTTCACGGCTGGGAAGTCCATGACGCTGACAGGTGGATGTTAGAAACTTCGAGTCGAAGCGTTTGGCGTTGTGGGCGATCAGGGTGGAATCGGCGGACCAGGCTGAGAATCGACAGAGAACCTGCTCGGGACTCGGCGCATCCCTGACGTCCCGATCTCTAATGCCGGTGTAGCTTTCGATGAACGATGGGATTGGAGATCTCGGTTTGGCGAAGCTGAAGAACGACTCCGTCGGGCTGAGGCAGCCTGAGCTGAATTTGACAGCGGCGATCTGGATGAACTCGTCGTGGTCCGGGCAGAGACCGGTGGTTTCGAGATCGTAGATGATGAAAGTTTCGCCCGAGTAGAATCGGTCGGTCCAGATGAAGGAGTGGCTGCAGTGAGGACAGGTGGCCCGTTGTCCGATGGAGGACTTGGGACCGCTGAGGGTCTGGTCACAGCTTGGGTTGGGGCACTGGATTTTCATGCTCGGTGGGGGACTCGGCCGAAGGTTTACCGTGCCTGACCTGGAGACTCCAGCCTCGGATAGCGAACCCGTGAATCATGGGGAGTCATGAATGTTGGCTCGCCAGCTAGGATCGGGGCAACACAGAGTCCGTTAGTCGGGACAGTCCTGCCGGCAGAGCCCGAAGAGGGTTTTCGGAATGTTCGTTTTCTAGCAGTCTGTCGGACTTTGGTGCGAGGCGGGATTTGAAGCTTCTCGGATTCCGAGCTTTCGGGCGGGGGAGCTTTCCGGAGGAGCGTTTTTTAATCCAAGATTGCTTCGAGGCTCTTCCGGAGCGCTGATCTGGCTT
>CAZVMS010000011.1:0-1988 GCA_964628795.1 uncultured Haloferula sp. | reverse complement strand
TGCGAGCCGCTGATTGGGTCATTGGGGAGGTTCAGTCTCAGGGGAATCGACTGGGTGATTGTTGGAGGCGAAAGCGGAGCAAGCCCGCGTCCGATGAGTCCTGAGTGGGCCGAGGAGATCCGGGACCGCTGCGAGCGGTCGAAGGTGCCCTTTTTCTTCAAACAGTGGGGAGGTAGGAACAAGAAAGCTGCAGGCCGGGAACTCGACGGTCGCCACCACGACGACCTACCGCGTCCAAAACGAAGACTGGCTGTATCGGGTAGGTGAGTAGATTCTGCGCTCTCATGTGATTACTGAAAATAATCCCACAAGCTATCTAACAACAGTAATCGATTCCCAGTGCGGATGCTTCTTCGAGCGGCCAACGCTACTCACTTGCGAAAGGGCCCAATTTTCTGCAGCCCAGATCGGTCTCCTGAATCTCTCTAAAGTTGATGTAGTCAAAGAGTTCTGTCACCGCCGCTTCAGTGTGACTTCGAATGAACTTGCCTCGTCATGGCTGATCCCGTAGTGCGTAGCGCTGAAATTTTGAGTCTCCACCCTACGTGTCGATTTCTTCAGGCGAACAGGATGGACAGGCTAAAGGTATCCCACGAAGCTCCCTAACATCATGAGAAATTTGCCCGCTTTCACCGCTCTTCTCTGTCTGGCATCACCGGTTTTGGCGCAGGAGAGGGTCTTTACCACCGACAAGGTGGAGATCCCGAGGTTGCCCGTCGATGCGGTTCGGGCAGAGCCAAAACCGAAGCCCCCTCCCATAGATTTCAAGGTGATCAGCTCTCGAACCCGTCGGTTCGACGTAGTTGAAGCCCCGCCGATGTCGGGGTTGCCGCCGGTTACCGGAAATATAGCGATCACCGTTCGGAAGGTCGAGGATCCTGGACTGCCTGATCCTCCTCCGCCCGCGCCTCCTGTGGTTATTGACGACCCTGACGCGTTGGCACGCTTCGAGGAGTTCAAGAATTCCTATCAAGGGCCCAAAATGCTCGCTGTTTCTGCCACCGTCTACGATCACTCACGGACCTTTCTGCGGATCTATCCGAACGGGAAGACCGAGAAGACTCTGACGGCGTGGACGAATATCGATTTCAACCACTTTTGCGGTTTTACGACCTACCGGGTCACCAAACCGGATGAGACCTACACGGACTACAGCATGATGATGGGCATCGGGAACATGGATACCGCCCGGATCCAACGGTTCATGGCTAAGAACGGTCAACACTACGAGGCTCCCGAGATTCCGGAGCTTCCTGACATCCGAATCGCAGGCCCCGACTTCGTAGTGGTGGAAGGTAGTTCTAGGGGCAAAGCAATGGAGACTCTCCGGCAGCTTCACGAGCTCTACCGCAAGGAAGGTGCCAGTCTGGAACAGGCATTCTATGACCGAGAGAAGGCACAGGCGGAGCGGCGGGAGTACTTTCTGGCAAATCCTCCCAAGCCGAAGGATGTGACGATCAGCTTTTGGAAACGGCGAGGACCGTCTCAGATTGCACTTAAGGAACTAGAGAGGAGGCAGGAGCGATGAGAGTCATCCAAGTTTCCCTGCTTCTGGTTGTTCTCGCAGGATCCACAGGAGCCGAACAGCCAATCGTCCTTACACCGGGGACGAATGATACCGTAAATGCTGACTGGGTCGGCGCGGAGGGGAGAACCTATTTTGTCCAGTGTAGTATGGACCTTTCAGTCTGGCTACATGCACCCATCGTGGAATACAGCATGGGGAATAAGAGCTACGGCATGAAAAGCACGTCTCCTAGGCTGTTTCTCAGGCTAAGCTACACCGACACCCCACCAATCGCGGGGAATGCGGAAGCTATGGACTTTGATGGGGATGGTATCCCCAGTCTTTTCGAGGTCGCGATCTTCGGAACCGATCCTCTTAGGTTCGACAGCGACGGTGGCACTTCGAGCGACGGCGAGAAGTACAGCAATCCGACCACCACCTCCGTTGCAAGCCTCGAAGTCTTTACTCCTCTCCAATGAAT
>CAZVMS010000010.1:0-13710 GCA_964628795.1 uncultured Haloferula sp. | reverse complement strand
CCACCGACGGACGCGAGTTGGGGATGAAGCGCTTCACAAAACCCGAGAAAATCCACCATCTCATACTCAACCAACTCGGCTTCACCCTGCCCCCTCAGCCCCCGCCCGAAATCAGAAATCCAAAGCCTGTGGTGTAGACCTATTGATAAAATGAACGCAATCTCAACGATTCCGGCCCAAAAACCCATCTAACAGCGAAAGTCGGGGTAGGAAGATCCTTACTTTAAGGTCCTCGACTTCCTTGCTGGGCAGTCTTGACGCTGAGATTGACTTCAGCCATTCGCTCAACCAGATCCAGATCATTCTGGGTTAAAGTGTAGAGCCGGTTCATAAGGAGAAAGGTTAAGTGTTAGTGTGCTTGCATCGGAAGCTTGAAGTCCCAGACGGCTGAAAGTGAGTCCAAGTGGCCGAGGACTTCTTTCCATTCCTTGGGGATAGAATCCTTGTTGGTGATCTCAAGGGCGCGAGTGTGGGCGTGCTTGGAGAGAGCGCGCCAGGTGGCGGCTTCGTCCTTTAGGGTGTGTTGGATGAAGCGGTCGGCACGTCCGGCTTTGCTGGCGAGGGTCATCTGCAGGAGCAGGGTGAAGTGCATCCATTGGACGGATTCAAGCGTTTCTCCGGCGCGCTGAATCCGCTTCTCCAGATTCTTCTGGTAGCTGGCGTCTTTCTTGAAGGTGAGGAGGTCGGCTTTGGCGGGGTCGATCTGATTAAGTTCGTAAAGGAAGTCCTCCCGCCACTGGGCGCGGAGCTGCATCAGGTCGAGGCAGAGGCGACCGAGTTCGGTTTGGTCGGCTTTGAGGAGCTTGCCACTGCCGGGGCCGGCGATTTCCTTGGCGTAGCGGTAGATCGCTTCGACCCGGGCCTTCATCTCGGTCTGCTGGCCATGGAGGAGCTTGGCGACGGCCTTCTCGATCGTCTTGAGTCGTTTGGCATTGTCGTGGCCGCTGATCATGTGGGCGGCCTCGACGACAATGAGGGAGGCGCTGGCAGTCATCTTGGCGGCTTTTGCTCCCTTGGCGACTCTGGCGGATTTCAGGACTCTTCTGGTCTTGCCATCGACCAGCTTGGGAAGGTGCCTGCCGAGCTTGTCCTGCATGAGGCGAGCTCCCGGGGAATGCCGCCTGGAAAGACGACGGTCAACTCGCCGGCATCCATCACGAACTTCGCCGTCGCGAGAGCGGTGCCGAGGGGTTTGGTGCCCACGGCCATGATGTCTGCACGGACTTCGGATTCGGCGGATTCTCGGATCTGACCAAGGAAGCGCGTCGGTTCGGACGCGAGCTCGAAAGGAAGGGACAGTGGAGAAAGGTTTGCAGACACGATTCAAGCGAGGGAAGTCGAATTCATTCTGGATCTGCGATCAATCCGGTGGCAGGGTCCGCCCGGATGGAAAACCCTACTCCAGACGTCCTCAAGCTCTCCTCCAGAGGGCAGAATACGCGTAAGAACTTCGGAAATGCCGGTGCGAGAAAGCGCGGTGAAGCGAATTTCATGCGCGCGTTTGAGCGTGCTTACTTTGCCCGTGCGAGCGCTCGGGGTCTGGCAGCTGGGGAGTTTTCGCTCGCCGGCTTCGGAGTGGCTGACTTGGTTTGGATCGGCCTGACCAAAGGAGCTGGGCTCAATGAGTTCACGGCGCTGGCGTTGGAGAAACAACTGCGTAAGCGTCAACTTCACGCCTTCGAGGGAAAGCTCAAGGATTGGCGTCGTGCACTGCAGCAAGCATTTCGATACCGCTACTTCGCGGATAAGGCGATTGTCGTCATGCCCAGCGAGAACGCAGGTCCTGCGGTGGCTAATTTGGAAGCGTTCCGGCATTCTTCTGTGGGGCTGTGGACCTTCGAGGTGACGACTGGAAAAATTCGTGAGCACTACACTCCCACTCGGGTGCGGGCATTCAGTGTTGAGGCAAGAGAGAAAGCCATTCGGACATTGAGTTCAAAAGTCGATCTCAGCCAGCTCTGAGAATAGTTGGAGGCCGCTAGCAATGGACTCGAGGTGATCGCCGTTGGATCGCCCCATCAGCCTCATGCCGGGTGAGAGGTTGATCTGTTCATACTGGCTACTAGCTCTGGAGATCCAACTACGACAGTCGGATAACTGTGGAGAGGATCCTGCAGGCGCGAAGCTGGTGATCGCGTCCCACGTCTGGAGAATTTCTTGTAACTGCCCATCCGGCATGGAGCCGTTCTCCGGATCGTAGAATTGATCCGTCACTAGGCCGTTCAGGACTTCAGGGAATCGGTCTCGTAACAGCTGCAGTTCATCGAAACGGATCGAGTTCAGTAGGCGAGTTGAGAGGTAGCGATACACGGGACGACGCCCCCCGGGAGAGGGTGGTGCGAAACGATCGAGGGAGAACACTTTCTGGGTATTGAACCACCCGGTTGCCCCCGCTGTTCCACCGGCCGCCACAAGGAAAGGTGAAAGGATGTCAGAGTAGCCATTGATGACCTCGAAACCGTTTAGGTTCAGAGAGTGATTCAACAGCATCCATCCCGCGAGTGTTCGCGGGTCCACCAATTCAGGAGGAATGCCTGAAGTCGGGTTATGGACGAGGATGTAGAAGCCGTCAGGAGGCGTGTCTAGGATTGTGATCTCAGAGAGGAACTCTTCCAAAGCAAGCCGGTCCTGCAGTGCCTCTGCATCGATTGCCAAAGTGGCGTAGAGCGGCCGATTGTCGCCGACTGAGTCCCACGCGACTCTTGCATTTCGGATAAAGTTCTTGGCGATGACGGCTTCAGCGGAATTGAACCGCTGACGGATGACGATACCCGGAGCGATGGCTGCTGTTAGTGGCATCTGGGCTTGGAAAGCCAGGCATGCTTCGAGGTCGGCCCGGACCTGGCTCTCAGACTCCATCTGTGAACGACGCCGTGCCTCGAAGTAGGTGTAATCGTCCGAGATGAGTTTCCCCATTCTGGAATCAGGATCGTAGGCAAGAATGGATGCATACCAATGCGGATCGAAGAGTCGGTCGGCGTCAGGGAAATCACCTTCAATCTGCTCCAATAGGGTCATCGCGCGATCGTGTGCAAAGTCTTTGGGGCTGATGATGGCTCCATGGATGTGACCGGCGGCAAGTCCCGCGCTGATGCGATCATTTTCGCCGCTTCCGGTTCCATAGCCTTGTTGGGCGTAAAGTTTCATAGGTCAGATTTCAGTTTGGGCAATCAGGCGATCCAGATTCGCTGGGCGGAGGGCGGGCTTCTTCTTCAGTAGCTGATCTATCAACCAGCAGAACTCAGTTGAAAAATCGGGGCGAAGGTCTTTGAGCGGCTTTGGTGGGTCATGGAGGGCTCTCGTGACGGTTCGGATGGCGTCATCGCTATCGCGTGCGATCGGATGCTGCCCAGCGGAGTACTCGAATACGGTGAGAGCGATGGTGTAGAGGTCGGTGCGGTAGTCCAGGCTGGCACGGAAATTGGGGTTCGCCATCTCCGGGGCAAGGTAGCGGTTGGTGCAAGGGACTCCTTGAAGAGTGAGTCCGGTTTCGAGCAATCCGAACGCGATGCCGAGATCGATCAGGACGAACGGACGATCGGGATCGGCAAGTTTAATGACGTTCGCGGGCTTGATGTCCCGGTGAATGAAGCGCATGGACCAAACTTCCTTAATCGCTACCAGTAGGGATCTCATGAGTTGTTTCGCCTCAGTCTCGCTTGGAGGCGCACCTTTTGCTTTGATCAGTGCCCAGAGATCCGGACCATTAAGAAACTCCTCGGAGTAGATGGAATAAGTGAAACCGTTGATCTCGTGTTCACCCAAGGGGACGGAAGCGAGCTTGACCATGGAAGTTGAATGGCAGCGGCTCAAGATGCTGACTTCTCGTTGAACGCGAGCGACGCATTCTTCTTGGAAACGGACCTGATCAACATCATTGGGGTCATCGGGTGCCGGAATACCGATGACCTTCAATACTTCCTGATTTCCTCCGACCGTTCCTTTGAAGACGGTCTTGAAGCCACCGAAACCAATTTCATGAAGGCCACGAAATTGCGGGAAAATTGGAGTTAGCTCGGTTGCTGCGAGTTTTGGTGGTTGCATGACTGAGTTCTTAGAGTTCGCCCCGGAAGGCGCGTTGTTGGAGGGAAGAGAAGAGGTCTTCGGCTTCGCGAAGGGTTGAGGTAGAGGTGCAGCTCTGAGAGCGGAGCCGAATGGCGATTTTGGCGAATCGCTCTTGAAGCGGGTAGGGTGGAAGCGGGATCGGAATATCGAGCATCTTAACCTTGCCGATGTTCTTCATAGAACCGCTGCTGCCTGTTGCTCTCAGCATCAGCTCGTTCCTGAAATGGCTAGATCGGGCCATGTGGAGCATGAAAAGCGGATGGATGCGTTTCGGCTCTGACCAGACGAATCGCCAGAGCTTGTCGGGAAGCATCGTCATGGCGGAAGTCTTCCAGACATATGCAACTGCTCCGACGAGTTCCTTGGTGTTTGCCCTGCTGATCAATAGATCGCCCTGTTTGACGATGTAGTCGGTTGGGACTTGGAAATCCTCGCTGAATGATTTGCTCTCGTGTTCTAGGAATTCACCGCTGGTGACCGCGCTCACTTTTAGAACGCGCATACCATCACTTCGAGGTGTGTTGAGTGGTGCGACGTTCTTTCCTCCGTCGAAGGACTCGATGCCGCTACTTATAGGAAGTAGATCCCACCCCATTGGATTGGTGACGGGGTCGCCGAACATGTCGAGGAAGACGGAGCGGAGGAAGTCGTCGGTGAGGCGGAGGGCTTGCTGGCGCTTGCGGCGGATCCCATCCGCCTTGTCCAGGATCGCCGCGATCCGCTTCTGCTCCTCCAAGTCCGGCTTCCCGTTCTTGTGGGGGATGGGGATTTGGAGGTCGTCGATATGTTCGTTCCGGAGATTGTTGATATTTGCTCCCGCTGCCAGTTGCATCACGGTCTGCCGATACGGCGCTGACTTGAAAAACTGGGCCAGATACTCCGGAGCAACCTTCTTGTTTGGCCGAACGACCTTACAAAAGGCCCCGAAAGTTGCGTCGATCGGAGTAGTTACCGGAGAGGCTTTCCCAACGACATCAAGGCTTCCACTCGATGTGGCTACAACTATGTCGCCTGGTAGAAGCCTCTGCTTTGGAGAAACTTTTGATTCCGGAACATAAATCGCTCCATCCGTCGTGAGTCCTCCTGCGGTGATGTTGTTTGCGCGAAGAAGCATCACGTAACCCGGCGAAGGAGTTCCGATTGCGTCCCCCTTCGAGTATGTGACGCCGCGAACTTGCTTCGCGATCTCGGATGCGCTGACGGTTACCATTGTCATTTCAATAGCCCCTCCAGTTCGTCGATGTCCTTGAGGATATCGTTCTCCAACTTCCGCATCCGCTTGAGAATGGTCTTAGGCGGGTCGTAGGTGGCTTCCTCGTATTTCGTCTCCTTGTAGCGATTGAGGGAGAGGTCGTATTTGTTGGCGCGGATGTCGGCCACAGGGACGAAGAAGTGTTTCTGGGTGCGGTCGCTTTCTTTCTTCTGGTTGCGCTTGGTCCAGCGGGCGACCATGTCGGGGAGGTCGTTCTTGTCGGGTTGCTCCTGGCGTTTGTCGTCGAGGCTGAAGCCGTCGGCCTGGACATCGTAGAACCAGACGCCATCGGTGCGGCCGCCTTTGGTGAAGACGAGGATGGCGGTGGAGACGCCGGCGTAGGGTTTGAAGACACCGGCGGGGAGTGAGATGACGCCTTCGAGCTGGTTGTCATCGACGATGAGTTTCCGGACGCCGAGGTGGGCCTGGGAGGAGCCGAAGAGCACACCATCGGGGACGATGACGGCGGCGCGTCCACCTTGGTTGAGCATCTGGAGGATGAGGACGAGGAAGAGCAGCTCGCTCTTCTTGGTCTTGACCTTGCTCTTGAGCGCGGGGTCGATGTTGTCGAGGTCGAGCGTTCCCTTGAAGGGTGGGTTGGCGAGGATGACGTCGAAGCGGTCGTGGGAGTCCTTGGGATACTTTTCCGAGAAGTTCGAGCCGAGGGTGTCCTGATAGGCGATGGCGGGTGAATCGACATCGTGGAGCAGGAGGTTCATGGCGGCGATGCGGAGCATGGTGCTGTCGAAATCGAAGCCGTGCATCATGTCGCCCTGGATGTGCTCGAGGTAGGGTTCGAGCAGGTCGCCGGGGTAGTGCTTGTTGCCTTCCTCATCGGTCTCGACGAGCGAGGGGGTGGAGTATTTTTCCTTCAGATACTCCATGCTGCCGATGAGGAAGCCGGCGGTGCCACAGGCGGGATCGCAGATGGTGTCGGTGGGCTTGGGGTCGAGAATCTCGGCCATCGCCCGGATGATGTGTCGCGGGGTGCGGAACTGCCCCGAGATGCCTGCGGTGCTGAGCTTGCTGAGGAGGTATTCGTAGAGGTCGCCCTTGGTATCGCCCTGGGTGAGCGGGAGGGCCTCGATGGCGTTGACGGCGCGGACGAGCAGGTTGCCGCTGGGGATGAGGCAGTTGGCGTCCTTAAGAAACTTGCCGAGGGCGCTGTGCTGCTGGATCTCGGAGCGGAGGAAGGGAAAGAGTTCGTCGCGGACGGTCTTGAGCATGTTGTCGCCGCCTTCCTGTTTGAACTGGGACCAGCGGAGGTGCTGCTTGGACTTCGGGAAGATGGGCTTGAAGTCCTTCTTGAGCCGGGCCGCTCGCTTTTCATTGCGCGACTCGGTGAGATCGAGCAAGCGGGCGAACATGAGGTAGGAAATCTGCTCGATGACGGTGATGGGATTGGTGATCCCGCCGGAGTGGAAGTCGAGCCAGAGGGCGTCGATCTTGGATTTGAGTGAGGTGGCGACGGTCATTGCGGGGAAAAAGCTGAGATTTTGAAAGCTGAAATGCTGAAATGGAGAGGGTTGGGAAGAGTGAAAGGTTGCTGGTGTTTAGTTCTCGGTCTGGAGGAACCACTGGAGGGCGGGGACGACCTCGATGGAGTCCGGAGTGGCCGTCCCGGCGGGAAGGGCTTCGAGGAGCAGGAGTATCTGCCGGGCGTCGGGATGAGTGGACTGGGTTTCGAGAAGGGAGCGGGTTTCGCGCTCGAGGGTTTTGGGATCGGTGGCGTCGGCACAGACCTGGACGAAGAGTGCTCGTCCGGTGGAGTCGATGGCGTGGAAGTCGATCTCGTTTCCCTCCGGGGTGCGGAAGTAGTGGAGTTCGCAGCCGCGGCGCTGGAGCTCGATCAGGACGGCGGTCTCAAGGGCGTGGCCGAGGTTGGCGCGGCCGACGCGTTCGTAGACGGGGATGAGGCCAGGATCGATGGGATAGGCTTTGCGCGGGTTGACCATGCGCTGGCGCTCGGAAGCGGTGAGCAGCGAGGTGGTGCGAATGAGGAAGGCGTCCTCGAAGTGGGCGAGAAAGGCATGGAGGCTGTCCTTCGAGATCGGTAGGCCTTGCGACTTCAGGGCATCGTAGAATTTCTGGATGCTGAAGGGGGCGGTCGGATTTCCTAACAAGTGACGCTGGAGCCAGCGGAGGGCGAAGGGATTCGAGATGCCGTGGCGCTCGATGATGTCGCGCAGGACGGCGACATCGACGTAGCCTTGAAGGAGCGGTCGGCGGTCGCGCGGGTCGATGCCTTGCGCATCGGGGAACCCGCCTTCAGTGAGGTAGTCGCGAAAGGCTTTTTCGAGGATCGAGCGGCGGGCTTTGGGGAGGAGGTCCCATTCCTTATCCGGGAGGAGATCGCGATGGGCGAGAGCTTCCCGAAAGCTGAAGGGAAAGACGGTGACCTCCATGGCGCGGCCACGCATGCTGGTAGCGACCTCGCGACTGAGCATGGTAGCGGAGGAACCGGAGAGGAAGAGTCGGACCTTTTCACTATCGAGCACACGGCGGGCGAAGGTTTCCCAGCCGGGGATGAGCTGGATCTCATCGAGGAAGAGGGTGACCTGGTGGGTGTCCCGGAACTCGGGGTGGAGGCGGTAGTATTCTTCGAGCAGGAACGAAAGGTCGGAGGCCTCCATGCCAGCGAGGCGGTCGTCTTCGAAATTGAGGAAGACGAGGGATTCCCTGGGGGCACCAGCCTTGAGCAGGTCGCCAAGGCACTGCCAGAGGAAGCAGGTCTTGCCGCTGCGGCGCATGCCAATCACTGCGAGTGCTTTCCCGGGCACCTCTGGGAGACGGATCTCCCGGCGGGTGAGCGCAGGGATGTCGGCAGCCAGCGAGCTGGCGAGCTTTTCCCGAAGGGTGTTGTGGAGTTCTCCTTTCACAGATGAGACTTTTTCCGATTTTTATCCTTATTAAAAGGATAAATTAGGCGGCGGATTCGTTGAGATGAGTGAGGAGCTCGAGGAGCGAATCGACTTGTTGGGAGTCGGTGAAGACTCCGTCGATGCCCTCGGTGTGGAGGGTGGTGAAAGGGACCTCCCAGAGCTTATCGAGCTCGATGGCGCCGTAGGTCGAGATGTGGGCCTTGAGCAGCTCAAGGAAGCGGATCTGGTTGGCGTTCAGGCTGGGGTATTGCTGGACGAAGGTCTTGAGGTGTTCGTCGACCTTGGCCGCGTCCATGCCGACGATGCAGCGGATGGCAAGGGCGAGGCTTTTCGATTTGTTAGGATAGTGTTCGAGGAGGTCCTCGAGATTGAGGCTAGGGTCCTGAAGGAGGACGTCCGCGACGAGTTCCTCAAGATCAGACTCGGCGACAGGTTCGCCTGAGCGGATCTTCTTGAGAGCGATGCTTTGTTCGAAGAGCCCGGTGAGAACCGACTCCACCCGGGTACGGTAGGCGGCGAGATCCATGCCGGCGAGTTTCACCTTATGAGAGGAGACCTGATACTGGGCTTCGTCTTCGGCGACGTTGAGGAAGAGGGCCGTTTCCTGCCCGGGGCGGGTGACCTTGCGGAAGCGCATGATGCCACGCAGCTCCTGACGCATGGTGTCGAGGTCAGCGATGGTTGCTGAATGATAGTAGGTGGTTTGTTTGACCTTCTGAATGGTGGGGAGTTTTTCCTGAACCGGTTTGAGGTTGATGGGAAGACTACTAACTTGCGCAATGATATCATCTCGCAAGCTCTCGGCATCGGCTGAGCCGGTGAGCTTGGCGACTGCGAGCTGTGTGGTGAGGAGGTCGAAGCGCAGCGCTGGTTCCTTGCCGTGGACATCCCGCCACTGCATGAGTGGGCAGATGGTGCTACGGAGGGTGGCGATGGTTGGGGCACTGAATTCCTCGATGACGCCGTCCTTCTGCATGCCGCGGATGTCCTTCCATTTCTCACGGATGGAGAGGCAGTCATCGGGTAGGGCTGCGATGTCGGAAGCGAGGAGCTTGGTGGCGAGCTTGAGAGCATCCACGTCCTGAGCCTGAATGGCGGCCTCGCCGAGTGTGATGCGTGCTTCAAAAAGCTGTTCGGGGAGAGACTTTGAACGAGATGGCTCGGCTTCGCTCGTGAGTTCATCGAAGTATTCGAAATTCCCCCAGTGATCGAAGATCCGGAACTCGGTCTTGTGTTTCCCGGGGCCAAAGAGGTTTTCACACAGACGGGTCCCACGGCCGATCATCTGCCAGAATTTGGCATAGGACTTCACGGGCTTGGCGAAGACGAGATTGACCAGCGAGGGAATGTCGATGCCAGTGTCAAGCATGTCGACCGAGACGGCGATGGTGAGGTTCTTACTGCCGTCGGTGGACTTGAAGTCATCGATGAGCTGTTCGGCGCGAGGCTCGTAGTTGTCGATACGGAGGCAGAAGTCTCCGCCATACTGGGGATAGAGCTCGTCGAAGACTTCGACCAGCAGCTTGGCGTGGGCGTGGTTGCGAGCGAAGATGATCGATTTGCCGAGGCGTGTGCCATCGGCATTGCGAATCCCGTTCTCCATCAAGTTACGGATGATGGCCTTGTCGGTATCGCGGTTGAACACCTTGCGACTGACCTTTTCCTTCTCGTAATCGACGGCCTCGGAGTCCTCGACTTGCTCGTCGAGCTGTGCCTGCTGCTCCTCGGTGAGTTCCTTGTATTTGATCCCATCGCGCAGGAACTTGGTGGTGTGCTTGATGACCTTGAAGGGGCACAGGTAAGGAGGCACGTGGGCGATGGCCTGCTCATAGGTGAAGTTCGAGGTGGGGTCCTCGTTTTCACAGCCGAAGAGGGAGTAAGTATTCCTCTGGATGAACTTCAGCGGGGTAGCGGTGAGACCGACCTGGTAGGCATCGAACCAGCGGAAGATATCGCGGTAACGGTTGTAAATGCTGCGGTGACTCTCGTCGGCGATGATGAGATCGAAGAAGCCAGGATCGAAGTCCTGGTAGCACTTCATCATCGCCGGATAGGTGGCGAGGTAGATGCGCTTGGTACGGTCCTTGGCGGTAGCGCGGGTAACGAGAATGCGCGGCTCCGAGGGAAGGAATTCGTCGAAAGCATCGCCCGCCTGTTTGCGAAGCTCGCGACGGTCGCAGAGGAAGAGGATGCGCTTGGCCCATTTGGCCCGGATCATCAACTCACTCAGAGCGATGGCGACGCGAGTTTTGCCGGTTCCGGTGGCTTGGATGACGAGAGCGCGGCGTTTCCTTTGGTCGAAGACTTCAGCCACGCGTTTGATCGATTCGATCTGATAGAGTCGGTCGGTGATGGATTCCTTGGGATTGAGCGCTCCTAGCACCGGTTCGCGCTGCTGGTTCTGGAAGTGGGTGTATTCGATGCTGTCCTTCGAATAGAAGCCGAAGATCTTCCGAGGGGGTTCGCCTTTGGCGTCGTCCCACACAAAAAGGTCGTGACCGTTCGTGAAGAAGATGAGGGGCCTCTGGCCGTGCATCTTTTCCAGACCGTCGGCATAGTATTTCGCCTGCATTTTGCCCTTCTGGGCGTCTTCGGCAGTCTTCTTCGCCTCGGCCAAGCCGAGGGGTTTGCCATTGTCTCCCCAAAGAACGTAGTCGGCGTATCCTTTGCCACTGGCGGTTGGCTGGTAGAGAACCTCGATTTCCTTGCCAACCTCCGTGGTCGATGTCTTTCCGGGGCCGACCTTCCAGCCGGCGGCAAGTAGCATCTCGTCGATGAGCTGGAGGCGAGTCTCCTCTTCGCTGAAGTCGAGGGCATTGGCGGCCTGCTGAGCTTGGCTGAGAATCGCAGCTTGTTCCTCGCCAGACTTCTGGGTGGTTTCTATCTGAGCGCGTGCTTCCTCAAGGTCGGCCAAGAGCTTGGCCATGAGAGTCTCCTGCTCGGCCAGCTTTTGCAGCGCTGCTTTCTTTTCCCGCTTGAGGGAAGATTTCGAGGCCTCACCAGCAGGAAGGCCGTGCCATGTGGGCCTGTCCTCACTACCGAGCAAACCAGTGTAGAGTCCGAGCCAAAGTGCGAGGTCAAAGGCGTCTTTGAGGATGCTTTCGATCTGCCCTGGCTGGAGTGGGTGGAGAGTTCCATGCGCGGCGTGGTTCCCCTTGATCCGGAGGAGGTGGATCTTGTCGAGAATCACCGCTGGGGTGATCGACTTGAAAGAGTCGTCGTTGAGGAGGTCGTTGAGATTGCTCTGATAGGAGCGCTCAAGCTGATGGTGGGAGTAGACCGCCTTGACGAGGTTCTCGGCGAAGAGGCGGAGCTTGACCAGACTGCCGGACGGATCGTTGGCGGCATAGGCTTCGGCAAAACCGCCGAGGTCAGCCAGCTCACGGAATTGGGGCCGGAGGAATTCGAAATTGGTCGACTTCATGAGACCGGAAAACGGCTCGCCCGTGCCTGATGAATGGCAGAGCGGGTTGTTTGAGGCGGGAAGATCGCTTGGCATCGGAGTGTGCCATACCATCGCAGACCATGTGCCATCTCGTTCGTCGTCATGTAAGTGCTTGAAAGGTAGTGGTTTTGGGTGAAGTCAAGTCAAGTATCGGGCTTAGGGATATCAACGAATGTTGATGGATACATACGTAATCATTGATGATCCTTACGCTTCAAGAACTGATTTAATCCCTGCGGCGTGATCCCGAGCAGCTTGGCGGCCTGTGATTGGACTCCCCCGCTCAGCTCCAAAGCGCGGTCAACAAGCCTGGACTTCACATCGTCCATGTAGGCATTGAGATCGAAATCGGGTGAGGGCTCAGGGATGGATTCGGTGCCGTTTTGGGTCACATCGTCGAAGCGAAGATCATCAGGGCCGATAACGGCTTTGGTCGAGAGCATCACGGACTGAAGGAGGACCTTACGAAGTTCGCGAACATTTCCGTGCCATGGGCGCCTTGTGAGTTCCGTTAGCGCCGGGGCTGAGAGCTTCTTCTCTTTCTGATGTTTTCGGTTCCACTGCTCCAACAGGTGAGAGGCAAGGAGTGGGATGTCGGTTCGGCGTTCTCGGAGAGCCGGAAGGCGAATCGTGGAGCCGAAGCGTTGGTAGAGGTCTTCCCGGAAGCTCCCATCGGCCACCATGCTCCTGAGGTCACGGTTGGTGGCAGCGATGACTCGGACGTTGACCTTGGTTGGTCGGTCGGCACCGACGGGTTCGATCTCACCCTCCTCCAGTGCGCGCAACAACTTCGCCTGCGCGGCCAAGGGAAGTTCGCCAAGTTCATCAAGAAACAGGGTTCCACCATCTGCCGTTTTGAATTTGCCATCGTGGTTGTTGCTCGCACCGGTGAAGGAACCCTTTCGGTGGCCGAAGAGTTGGCTTTCGACGAGGTTCTCCGGGAGACTGCTGCAGTTGACGATCACAAGCGGCTTCGTCGAGCGATTGCTGGCAGCGTGGATAAAGCGGGAGAAGTATTCCTTCCCGCTACCGGTTTCGCCCAAGAGTAGAACGTGGACGTCATCATACTGGCCAAACACGTGGGCCTCATGGAGCGAGCGCAGGAAGCCCGGATCTGAACCGATGATGCCCTCCTGACGGCAAATCGCTGCGATCTCATTGCCCTCATCGCCGTCGTCAGTGAATGTCCCGAGCTTACGGGTGATCCGGGGGAAATCCTTGCCGAGGATGTCGATTTCACGAACCTGCGGTTTACCTTCGGGAACGAAGTGACGGGGCGTCGACTGGAGCAGAGTGGCTGGAATTTCTCCGGAGGCCGCCAGGAGGACCACGACGCGTGCATGTGGGGTGTGCCTGATGAGACGGAAATCGAAAAAGAAGCCTCGGGATGCCGGCCTTGAATAGTGCGGAAGTGTTTTCGGAGCTGCCGGAGGATGCCGAGGTAGTTGGTGGGGTCCTTCATCGGGACCTCCAGGATCTCCACCTTCACATCATGATGTTTTCCTAGGATGGCCTCTTTCGTGCCCGCACTGATCTCTGCTGTCTTGGGTGTTGAGAACAGGTAGACCGTGTCGAACGATCTCTCAGCGACGACGGTGAGCACAGGCCCGGCCTCCATCACTCCCACTGTAGCGGTGGGGACGAAGGGGTCGTGGAATCCAGTAAAGGTGAGAAGGACGCTATCGGGCAAAACAAGGGATGAGTGAGATCACTCATGGACTACTTGCCACGAGGCTGGCTGGCAAGACTATGCCCCTCCCGAGAGCCGACTAACATTGATTGCTCGGCAACAGGCTAGACCCTATTCGAAAAGCCATTCGGGCAGGGTGATTTTCGAATTTTGAGTTGAAGCGGGCGGTCTGAAGAGGGTGTCGGGCGCTTGTGGGAGGTGCGCAGCGCCTTTCATTGGTAAAAATGGCCCAACACCTGCCTGGATCTCAAGTTTTGGGTGCAATTCTCCCATGACAGTTGAGATATTGCGGTGTCAGGTGTCCGAAGTCAGGCCGCTTTCTTCAATTCTTCCCGTCGTCGTTTCCCGCGGCGTTGTTTCATCAGAATGATGCGGC
>CAZVMS010000009.1:0-6169 GCA_964628795.1 uncultured Haloferula sp. | reverse complement strand
AAGATGGTGCCTATTCTTGAATCGCTCAAACACGAGCGCAACGACGAAGTGCTGGAGCGGATTTATATCGGTCGGCGCTTCCGCAACGACACGGAGCGGCTGGAAAAGCTGTTCGAGCTGTACACGAAGATGACGGCGGAGAGGGGTAAAGTTTCCCCTCAGCTGACGAGAGGGAGGAAATCAGCATGAGCGCGGCGCGAACTTCTCCAACAACCCTTTTGCCGCCAGCGGAAACCCTGACGGTTGAGTTCAAGAGCGATCGCTCCCGCCTGTCCGACAATGAATTGGTCGAGGCTCTGGTGGGACTCGCCAATACTGACGGCGGGGAACTCTGGCTGGGAGTTGAAGACGACGGTACTCCCACCGGCCTGCACGTGGCCCATCAGAACCTGGCCGGCCTGCCAGGTATGGTGGCCGCCAGGACATCCCCCTCGCTGGCGGTGACCTTCAACGAACATGTGATCGCAAACATCCGTGTTGCGCAAATTCTGGTGCCTCAGTCCCATACTGAAGTGGCGACAACGGCCGGAGTGTATCTGCGCCGCCGCCTGAAGCCGGACGGCACGCCCGAATGCGTGCCGATGCTGCCCCATGATCGCAGCAGCCGAGCCAGTCGCTTCGGTTTGTCAGACGCATCAGCACAAGCCGTTGCTGGTGCAACGCTGGCTGATTTCGATCCGCTGGAACGTGAGCGGTTACGCCAGGCCATACGCCAATACGGTGGTGACCGCGTACTGCTTGAACTGGATGACGAAGCACTGGATGGCGCGCTGGGTTTCAGCACGCGCACACCAATTGGTGAACGGGTTCCCACCTTGACCGGCCTTCTGGTGATTGGCCGCGAAAGCGCACTGCGTGACCTCGTGCCCACCCATGAACTGGCCTTTCAAGTGCTGGCACGGGAAACCGTCTCTTTCAACGAATTCAGGCGCTTTCCCCTGCTCAAGGCACTGGAGTGGCTGGAAACCAATTTTCGCCCCTACAATCCTGAAAAGGAAGTACAGATCGGCCTGTTCCGGGTGCCTGTTCCCAAGGTGGACATGGGTGCCTTTCGTGAAGCCGTTGCTAATGCCTTGGTGCATCGCGACTATCATCAGCTCGGCGCAGTGCATGTACGTCTCGATGATTTCGGGTTGACCGTCAGCAATCCGGGTGGGCTGGTGGAAGGTGTCACGCTGCTTAACCTGCTGACGACCGAACCGCGCCCGCGCAATCCGGCGCTTGCCGACGCAATGAAACGTATCGGCATCGTCGAGCGCTCCGGACGCGGTGTAGACAAAATTTATCGCGGCATGTTGCGCTTTGGTCGTCCCGAGCCGGACTACAGTCGCACTGATAACGCCAACGTGGTTCTGCAATTGGCCACCGTGGACGCTGACGAGGCTTTTCTCCAACTGATTGTGGAACAGGAAAATCGGCAGAACGGGACTTCGTTGCCCATAGACAGCCTGATTGCGCTGGCTGTTCTGCGCGAACAGAAACGTCTCGCTACGGACGAACTCGCCCGCCATATTCACCGAGATACAGCACAGGCCCGGCGTACTCTGGAGCGACTGGTCGAAGCAGGGCTGGTGCAGTCACACGGCAACACGCGCAACCGTAGCTACACCTTGTCGGCAGGTGTCTACCAGGCCAAAGGCCAACAGATTGCCTACACACGACAGGCAGGCTTCAACCGCTTGCAGCACGAACAGATGGTGCTGAGCCATGTGCGGCATCATCGTCGAATCCGGCGTAGCGAGGTGATCGATTTGTGTCATCTGAATCGTGATCAAGCGGCCAGACTGCTAAATCAGCTCAAAAAGGAAGGCAAGTTGACACAGCATGGGAGATTGCGCGGCGCTTTTTATACGCTGGGGGAGAACTCATAGTTATGAGCGGTTATGAGCGGTTATGAGCTTTGCCTGAAAGGAAACGTTGCATGATACAGGTTCAATCCATTCCATCCGTTTCGGTGCAATATGCCGGCAATGGCAGCTCGACCAGAGCGAACGAACTCGGCATGCGGCCGATGCAGGAGCGCGTTTTCGAGCGGCGCGGCGAGCAGTACCTGCTGATCAAGTCGCCGCCTGCCTCCGGCAAGAGCCGGGCGCTGATGTTTGTTGCGCTGGACAAGCTGCATAATCAGGGGCTCAAACAGGCGATCATTGTCGTGCCGGAGAAAACCATCGGTGCGAGCTTCAACGATGAACCGCTGAGCGAATCCGGCTTCTGGGCAGATTGGCGCGTGGAGCCGAAATGGAACCTGTGCAACGCCCCAGGTACGGATAACGGTGGCAAGGTCAAATCGTTGGGGGTATTCCTCGAAGGTGAGGACAAAGTACTGGTCTGTACGCACGCTACTTTTCGTTTTGCCGTCGATCAGTTCGGAGTCGAGGCTTTCGATGACCGGCTGATCGCGGTGGATGAGTTTCACCACGTCTCAAGCAACCCTGACAACAAGCTCGGTTTGTATCTCGGCCAGTTCATCGCTCGCGACCGGGTGCATATCGTGGCCATGACCGGCTCGTACTTCCGGGGTGATGCCGAAGCGGTGCTGGCTCCGCAGGATGAATCCAGGTTCGACACCGTCACCTATACCTACTATGAACAGCTCAACGGTTACGAGTATCTTAAGCGGCTCGATATCGGCTATTTTTTCTACTCCGGATCCTACACCGACGACATTCTCAAGGTGCTTGACCCGGCCGAGAAGACCATCGTCCACATCCCGAATGTCAATTCGCGTGAGAGTACCAAGGATAAGATCCGGGAAGTTGAGCACATCATCGAAGAGCTGGGTGAATGGCAAGGGACGGACCCCGCGACCGGATTTCAGTTGGTCAAGACTGCTGGGGGCCGAGTTCTGCGGATCGCCGACCTGGTGGACGACGACCCCGCCAAGCGCGACAAGGTTTCCGCCGCGCTCAAAGACTCGGCACATAAGAACAACCCTGACCACATTGACATCATCATCGCCCTGGGTATGGCAAAGGAAGGTTTTGACTGGATCTGGTGCGAGCACGCACTAACAGTAGGGTATCGGTCAAGCCTCACGGAAATCGTGCAGATCATCGGACGTGCCACCCGTGATGCGCCCGGAAAGACCCGCTCCCGCTTCACCAACCTGATCGCCGAGCCCGATGCTTCTGAACAAGCTGTTACCGAGGCGGTGAACGATACCTTGAAGGCCATCGCCGCAAGCTTGCTGATGGAGCAGGTGTTAGCGCCACGCTTCGAGTTTAGGCCAAAAAATCCGGAGAGTGGTCCCGTGCAAGGATTCGACTACGGTGACGCCGGTTATGACCCCGGCAAGTGCAATATCGGCGTGAACGAGGATACGGGGCGCTATCTGATCGAAATCAAAGGCCTCGCTGAACCAAAAAGCGAGGAGGCGGTCCGTATTTGTCAGGAAGACCTGAACGAAGTCATCGCAACCTTTGTGCAGGATAAGACCGCCATCGAACGGGGCTTGTTTGACGAAGAACTGGTGCCCGAGGAGTTGACCCAGGTCCGCATGGGCAAGATCATCAAGGAAAAGTACCCGGACCTTGATGAGGAAGATCAGGAGGCGGTGCGCCAGCATGCTGTCGCTGCGATCAATCTGGTGCAGCAGGCCAAGCGACTCGCAACCGGCGATGGGAACCTAAGCACCAGCGAGCCTGCCGCCAATACTGCCCTGATCTCCGGCGTGCGTAAGTTCGCTATGGATGTTCGCGAACTGGACATTGACCTCATTGACCGCATCAATCCATTTAGTGAAGCTTATGCGATCCTTGCCAAGGCAATGAGTGAGGAGAGCCTGAAACAGGTCGCAGCAGTGATTGCGGCCAAGCGTACGAACCTCACTCCGGAGGATGCAAAAGAACTTGCGGTTCGTGCTGTAAAGTTCAAGAAAGAGCGGGGGCGGTTGCCGTCAATCAGTTCAGCGGATGCCTGGGAGAAACGGATGGCCGAGGGTGCAGCTGCCTTCGTTCGTTTTAAGGATGAGGGTCGCTATGATTGACCTGGACGAACTACGTGCTGAGCTCAACGAATTTGCTCAGCCAGAGAAGAAAGGTGGGCGCTCGCCGCGTGAGGAACGTATTATTGCCGGATTCGAGGAAATCCAGCGATTTGTCGAACAGCATGGCCGCGCTCCGCAGCATGGGGAAGATAAAGACATCTTCGAACGGCTGTACGCCGTACGCCTAGATCGCTTGCGTGCGCTGGAGGAATGCCGGACTCTTCTCGTGCCACTCGATCATCAAGGACTGTTGACCGGGGGCGAGATTGTTCGGATAGAGGCAGCAGAAACGATGGACGATGATGAGTTGCTTGCTGAACTTGAAGGTGCGGCCGGCTCCTCCGAAATGACCGAACTGCGCCATGTCCGTACCAGCGCGGAGAAGCGCGCGGCCGAGGAAATTGCAAATCGTGAGACCTGTGAGGACTTCGGTCGTTTTCGGCCCTTGTTTAAGGAAATTGAAAGTGAACTCAAGGCTGATATTCGACAAACACGTCCATTTGGGAAGGATGCGAGCGTTGACGCAGGTAATTTCTTTATTCTTGGCGGCCAGCTTGTCTACGTGGCGGAGAAGGGAGATGACTTTCAAACACCGAATGGTCATATGGATGCCCGACTCAGGGTCATCTATGCCAATGGCACCGAAAGCAATCTCCTGCTCAGATCTCTTCAGCGGGCTCTGTACAAGGATGAGGCCGGCCGCAGATTGACCGAGCCCAATGCCGGGCCGCTGTTCAACGAAAACTGGGAAGAGGATGACATTGAAAGCGGTACCATCTATGTTTTGCGCAGCTTGTCCGAGCATCCCTTCATTGCTGAACATCGGGAACTGATACACAAAATCGGCGTCACGGGTGGAAAGGTTGAATCCCGGATTGCCAATGCTTCTCTTGATGCGACTTACCTGTTGGCGGAGGTTGAAGTTGTTGCCAGCTACAAACTGGCAGGAATCAACCGTACGAAGCTGGAGAATCTCTTCCACCGCATTTTCGCTCCGGCGCAGATCGATCTCACCATCCCTGACCGTTTTGGCCATCCGGTGCGACCGAGGGAGTGGTTTTTTGTGCCACTTCATGTGATTGACGAAGCCGTTCGACGTATCAAAGACGGCTCGATCACCGCAGTGGTCTACGATCCCAAAACTGCCCGGTTGGTCGATTGAAACAAGTGCTGGAACAAGTACCCTGCAAGACGAATAAAAAAGTTCAGCGCGATTTCATAACCAATATCACTCTGCGAGAGCGGTTCGGGATTGAGGGGAGAAACAGCGCGACGGCCTCAAGGATTATCAAAGAAACTACTATTCGATAGGGTCGGTTTTGCTGAACCTGATCTGACAGAGCCAGCGTCTCCGAACCCCTATCGCAGCTTTATGACCTTTG
This sequence comes from uncultured Haloferula sp., assembly GCA_964628795.1. Lineage (GTDB taxonomy): Bacteria > Verrucomicrobiota > Verrucomicrobiia > Verrucomicrobiales > Akkermansiaceae > Haloferula. Next base: position 802 of record CAZVMS010000009.1, on the reverse strand, counting down.
CCGGTTCTGGCGCCTCGGCCACACTGCTGGCTCGCAAGTGGGAGTCCGCGCTGCTGGTGAACGTGGACAACGACACCCTGCGCCGGATCTTGGACAACCCCGAAGCAATGGCTGCTGTGGAGCGTATTGAAGGGTGGCGCTCGCTCGGCGACAATATCACCGAGACGATCATCAATAAGAGCGATAAGTTCAAAGATCTCAAGAAAAAGGCAAAAGATGGTGACTTGACGGAGAAGGAGAAGGAGAAGGAGAAGGAGAAGAAAGTGCTGACCGACGAGGAGGAGGAATACAAGTCCAAGCGCAAGCTCGTTCAGGAGAAACTGATCAAGTTCGCGACGCGTATCCCCGCATTCATGTACCTGACCGACTTCCGCGAGAACACCCTTCAGGATGTTATCACCAAGCTCGAACCTGATTTGTTTCTGACCGTGACCGGCCTGACAGTGAAGGACTTCCACCTGCTGGTGCGCCTGAAGGTTTTCAACACCGAGCAGATGAACCAGGCCGTCTTTGCGTTCCGCCGCTACGAAGATGCCTCTCTCCGCTACACTGGGATTGAGAGCCACGAAGGGCTTCGCCATTATGGGCTGTATGATACGGTGGTGGCGAAAGAAGGGTAGGACAACGTAAGGCAACTAACGGTATCTGGCGCAGATCGACCGGTTTATTGATGAATGTGTGGAGGCCGATTAAATGACAAAAAAAGATCCGACGGCAGAAAAATTCCTGCTCTATATTGACATTCTTGGCTTCACGGAGATGGCGATCAAAGAGCCACGCAAGGTCGAACGGATTTTTGCGA
>CAZVMS010000008.1:0-25210 GCA_964628795.1 uncultured Haloferula sp. | reverse complement strand
CCACCGACGGACGCGAGTTGGGGATGAAGCGCTTCACAAAACCCGAGAAAATCCACCATCTCATACTCAACCAACTCGGCTTCACCCTGCCCCCTCAGCCCCCGCCCGAAATCAGAAATCCAAAGCCTGTGGTGTAGACCTTTTGCGAAAACGAATGAAATCTCAACGATTCCGACGCAAAAATCCATCTACCAGCGAAATTCGGGGTAGAGGCTTCTGCGGTATCCTCGGGACGGAAAGGAATCTCGAAGGAGGAGGCGAAGCAGGTTTTGGAGAAGGGAGGGCAGCTGAGTTTGTCGGAGCTGCTGAGATGCCGGGTGCGGTATTTCAGCGATGGGGTGGCGATAGGGAGCCGGAGTTTTGTGGAGGGGGTGTTTGCGAGGAGGCGGGAGCACTTCGGGGCGAAGCGGAAGGATGGGGCGAGGAAGATTGGAGAGACGACGGCGGCTTTGTTTTCGCTGCGGGCGCTGAGGGTGCGGGCGGTCGAGTAGGATCTGAGAAAAACGAAGGTGCCGGGGTGACTTTTAAGATTGAGGCGGTGGTCGTGGGGAGGCTTGGGGGGATTTTAGGCGGGTGTCGCGGCTCGCGTTCGGAGACTTGCTTTGCCACCGCATTCCAAGGTTCGACGCGCTACTTTGCGAGATTGGCGTGCTTTTTCCGTAGGGACTGACGGGTGAGTTGCCAGTCGGTGGGATCAGGGTTGGGGATCCAGTGGCGGGGGATTTCCCAGCCGGCTAGGGTTTCGGCGACGGCTTTGGAGAGGTCTTTGATCGGGTGGGCCGTGGTGATCAGGGCGGCGACTTCGTCGACGCGTTCGGGGTCGCGACTCGGGATGCCGAAGACTCGAACATTTTCGACGAGGCCGGTGGCGCGGAGGATGGCCTCGATGCGGCCGGGACCGAGCTTTCGGCCGGCGACGTTGATGGTTTCGCCGCCGCGCGAGTCGAGGAGCAGGCGGGAGCCGTCGAGGTGGCCGTGGTCGGGTGTCAGAAAGCGGCCGTTCGAGAGATTTTCGTCGCTACGGGAGTCATCGTAGCCGAGGGCGACGGATGAGCTGTGGATGATGAAGCGGCCGCTGGGGGCGAGGTCGACTTCGACGCCGGGAAGTGGTTTGCCAAGGTCGTCAGGGTGGGTTCGAGGCGTGGTCGAACTGTCGTAGGAGATACCGCCACATTCGGAGGCGCCGTAGAAGTTGTGGAGCTTGAGACCGCAGTCGTTCCAGATGGCGGTTTCGAGTTCGAGGGAGAGCGGGGCGCCGGCGGAGATGGCGAGGGCGATGGGAGCATCTTTTAAAATCCCGGAACGATGCCAGGCGCGCCACATCGAGGGGACGGCGGGGACGACGACCTTCGGGTGGTTTTTCCAAGCGGCAGTGACGACGGCGGGAAAGGGGACTTCGACGGTCTGGAGCGGGATGCCGTGGAGGAGGAGGGGGAGGATGATGCTGGAGTAGCCGTAGGAGTGGCTGAGGGAGATGGTCGCGAGGTTCGGGATCGCCGGGGTGAGGGCCATCGCAGCGACGAGGCGGTCGGCATCGGCGGCGATTTGCTCGGCGGTGAAGCGGACGGTGCGGGGTTTGCCTTCGTTGCCGGGGGTCAGCTTGAGGTGGGCGACGCCTTTGGGGATGGGGCCGAGCTTGGGGAGGCCGGGTTTTTCCATGGGCAGGACGGCTTGCTGATCGCGCCAGCCTTGGAGGGTGGCGAGGGCGACTTGGAGGGCGCTGCCTTGGGCGGGAACGGGGCTGATGGCCTTGGGTAGGGCGTCGAGGGCGATGGCGAGGTCTGAGAACGAGATAACGCGCTCGCCATCAAAGATGGCGGGCTGATCGTGGAATTTCTCCAAGGTTTTTTGCCAGCGGGGAAGCAGCATTTGACAAGCTCGCTGCCCGTTGACTAGCTGGACGTGCCGCATGTCGGCCAGCTTGAATTCCCAGCCAGTGGCATATCGTTCCGACCAACTCCCTCCCACTCATGCTCGACCGGTCGTCATTACCGGTGCGGGAATCCACACCTCGATGGGCGGTGGATGGGCGGAAAATGCGGAGGGTTTTCGGGCCGGGCGGATGGCATTTCGCGAGGTGGATCTTTTTGATGTCTCGCGTCAGCGCGTGGGCACGGCGGGGCAGGCGCTGATGCCGGATAAGCCGGTGATTTCCACTCTTTCCAAGAAACAGTGGGATCGCATGGACCGCGGGACCCGCATGGCTCTCACAGCGGCTCGCGAGGCGCTGGAGCAGGCCGGAGTGAGCGGGGCGCTGCCGATCATGGTCGGGACTTCGGCGGGAGCGATGCCGATTGGAGAGGCTTACTACAATCAGGCGGTCGAGGGGCTGAGCAAGCGGGGGCAATTTTTCCGGGTGGAGAGCTATCAGCCGCAGCGCCAGATGATGGCAATGGCGAGTGCGCTGGGGATTCATGGGCCGATCCGGATCATTTCGAATGCCTGTGCTTCTGGGGCGAATGCGATCGGGCAGGCGTTTCAGATGGTGCGCGAGGGAAAGGCGGAGCGGGTGCTGGCGGGTGGCTACGATGCGCTGAGCCAGTTGGTTTTTGCCGGGTTTGATTCGTTGCAGGCGCTTTCGCCGAGCGGAATCCCGAGACCCTTTGATGCGGCGCGCGATGGATTGGCGATTGGCGAAGGAGCGGGATTTGTGGTGGTGGAGTCGCTGGAATCTGCCGCGGCGCGGGGCGCGAAACCGCTTGCGCAGATCATGGCTTATGCGGCCGCGACCGATATTCATCACTTGACCCAGCCGCATCCGGAAGGCGATGCGGCGCTGATCACGATGAGCGTGGCGACGAAGATGGCGGGCATTGAGCCGGGAGAGATTGACTACATTAACTCCCATGGCACGGGCACGCCGTTGAATGACATTGCGGAAGGTCGGGCGATTCAACGGCTGGCCGGAGCGGATGTTTCGAAGATCAAGGTGAGCTCGACGAAGTCGGCGATTGGTCACTTGTTAGGTGGTGCAGGGTCGGTGGAGTCGGTGATTTGCTTGATGACGCTTGAGGGGCAATGGTTGCCGCCGAGTTTGAATGTGCGTGAGGCGGATGAGTTCTGCACTTTTGACCTGCTGCGAGAGACGCGCGAAACTACGGTGAACACCGTCCTTACGAACTCGTTTGGTTTTGGAGGGGCGAATGCGACCTTGATTTTCCGGAAGGAGGTTGGCGCATGAGCCGGATCACGATCAGTGGCACAGGTGCGGTTTCACCTGCGGGATGGGGCGTGGCGGCGCTGATGGAGATGCTGCGTGACGGGGTGAAAGCAGAGTGTTCCACGGTCGAGCGGGAGACTTCGGATGGCCGGGCGATCACGTCGCGCGTGGCGCGGGTACCGGCACTGACGGATAAAGGACTTTTGCCGAAGAGTCCACGATTGAGGCGGACGAGTCCGATTGGGAAATTTGCGGCGGCGGCGGCGTTTGAGGCTCTGGGGCCCGTGCGTTTGGCGGCGGCGCAGGCGGGCGAGACCCGGGTGGCAGTCATTTGTTCGTTGATGAACGGCTGCGTGAATTACTCGAACCGCTTTTTCGGCGAGGTGCTGAAGGACCCGGCATTCGCGAGTCCGATCCTGTTTCCGGAGACAGTTTACAATGCGCCTTCGAGCCACCTTTCCGCGATCCTTGGGTCGATGGCACCGAACGATACGCTGGTCGGCGATGCGGCCGAGATTTTCACCGCGCTGGAGCTGGCGACCGAGTGGTTGCTGCGGGGCGACTGTGATTTGTGCGTGGTCGTGGCACCGGAGGAAGTGGACTGGCTGAGTGCTGAAGCGATGGGTTTGCGATCGAGAGAGATCACGCCATCGGAGGGCGCGGGGGCGGTGGTGTTAGAGAGAGACGGTGACGGTCCGGTGCTCTTGGTAATTCCGGATCCGGTGACTTATTCGGAGGTGCCGAATCGGGTGGAGGCCTTGAAGAAGCTGCGGGCTGAGTTTTCTGAAGACGATGGCGCGACTTTGCTCGCGGATGGACGCATGGGGATCGAGAGGATCGACGCGGTGGAGAATGAGGTGTTTGCTGATTGGAAGGGGCCGAGGATTTCGACGAAGACGCTTCTTGGGGAGGCTTTGGGTGCCTCGGCCAGCTTGCAGTTGGTGGCTGCGGTGGAGATGCTTAAAGTCGGTGACGCGGAGAAGGCGCTGGTGATTTCGCTTGGGGGGAATGAGCAGGCTGCTGGGTGCTTGCTGGGTGCTTGCTGGGGCGGTAGAGGGGCGCTTAATCGAGGGGGACGATTTTGATCGTGCCTTTGGGCTTTTGCATTTCCGAGGAGAGGGTGGGGGCGAGGTTTTCGGCGGGGGCTTCGGAAGGTGATCCATCGAGCGCGCTGCGCAGGGCTCCTTCGACGAGTTGACCGCAGTGGATTTTCATCGGCGGCAAGGGGCCGAGCTCGCCGGTGAGTTCGTTGGCGGAAAGGTGGCGAGCTTCCTCGGCGGTTTTGCCTTTGAGGAGCTCGGTGGCCATGGACGCCACGGCGATGGCCGTTTGGCAGCCGAAGGATTGGAATGAGGCGCGGTCGATGACTTTTTGGCCGTCCTTTTCGGTAAACTTCAACCACATCCGCAGCATGTCGCCGCAGTCAGGCGAGCCGACGGTGCCCACGCTGTCGGCGTCTGTCATTTCACCTTGGTTCTGGGGGTTTGAAAGGGCGTCGCGGACTTTTTCTTCGAAATCGCTCATGCGGGGAAGATGCCCGGATTTCCGGCGGAAGCAAGTCGCACCCATGCCTAGGCTTGCCAACGGGCTGGCTGATGCGGAGGCTATGGATGCCCAGTCACTCAGGTATGCACTTTCTCGGAATCGATATCGGTCAGGAAGCCACACGCGTGGTGGCGCTTGATCTGGAGGTGGCGACGCTGACGGATGAGGCTTCGGCTCCGCATGTGTGGATCGAAGGCCTGCCGGAAGGGTATCGCGAGCAGGACCCGACGGTGTGGATATCAGCGGTAAGTCATGCGGTGAAGGAACTGCTCGGTGGGTTGGGCGACAAGCGCGGTGATGTGGTGGCAATCGGAATCACGGCACCGGCGGGAGGCATGGTGGTGCTGGATGAGGGAAACCGGATCGTGAGACCTGCGAAGCTGGGTTCGGATCGTTCGGCCCAACGGCAGGTGGAGGAGATCGGTCGCGCTTTTGGTGGGGCTCCGGGCTTGGTCGAGCTGACGGGCAATGCGCTCAGTCCCGGCTCGCTGGCGGCACAGGCGCTTTGGCTGAAACAGCACGAGCCTTATCATTATCAGCGGGCGGCGCGCTTGATGGTGCCGCAGGATTTCATTGGCTACTGGCTGACGGGTGAGGCGGGGACTTCAGCTTCGGCGGCTTCGACCACAGGTTTGTTTGCGATTCCCAAACGTGCGTGGTCTCGGGAGTTGGTGGAGTTTATCGATGGGCGGCTCGCGGCCATGCTGCCTCCGGGAATTGCGCCGGGACAGCCACGGGGGGTGCTGAGGAAAGAGTTGGCGCGTGAGTGGGGCTTGTCGGAGACGGTTTTGGTGGCGGCGGGATCGGGGCGGGATGCGGCGGCGATTTTTGCTGCGGGGGCTTCCGAACCGGGGCATGTGGTGGCGGATCTTTCTGCGGACGGTGCGCTGGCCGCCATCGAGCACAACGGATTCGTGGACTTCCGTGGTGAAGGCTCGGTGGGCTGTGATTTGGCCGGCAATGGGTTTACTCGGATGCCGATGAATAACGTGGTGGCGGCTCAGGAGCTGATCCGGCGTCATTATGGATGGGCGGCTGCGGATGAAGAGAAAGCTTTGGCTTCGACCCAGCCGGGGGCGGACGGACTACTGTTTTTGCCGTACTTGCGTGGTGAGTCGGTGCCCCGGATGCCGGAAGGGACGGGTGTGCTTCATGGGATCACGCTGGATAATTTTACCCCGGGAAATCTGGCGCGGGCGGCGGCGGAGGGAGTTGCGCTTGGATTTGGTTATGCGATGAGCCGTTTGCGTGATCTCGGATATGAACCATCGATGGTGCGTCTGACGCGCGATGCGGGTCCGCAGATGAATCAACTGCTGGCGGATGTCTTCGGCGTGCCGGTGGCGGCGGTTTCTGGCGGTGGCGGTCCCTTGCTTGGTGGATTGATGCAGGCGGCGGTGACTTATTTCCGTCAGCACGGTGAGGAATTGAGTTTTAGTGAAATCGCGGGCTACATCGTCCGAGTGGATGATGCTGGGCGCTTCCAGCCGAATCCGGGACGTCACGAATTCTATCAGAAATTGCTCGCGCGGCAGCAGTATCTTGTCGAAACGCTCCACACGGGGGGCTTCCTTTGATGGCCAAGAGTAGTGAGATCCGCGAAAGTCGGAAGTCGACGATGATTGGCACCACCGCGGGGTGGTTAATGCGGATCCTGTGCGCCACGCTGCGATTCGAATTCGTCGATCGCTGTGGCATTGGGAAGAAGGGGACCTTTTCCGGGCCGGTGATCTACTGCCTTTGGCACAACCGGATTTTCACCGTGCCGGCGGCTTGGAAGAAGGTCTGTGGGGCGCATCGACGGGCGGTGGTTTTGACGAGTGCCAGCCATGATGGCGCGATGCTGGCGCGGGCGGTTGGGGTGTTTGGGATTGGCTCGGTGCGTGGGTCATCCTCGCGACGCGGGGTGGCGGCGCTGGTGGCTTTGAGAAAATCGTTGCGCGAGGGAGTTGATATTTGTCTGACGCCGGATGGTCCGCGTGGTCCGCGATACGTGCTGCAGCCTGGAGCGGTGAAGCTGGCGGAGGCGGGCGGCGCGCCGATGATTCCGATCCATGTCGAGTTCAGCTCGGCGTGGACGCTGAAGAGCTGGGACCGCTTTCATGTGCCGAAGCCTTTCAGCAGGGTCCGTGTGATTTTTGACGAGGCGCTTGCGGTGCCGGCGGAGCTTTCGGAGGATGAGTTCGAAGAATGGCGCTTGCGGATCGAGTCGGTCTTGCGTGCGGGCGTCGAAGATTTTACCGAAAAACCATGAGCAAGGTGATTGATGGCAAGGCAGTGGCGGCGGCAGTCCTCGAGGAATGCCGGAGCGAAGTGGCGGAGATGAAATCCAAAGGGATCGCGCCGGGTTTGGCGGTGGTGCTGGTTGGGAGCGATCCGGCGTCGCAGGTCTATGTCGGCTCGAAGGCGAGGACTTGTGAGGATCTGGGGATTTACTCGCGCAAGATCGAGCTTCCCACTGAAACGACGCAGGAAGAGCTGATCAAGGTGGTGGAGGACCTGAATGCGGATCCGGCGATTCACGGCATCCTGGTGCAGAGTCCGCCGCCGAAGCACATCGATGAAGAGGCGGTGATCCGGACGATTGATCCGCGCAAGGATGTCGATGGCTTTCACCCGGAGAACGTCGCGAAGCTGGCGCTGGAAGATGCGAGTGGCTTTGTGCCCTGCACGCCTGCGGGTTGCATGCGTTTGCTGAAGGAAGCGGGTGTTGAAACCCAAGGGGCGAATGCGGTGGTGATCGGTCGCAGCATGATCGTCGGCAAGCCGATGGCCTTGCTGCTGATGGCGAAGGGCTCGGATGCGACGGTGACCGTGGCGCATTCCCGTAGCCGTGATTTGCCGGGGATTTGCCGTCAGGCGGACATCGTGATCGCGGCGGTGGGCCGTCCGGAAATGGTCACGGCGGATTGGGTCAAGGAGGGCGCGGTGGTGATCGATGTGGGGATCAATCGGGTGGACGATGCGACGAAGAAGCGCGGCTATCGCCTGACGGGTGACGTGGCTTATGATGAGGTGGCCGCGAAGTGTGCGGCGATCACGCCAGTTCCCGGCGGTGTGGGTCCGATGACGATCGCGATGCTGATGAAGAACACGCTGAAGGCGGCGCGTCAGTTGGGGTGAGCTTTGGCCTCAGGGAATGGTGGTTCGAAGGAGGGTGGTGTGGCTGGTGGAGGTCAGTTGGGTACCTCCGCGGGGGAGAAGGAAGAAGTCGCCTGTGCGGAATTCGCGGCGGCTGCGTGTTGTGACGGAGCCTTCGGCGACCGAGAAAATGGAGAAGCGATCGCCGGCCTCATTGCCAACCGGGTCGCCTGGAGCGAGCGTGAGCTTTTCGACTTTGAAGAATTCACACTCGGCGATGACAATGCTGCGTGCTCTGTCCATGCTGGGCTCGAAGTCGTTGAAGTCGATGCTTTTCATGGATTGTTCGACGTGGAGTTCGCGGGGGTGGCCGTCGAGTCCGACGCGGTTCCAATCGAAGACGCGGTAGGTGGTGTCGGAGTTTTGTTGGATTTCGTGGATGAGAAATCCGGCACCAATGGCGTGGAGCCGCCCGGAAGGAATGAAGATGGACTCGCCTTTTTGCGGCTCAATGGCATGGACGACGTCGGCCACGCTACCATCGGCGAGGGCGGCTTCGAAGCTCTCACGAGTGACGCCTTTTTTGAGGCCCGCGTAGAGTTTCGCGCCGGGATCGGCATTGGCGATGAACCACATCTCGGTTTTGGGGTCGCCTCCGAGGGATGGGGCGAGATGGGCGGGTGGGTGGACCTGGATGGAGAGGTCGTCGCGGGCATCGAGGACCTTGATGAGGAGCGGAAAGCGCTCGGATGGGGGCAGGCCCTCACCGAAGATGGTCTCCCGTTGGCTGGTCCAAAGCTCGTGCAAGGTCTTTCCGGCGAAGGGACCGTCCACGACGACGGACTGTTCATTTTCGCGATCGCTGATTTCCCATGACTCGCCGTAGGGGGCATCGTCGGGGAGGGTTCTGCGGTAGACCGTTTCGAGGCTTCGTCCGCCCCAGACGCGTTGCATGTAGATTGGGGAAAAGGTGAGCGGTTCCATGGGTGGGAGCTTGAAGGAATTGGTCGCGGGAGTCCATCCCAAGCGTTTGGTGATTTGCCGACGGTGGGAGAATTGACTGGTTTCAGTGGCGCTCTTTGGTTTGGTCGAATATAGAGCCCCGGAGTGATGAGTTTCAGAAAGATGCTGCTGCGGGTGAGCTTGCTCGGGCTGATCGTATCCGGTCAGCCGATCGGTTCGGCAATCGGCCAAACGGCGGAGGTGTCTGCGCCGGAACCGGCGGTGGGGTCGGAGTGGAAGCTGTCGATCACGGATGTGGAGAGCCAGCTCGCAAAGCTTGAGTCTTCGGGGCTCGATACTGCGGCTCAGGACGTGCTGAAGGGAAAGTTTTCCGAAGTGCTGACCCGCCTGAAAGCTGCGGAGACGAATCGTGAGTCCGCGGCCTATTTTCGTGACTCTCTGGTTGTTGCTCCGAATGAGGTGATCCAGATTCAGAAGGAGATTGAGCGGTTGCCGTCTCCAGAGAAAGCTTCGAAAGTTGATCGGTCACTAGGGGTTGAGGGCTTGAGAAAGGCGGGGGATGCGACGCGGGCCGAGCTGTCTGAGCTCGGCACTCAGCTTGATCGAGCAGGAGACGAGCTGATTCGGGTGCGAGGTCGGCCAGTGGAGATCGGGGCGAGATTGCCTGAGGTGCGGGTCGAACTCGCGGATGCGGATGCCCGGCTGAAAGGAATGGCGGCGGCTGCGGATGATTCCTTGGCAAAGACCGCTGATCGGATGTTGGCAAGAGCCTCGAAGGAGGTGCTGGCGAGCGAGGTGGAGATGCTCACTCAGGAGCAGTTGAGTCAGTCGGTGCGCGAAACGCTGAGGCTTGCTCAGCGTGATTTATTGCAGCGCAAGCTAGAGAATCTGAAGGCCTACTCGCTCGCATTGGGTGACCGCTTGCAGCAGCAGATGGTGGTCGATACCAAAGAGCTGGAGACACGGATCGCCGAGTTGGCGAAGCAGCCCGGGAAGAGGAGTGAAGAGTGGAACTCCAGATTGAAGGAGTTGAGCTTGCTAGCCGATGAACTCAAGACTTCGGGACAAGATCTGGATAAGGTCAGCACCGAGCATCGCGATCTCGAGAAACGTCGGGATCGAGTTCGGCAGAATTACCAGGATATTCAGGACCAGGTAAACTTGGGTGCGATCGATGGGAGTTTTTCCCAGGTGCTGATGCAGCAAATGCGCCGCTTGCCGAATCCACGGCCTCTTTCGAAGCAGATCGAGTCTCACGAGAATACGGTTCGGCAACAGATGCTGGCCAGTTATCAGGTGGATGAAAAACAGCGCGAACAATCGGAGCTGAGAAGTGAACACGAGGGGGACACGGCATGGGAGCAACTGATTGGAATTCGAAGTGAGCTCCTGAGTAAGTTACGCAAGAACTATGGGGAGCTGGTGCGTGAGTCGGCACGCTTCGAGACCGATGAACGGGCCTATCGCGACCTGATTCTTGAGTTCCAGAAGTACCTGTCGGCAAAGCTTTTTTGGCAGAAGAGTTCGCCACTGATTGGATCGAATGTGATGAAGGGTATCCCGCTGGCGATCAGCTGGGCCTTTAGTGCTGAGAACTTGGGGGACTTTACGTCAGCGCTTAAGTCCATCCCGTCCAGGTTGCCGATTCTGACATGGATCGTGTCCATGTTGGTGGTCGTTCTTTTGTTATTCCGACCGCGCTTGATTCGATCGGTGGAGCACAGCGGCAAGCGTATCAAAAAGATTTCGACAGATCGTTATTCCCATACGCTTCGGGCGCTTCTTTACAGCGCGCTTCTTGCTCTGCCTGCGCCCGCGATCATGGGGTTCATCGGCATGGGGATTCTGAGTTATCCCGTGGACTCGGATTGGATTCGTGGGTTTGGGCAGGGATTGATGTGGGTGAGCTTTTCCCTGCTTTGGGCTCTGATCATCCGCGAGTTCAGCCGCCCGGGTGGACTGGGGGAAGCCCACCTGAGTTGGAGTGAAAGGTCGTGCGGGGTTCTGCGCCGGGCCGTGTGGTGGTTGATCTGGTCCTATGTGCCGCTTTCGCTGCTTGCGAGCACGATGGTGTATGAGGAGAGCGCAAAGCACTTCGATAGTGCGGGCCGGCTCTTCATCGTGCTTTCCCATTTGTCGTTGGTGATCGTTTTCGCGTTTCTCTTCAATCCGAGGAAAGGTCTCTTTTCCAGCGAACTCGATGGATCCCGTCACAGTTTGATGTGGAAACTCCGGTGGCTGTGGTATCCGCTTCTTGTTGGTTGCCCGCTTGCGCTGATGGTGCTCGCGTGGATCGGCTACCTTTGGACCGCCTTGATTCTGAGCATCCAGTTTCAAGTGACTCTCCGGATCTTGTTGGCTGGAGTGATCATCTATGGATTGTTGGTCCGCTGGTTTACCATCCGTCAGAGGCGCATTGCGCTCAATGAGGCGCTCGAGGAGCGCAAGGCGAGACGCGAACAGGCGGTGAAAGCCGAAGAAGAAGCCGAGGCACCTGACTTTCTCGAAGTGAGTGAGGAGGAACTTCAACTCGACGATGTGGTGGAGCAAACAAGGCGCTTGTTGCGAGTCGCGGTCGGCATTGCGGCGGTTGTTCTGATTTGGTTTTGGTGGACGAAAACCTTGCCAATCGATCGTGAGGCGGAGGTGGCGCTCAGTGAGAAAGGCTTAAGCTGGCTTTCCTTGGTTCAGCTCGGGGTGCTGATTCCACTCGTTATTACGGTGATTAAAAATCTGCCCGGTTTGATGGATCTCGCGGGACTTCGGTCCAGTGGTCTGGAGGCGGGCACGCGCTATGCTCTGACGACGCTTTGTCAGTATGTCGTCACGGCCATCGCGCTTGCGGCGGTCTTCAGGATTCTCGATTTGGATTGGTCCCAGTTCGGGTGGATTGCGGCAGCTCTCAGTGTGGGGCTCGGATTCGGGCTTCAGGAAGTCGTCGCGAACTTCGTCTGCGGCATCATCATTCTCTTTGAACGTCCGATTCGGATCGGCGATGTGGTGAGCCTCGGTGAGGTGACCGGCACGGTTTCCAGAATCCGGATGCGCGCGACGACGATTACCGACTGGGATCGCAAGGATTTCATCGTGCCGAACAAGGAGTTCATTACTGGCTCGCTGATGAACTGGACACTGAGTTCCCCGATCAATCGATTGGTGATTCCGGTCGGCGTGGCCTACGGCAGCGACACCAAACGGGCTCGGGAGATCTTGATCGAAATCGCCGAGTCCAATGCCTTGATCCTTGAGGATCCCAAGCCAATCGCGTCGTTCGAGGACTTCGCCGACAGCACGCTGAACCTAGCGCTGCGCTGCTATTTGCCCAACATGGACAACCGTCTGAAGGCGAGAACGGAACTCTGTGAGGCCATTGATGAGAGGTTCAAGGAAGCGGGAATCGAAATCGCCTTCCCACAGCAGGATATCCATTTGAAAGAAGTTGACCCTTCGATTTTCACTCTTGGGAAAAGGGATACGGGCCCTAAGGCTTGAGTGTTAAGGGTTTCCTAATTATCCACAACTGGAAAACAATCTTGCTCCCTTGAGGGGAGCGGGGGATGCTTTCGCGACAGAAAACGATGGGGAAGGGTGATAATCGCAAGCGAGGCCAGAAGGACGAGCCGTCGGAATGGTCGAATGAGATCATCGGGATCATATTGATCGCGGTGGGGCTTTTGCTGTTTTTGGCGGTTATTTCATTCACGCGCAGTGACCTGCCAGTGTGGAAGATCGGATCGACCTTTGCGGATGCGGACGAGGCGACTTTGCCGCGCCAGAATTTCATCGGCAGCATTGGGGCCTTGCTTGGTTTGACGCAGGTCGCTTTGTTTGGGAAAGCGGGTTTTCTAGTGCCGATCTCGTTGGTTTGGTTCGGAGTGGTGAAGTTGGTGTTCGATGGTCGGCTTTGGTCGAAGACGATGATCGGTTTTGTTATCCTAACCATCAGCGGCGCGGCCTTCATGCAGGCGGTCTTTGGTCAGACGGGTGAAATCCTCAGTCCTGGTGGAGTGGTCGGAAGATTGCTTGCAGGATCTCCGGCTAGCGTCGCCAATGATGGGGTCACGACACCGCCGAGTGGCTTACTTATTCCATTGATTGGAAAGTGGGGGACGGTCATTCTAAGCGCTTGCTTCTATTTGGTTTCGCTCATCTTGCTGATGGGGCAACGGCCGATTCAGTTCTTGAGGGAAACTTTTTCATTAGTGGGAAGTGGCGTTGAGAAATACAAAGAACATCGCGAAGCAAAGCTCGCTGCCGGAGAGAAGGACGACATGCGCGCCCGTGAGCGCGAGAAGGAGAAAGAGGCGCGGCGCAAGGAGCGCGAAGAGAAACTCGCAGCTAAGCAAGCGGAGAAGGAGGCAGAGAGCCCGCAAGCGGAATTGCCGCTGCGAGAAATCCCAACGCCTCAGATCATCGATGCTTCGCAGCGCCGCATTGATACGCCGAAGCCTGGTGCCAAGCCTTTCGAACGAAGAAGCCAGGAGCATCTCTCGCTTTCGATTCACGGATTTGAGGACTACGAGCTTCCCGGTTTCGACATGCTCGATGAAGTCGAGGAGACCGAGGATTCGCCCGAAGCGAACCGCGAGATCTTGCTTGGGACCCAGAGAACCATCGTCGAAACACTGCGATCCTTCGGCATCGAGACCACGCCGGGTGACATCACTCGCGGGCCGACGATTACCCGCTACGAGATCTATCCAACTTCAGGTCTACGGGTTTCGCGGATTTCCCAGCTTGAGGCGGACATCGCGCGGGCGACCCGGGCAGAGCGGATCAACATCCTCGCGCCGATTCCCGGCAAGGACACGGTCGGCATCGAGCTGGCGAACTCTGAGAAAGTGGCGGTGCCGCTGCGTGAACTTTTACAGGACCCCGATTTCAGCTCGGCGAAGAAGAAAATCCCGCTCGCGCTTGGTAAGGACGTTTACGGCAAGACGGTCATCGGCGACCTCGCGGCGATGCCTCACTTGCTCGTCGCGGGTGCCACGGGCTCGGGTAAGTCGGTTTGTATCAACTCGATCATCGCATCGATCCTCTTCAAGTTCGGCCCTGACGAACTGCGCTTTATCATGATCGACCCGAAGGTGGTCGAAATGCAGATGTACAACAAACTGCCGCACCTCGTGGTGCCGGTGGTGACGGATCCACGGAAAGTGGTGGCCGCCCTGAAGTGGGTCGTCAACGAGATGGAGAAGCGCTACCGCATTTTCGCGAAGTGTGGGGTGCGGAACTTCGATGGTTTCAACAACCGCGTCCGACCTGAAAAGGAAGAGGTCGAAGTGGTGCCTGAGGTGGAGGAAGAGGAAGTCAATCAGGAAGAGATCGATGCAATCGCCGCCGCCCTCGAATCTGGCGACCTCGGTCCTGAAGCTGATGAAGAAGATCTCATTCCTGATGAAGATGAGATGCCGGATCGTTTCCCTTACATCGTGGTAATCGTCGACGAACTCGCCGACCTCATGCAGACCGCGCCGGCGGATGTGGAAATGAACATCGCGCGCATCGCTCAGAAAGCACGGGCGGCGGGCATTCACTTGATTATTGCCACCCAGACGCCGCGTGCGGATGTGGTCACCGGCATCATCAAGGCGAACATTCCATGCCGCGTGGCCTTCCAAGTTTCCTCGCAGCTGGACTCACGCGTGATTCTCGATTCGAAGGGGGCGGAGAAGCTTGTGGGCAAGGGCGACATGCTCTACCTGCCGCCCGGATCGGCGAAGCTTGAGCGGGCCCAGGGTGCGTTTGTTTCCGATGAAGAAGTGGAGCGCCTGGTGATTCACTGCTCGGGACAAGCCGATCCGAAGTTCGAGCAGGACATTCAGAAGTCGATCGAAAGCGGTGCTTTTGACGATAATGAGGACGAGGTCTCCGATGCCGACGAAGAGCTCATCATCAAGTGCATCGACGTCGCTCGTCAGGAGCAGAAGTGCAGCACCTCGCTTCTGCAGCGTCGTCTGCGCCTCGGCTACACGCGTGCCGCACGGATGGTCGACATCCTCGAACAGCGCGGCGTCGTCGGCCCCGGAGACGGAGCGAAGGCGCGTGAGGTCTATGTGAAGTGAGGAGTTGCTCCTTAAGCAAGCGCCGTGCGGATCGCTTGCTGGACCTCATCGAGGGAGCCGTGGCTATCAATCAGGTGAACGAAGGGCTCGCCTGTTAGGGAGAGGAATATGTCTCGGCATTTCTGGAGTGACTCACGCTGCTCGAACTCATTTGCCGTATCGCCACGGCTTCCGATGCGGGAGAGGGCGGTGTCGACGTCGATATCGAGGATGAAGAGATGATCGGGGACGGGTGCGAAGGCTTCGTTCTTTTGGCGGATTTCTGCGGGATTGAATCCGCGTGACCCCTGATAGGCCATCGTTGAAAAGTAGTAGCGGTCGAGGATCACGATTTTTCCCGCAGCCAGCGAGGGCTTGATCCGTTCCTCCACGTGCTGGCTGCGGTCTTTGAGAAAGTAGTCGAGCTCGTCCTCGGGTGAGAGTCGTCCGGTAGCGGCGGACTGGCGGAGTTTCGTCCCCCAAGGGCCGTCGGTCGGTTCGCGGCTGGTCACGACCTCACGCCCTTGCGTGCGGAACCAATCTGCGAGGAGTTGGCATTGAGTGGACTTGCCGGTGCCGTCGATGCCTTCAAGGACGATGAACATGGCGGATGAAAGCAAGAAGTGGCGAGGCTTGGCAACCCGCATCGAACCAAGGGGGGCGGCGTGCATGCCAGAGGCGAATGGCGTGCCGCCTTGTCACTTTTTTCCAATCCCAGCTGAAGATGCGTTTTTGCTCGCTTCCTGAGGCGGGTAGGGTTCGATTTTCCCATGAAGATACGAAGGTGGTTTTGGCGATGAATCGAGCGGTATCAATTTTCGTCATTGGTCTATTGGTCGGCGTGTTTGCGGCCACGGCGGGGTTTGCGGTGTTTTTGGGGCATCCGGACGGTGAGAAATCGCAAGTGAGGGTGTTGAAACTGGCGCACGCCTTGCCTCCGGAGCATCCGGTTCATTTGGCGATCATGGAGATGAAGCACCGGCTCGATGAGGTGTCGGGCGGGCGGATGAGTCTGGATGTCTATCCGAGCGGTCAGCTGGGTGGTGAAACGGAGTGCCTGGAGCAAGTTCAGAGCGGCGCGCTGGCGATGACGAAATCATCGACGGCTCCCCTTGAGGGATTTGTCGAGGAGATGAAGGTTTTTGGATTGCCGTATTTGTTCCCGGATCACGACCAGTATTGGAAAGTGCTGGATGGTGAGATTGGGCGTGAGTTGCTGGAAAAGGGTCGCTCGGTCGGTTTGCTGGGCTTGTGCTACTATGATTCTGGTAGTCGGAATTTCTACGCGACGAAGAAGATGATCAAGACTCCGGCCGATCTGAAGGGGATGAAGATCCGCGTGCAGCAGAGTCCGGTGGCGATCAAGATGATCGAGTCGATGGGTGGCTCGCCGACTCCGATTGCCTGGGGTGAGCTCTATTCCGCGCTCGCGCAGGGCACGGTGGATGGTGCGGAAAACAACGAGCCGAGCTATCTCACAGAAAAGCATTGTGAGGTGGCTCCGTTTTTTTCCAAGGACGGGCACACCCGGGTGCCCGACATTCTTTTGATCAATGCGGATGTGTGGGACGGCTTGGAGGAAGTTGAGAAAGGCTGGTTACGGGATGCCGCGATGGTTTCGAGCGAATTTCAGCGTGAGTTGTGGGCGGAGAAGAGTGAGTCTGCGCTAAAGGAAGCCGTGGAGCGCTTTGGCGCAGAAGTTTATGAGCCAGATAAGCAGGCATTCATGGATACGGTGCAGCCTGTTTACGATGAGTTCGCAACGGGAGTAGTGGGAGAGCTGGTGGAACGCATTCGTGAGGTGAAATAGCAGCGAATGAGTGAGATTCAAACAATCAGGACACGCCCCCTCGTGAAACTGCTTGAGATCCTTGTGATCCTGGCGATGAGTGCGCTGGTCATCGATGTCCTGCTTGGCGTGGGAACGCGCCAGCTCGGGATGCTGAAGTTCTGGATGATGGAACAGTGGTCGATCTCTCTCGGTTTCCTGCCGGATGGACAAATCAAGTGGAGTGAGGAGCTGGCGCGTTTCCTGATGGTTTGGGCGTCGTTGTTAGGCGCGGCCTTGGCTTTCGAACGGAGGGCTCACCTTGGGGTGGATTTCTTTGCCTCGAAGTTCCATCCAAGCACAAGGAAGCTCGCCCAGTCGATCGCCCATCTTCTGGTGATGGCTTTTGCGGTGCTGATTCTGATCAAGGGGGGAGTCACTTTGGTCGAGCATGCGAGGTCGAGCGGTCAGATGACCCCGGCACTCGGTTTGCGAAAGTGGGTCGTCTATCTGGTGGTTCCGATGTCGGGCTTGTTTGTGATTATTTTCACGATCGAAAACATGCTCGCGGATCTTCGACGGAGCTTTTTGGATGAGGAGGTGCCAGAGTGATTGAGATCATTGTCATCATGTTGGTGAGCTTCGTGATCCTGATGGCACTCGATGTGCCGATCGCGGTGACCATTGCGGGTGCGACATTCCTTTGTGTGGTGGCGACGGGTGGTGACGCGTCTTTCATCGTGGCGAACAAGATGGCGAATGGCATCGATAGTTTCACGCTGCTCGCGATTCCGTTTTTCGTGCTATCAGGACTTTTGATGGGGCAGGGGGGGATTGCCCACCGATTGATCAACTTTGCCGCCGTGTTGGTTGGCTGGCTGCCTGGCGGGTTGGCCTATGTGAATGCGGTGACCTGCATGCTGTTCGGCTCGATCTCCGGTTCCGCTTCGGCGGCGGTGTCATCGGTCGGGAGCTTTATGATTCCGGAGATGAACCGGAAGGGTTATCCGAAAGAGTTCAATGTGGCTCTAACGACGACCGCTGCAACGACCGGGCTGATCATTCCACCGAGCAACATCATGATCGTCTATTCGATGGCGGCCGGGAGTGTTTCGGTCGCCGCGCTGTTCCTCGCAGGCATCCTGCCGGGGATCGTGATGGGGCTGGCGATCATGGGGGTATGCCTGCTGCGGACGATGCAGGGGATGACGGGCAAAGGTGAACGTCTTCAGGTGGTGGGCAATACCCGGGGTGAACGTCTTCGGTCGGTGATGGCGCTTCTCTGGACTGGTTTCTCGCAGGCTGCGCTCAGTTTGTTGCTGGTCGTGATCGTGATCGGCGGGATTCTCAGCGGGATTTTCACGGCAACGGAAGCGGCGGCAATTGCGGTGGCTTACTCATTCTATCTCGCGGTGATTCACTACAAGGAAGTGAAGCTGAAGGAAATGCCGGGGATTCTTTTGCAGGCGGGCATCACCACTTCGGTGGTGATGCTTCTGATCGGGGCGAGTTCGGGAATGTCGTGGATCCTCGCGAGCCAGAACATCCCTCAGGCGGTATCGGCCGCGCTTCTCGGGCTTTCGGAAAATCCGATCGTACTGTTGCTGGCGATCAATCTGCTGTTGCTGGTGGTTGGAACTTTCATGGACATGACGCCGGCGGTTCTGATCTTCACGCCGATCTTTCTGCCAGTGATGCAGAAGATTGGATTGATCTGGGGGCTGACGGAGTCCGAGGTTTCGATCCACTTCGGCATCATCATCATCGCGAACCTTTGTATCGGTCTGTGCACGCCTCCAGTGGGTTCATGCCTGTTCATCGGGTGTGGGGTGGGTCGAACGACGATCGCGAAAGTGACACCTCAGCTGATTCCGTTTTTCATCGCGATGATTGCGGCGCTTCTGCTGATCACCTACTGGCCGGCATTGACCTTGCTCGTGCCCGGTTGGTTTGGTCTGCCCAAATAGTTTTTAATTTTAGGTCATGTCCACACTGAATGCTCTCATCGTCGGAACCGGCGAATACACCACTGGCTATGTGCACGGATCGGCGTCGTCGTCTGACAAGGGAGCGGGCGTCATCGGGCTTTCGTTGTTTGAGCTGAGGAGGCAAGGGCTGGTCGATGTGATTTCGATGGTGGGGACCAACGGCACCAAGTTTCCGGGGATTCGGGAGCACTTGGCAAATTGCATCGGCAACAAGTACGAGGGCTTTGATACGACACTCGTGACTTACCCAAATGATGAAACGGCGTGCGATGCGGAGGCCTATCGTGTCGCGCTGGATGCGGCGAAGCCGGGGGACATGGTGTTTATCTTTACGCCGGACGATACACATTTCACGATTGCGATGGAGGCGGTGAAGCGCGGTTGCCACGTGCTGATCGCCAAGCCGATGGTCAAAACGGTTGAGGAGCACATCGCGCTGGGGTATGCGGCAAGGGAGCACCAGGTGCTTGTGGCGATGGAGGTTCATAAGCGCTGGGATCCGATTTATGCCGATGCTCGTGACCGTATCAGCCAGCTCGGTGATTTCAGCTATTTCAATG
The DNA here is from genome assembly GCA_964628795.1 of uncultured Haloferula sp. Classification (GTDB taxonomy): domain Bacteria; phylum Verrucomicrobiota; class Verrucomicrobiia; order Verrucomicrobiales; family Akkermansiaceae; genus Haloferula. The sequence continues at coordinate 6,101 of CAZVMS010000008.1, read as the reverse complement.
CTTACATGAGCCAGCCAAAGTCGCAGTTGAAGACCTTTGCAGCATGGGCCGGCAAGTCGAGCGACATCAGCTACTACCTCAATGCGCACCACGTCGATTTCAACGTCTGGGCGGCGAGCGCGTTCGCACGTCCGGTGACGGTGCATGCCATGGCGGCGACCGGGGTGGCGCTAGGTCAGGATATTCCTACGGAGGATACGATCACGCTTTCCGTGACCTGGGAGAATATGCTGAGCGGTAACAAGGGGACTGGCATCTACACGTCGTCATGGATCGCACCGAAGTCGGATGTGCATTCACAGCAGCGGTTTTTCTACATGGGGCACGGCGGGGAAGTGACGGTCGATCAGGCGCACCGTGGGTTCACGACGGCCACGGATGAGGCGGGCTTTGCGTCGCCAAATCCCTTGTTCATGAAATATGCGCCCGATGGGAATGGACGCTTTGCCGGCCAAGGAGGCTACGGATTCAAATCGATCGAGGTCTTTGCCAAAGCGGTCGAAAAAATCGTGGCGGGAGAGTCGGTGCCGGCTGACTTCAATGGCCTGCTTGCAACCATCGACAGCACCTTGCTAACAACTGCCGTTCTTCACGCTGGGCGTAAGAGTCTCGATGAAGGCGGAGCGATCCAAACCCTCGTCTATGATCAGGAGGGAAATTTCGTTGGATTCAAATCGTGAAGTACGGGTGCTTAGGCAATAGGTGGAATTCGTCGGGTGATATACGAATTCGTGCGGCAATTCGCGCAATTCTTGGCGAGTGACAAAAGGGGGAATCTGGTCAAGATCGGGAGCATGGAAGAAGAAAAACATAATCTCTACGAGCGGATTGGTGGCGAAGCTGGAATTGAGCGTTTGGTGACGGTGTTCTATGACAGAGTCCTAGCCGAGCCGGAGTTGGCGCCCTTTTTTGAGCACGCTTCGATGGATCGCCTCAAAATGATGCAGAAGGAGTTCTTCAGTGAGGCTCTGGGTGGTCCCTTGTTTTATTCCGGTCACTCGCTGCGTCAGGTGCATGCGGGGAAAGGAATCAGCCGGGAGAATCTGCGGACTTTTGTGGGGTGCCTGTTGAAGGTCTTGAAAGAGGAGATGGATCAATTCGGGCTGACTCGGCAGGATGTGGACCGGATTTATAGCCGGATCGCGATTGAGGCGGATCGGATCACCGGTGACGTGGCGGAGTCGGGTTGATGGGGTGGGGCGTTTTTTTTGCATGGGGATCACGTCGCGGAAATTGAGAGAGAGAGGGAGTCAGAAGGAGCTTCGTCGGGCGGCCCTCCGGGGCGCGGGGGGGGAGGATGGTTGGGTCCGGTAACTGACGCCGACCGGCTAAGTTCCGAGATGCCGCTGGCCCAAAGGGGAGCAGTCGGCTTGGCTCCGGGATTGCTACGGGCGGCAGTGGAAGTCACAGCGAGGCGCGACAGCGTCGCGCGGTCCGTTTTCGGCGATGGGTGGGGCTAGAGCTGAGATTTAAGCCATTCCAAGGCTTGCTCACGGTCTTTGAGATGGCCTTCGAGTTGCTCGGTCTGGGCGGCTTCGAGGATTTCCTTGAAGTGGGGGCCAGGCTTGAGGCCTTGCTGGATGAGGTCGTGGCCGGTGATCAGCGGCTTGGGAATGAGTGGCTCGCTGGCGAACTCTTCGCGCTTCTGGATGAGGAATTCGAGGTTGTCGGTGAAGCCGTTTGATGAGGCGCAGTCGACACGGTGAAGCTCGAGTTCCAGCGGGAAAGTGGGCGCGGACATGAAGCGCTTCACTTTTGCGGTGCGCATGATCTGGACGTTCATGAACTGCATGTGACGCGAGACCATGAAGGCGACTTCTTCGATGATTTGATTCGGATACTTGAGGCGGCGCAGGATTTCCTCCGCCATGGTGGCGCCGAGGGCGTCGTGGCCGTTGAAGCGGATGCGCTGATCTTCTTCGTCGAAGGTCTGGGTCGGGGGCTTGGCGATGTCGTGCAGCAGGACAGCGAGACAGAGTTCGAGGGGAGCGTCGGGACCGATCATTTCGAGCATGATGCGGGTGTGAATGTAGACGTCGCCCTCGGGGTGCCATTGGGGCGGTTGCTCGCAGCCGATGAGAGCGAGGATTTCGGGCATGAACCGTGCAATGAGGCCGGAGTCGACGAGTTGGTCGAGGCCTTTGGCGCGGTTCGGGCAGGTAATGATCCGGGAAAATTCGTCGCGGATACGCTCGGGCGAGATGAGGCCTAACAGCTGGGCGTGATCCTTGATCGCCTGCCAAGTGGCGGGATCGATGGTGAAGCCGAAGCGGGTGGCGAAGCGGATGGCGCGGAGGAGGCGCAGGGAGTCTTCGGTGAAGCGGGCGGAGGGGTCACCAATGGAGCGGAGGACACCGGCTTTCAGATCGGCGAGGCCGCCGACGAAGTCGATGACTTCGCCACTTTCGGGGTCTTCGAAGAGTCCGTTGATCGAAAAATCACGGCGTTGGGCATCTTCTTCCGGGGTAGAAAAAGTCACGGCTTCTGGGCGACGGCCGTCTTTGTAAGAGCCATCGGTGCGGAAGGTGGCGATCTCGGTGTGGTGACCCTCGTGGCGGACGATGATGACGCCGAAGTGGGCGCCGACCTCGTTGCCTTTCGGAAAAAGTTCGAGGACCTGGGTCGGGGTGGCGGAGGTGGCGATGTCGTAGTCCTTGGGTTCGAGGCCGAGGATTTTGTCGCGCACGCAGCCGCCGGCGAAATACGCGACGTAGCCCGCCTCACGCAATTGGCGGGCGAGTTCAGTGGCGGATTGGCGTGGGGTCATCGGGAAGGGCGGGATTGCTGAACCACGGATGACACGGATGGCACGGATGGAGAATGAAGATTTTCTCTTTTATCGGAGGGCGGTCGGGCTTAGCGAAGGGCATGGGGGCATCGGAATTGGACGCGGTCGTGAAGGCTTTTGAGGAAAACTTTCGGACGCGGGGGGAGATTGGGTCTTCGGTGAGTATTTGGTGGAAGGGTGAGGAGCTTCTTTCCCTGGGGAAAGGCTGGTGCGAGAGGGGGGAGAAACGGGCTTGGACGGCATCGACGCTGGTGCCGGTGTATTCGGCGACGAAGCCGCTGGCGTCGGCGACTTTGTTGATGGCTTTGGAGAAGAAGGGGCTTGGGGTGGAGACAAAGGTGCGTGAGGTTTGGCCGAAGTTTCCGGTGGGTGAGGCGAGTTTCGGGGATTTGCTTTCGCATCAATGCGGGCTGGCGGCGTTGGATCAGGCGGCGAGCATTTGGGAGCACGATGAGGTGGTGGCGGCGATTGAGGCGCAGGAACCGGCATGGCGACCGGGGCGTGGTCATGGGTATCATGCTCGGACTTTTGGTGCGCTGGTGGATGAGCCTGTTAGGCGGCTGACGGGAAAGACCTTGGGTCAGCTTTGGTGGGACGAGCTAGCGCAGCCGATGGGCCTGGAATTTTGGATCGGCTTGCCGGAGAGCGAGTGGTCACGAGTGGCGATGTTGTATCCGGGAAAGGCGTCGGCGGGGGAGTTTGCGAGTGGTTTCTATCATGAGTTCAATCGCGAGGGGAGCATGACGCGTCGGACCTTTGGTTCGCCGCGTGGCTTGCGGTCGGTGCAGGAGATGAATGATCCGAAGGCGTGGGCAGCGGGGTTTCCGGCGTCGGGTGGGGTGGGCACGGCGTCAGCGCTGGCGAAGTTCTATCAGGCGGCGATCGGGGCAATGGAGAGTCCGCTAAGTAAGTCTGTTAGAAAGGCGCTGGCGGAGCGTCGGGTGCAAGGGGATGATCAGGTGCTGATTCAGCCGACGGCTTTTTCAGCGGGTTGTCAGTTGGATCCGGTGGATGAGGATGGGACGAAAGAGCGGGAACTTTACGGGCCGGATGCGGCGGCTTTCGGCCATCCGGGAGCGGGCGGGAGCCATGCCTTTGGGGACCCTGAGTTGGGGCTGAGCTTTGCTTATACGATGAATCAGATGGAGCTCAATGTGATGCCGGGGAGGCGGAGCACGACGCTGTTGGATGCGCTTTTTGGGGGGCGAGTTAACTGACTCATTTCGATGGATGAATGGGCAAGGCGGATTCTTGAAGATCAAAGAAGTTTCAATTTGTCATCTGTTGGGGATTAACAAGATGCGGGTGGGGGGGTGAAGATCGTGGCATGTTAGGAAGTCGCTTCAAGTTCGTTGGAACGGTGCTGGCAATCTCATCGATGTTGAGCACCTCGGTGCTGGCCTATCTGCCACCGATCAATTTCGATGGTTCGGAATACGTTTCCCTCACGCTCGTCCATCACGAATCGGGCGGTCAGTATGCGGGGTGGGAGCTTGTCGATGGGACCGCGCAGGTCTCCGCTTCGGGCGATGGCTACAACGGGGGCAAGGCGCTGGAAATTCCGGCAAGCGCTGAGGACCCGGCTCACCTGAGGAGGGAGATTCCTTGGAGTCCCACAGAGGAGATCGCGTTCATCGATTTCCGCACGAAGCCTTCGACGAACCCGGTTGGCAGTGACGCGGGCTTCTATGCAAATGGAGCGCAGTTCGCCTTTCAGAAGTCACCGGACGGGCTGACGGGTGAGGTTTGGGTCTACGACGGGAATGATGGTTCGCAGGACCCGGCGAATGACCCCGAGGAATGGTTGCAGACGGCGGCTGGATTCAATCTGAATTCCACCAAGACGGCGGCCGACCAGTACATGCGGGTTACCTTGCGGCAGGATACACGAAGAGATATCTGGGATCTATTTGTTACGCGCCGAATTGATGTCGTACGGGAATGCCGAATTGATGTCGGCAGTTTAAGGGCTGATTTCCACGCTGTTGTCGTATGAAGAATCTCTCCAGATGGTTCTTCAGACTCGTGGCTTCTGGTTGGTTTGGATGAGGGGTTGGGCAGGTTCATCCGGGGAGTTTTGGCGCCAGTGGGGCTGCATGAGGACGGCGTTGATTTGCTTGCTGCCGACGGTTTTGGTCTGGTCGCGGACGGCTTCAATGAGGGCTCCGATGCAGAGGTTGCGGACGGTTCGAAGGATGCCTTCAGAGATGCGGATGATCAGGGCGATGGCTTCGTCGCTGAAGGTGCTGTGGGGGAGGCCGGCTTCGTCGAGCTGGTTGTGGAGGTAGGATTCGATGGTGGCGGGGGCGAGGAGATCGAGCCGGGCGGAGTAGGTGACGCGGCTCTTGATGTCGAGGTGATGACGAAGCTGGAGGGTGGTGTTGAGGGCGTTCTGGAAGCAGTCGATGAGGTTGGCGGTGTCGTCGGCGGCGTAGAAAGCGCCGTGTGGGATGACACGGGAGGCGTCGTCGATGAAGCAGATGAGGAAGGTTTTCAGCGCTGACTGGCGGATACCTAACTCGAGGTATGGGCCGTGGAGGGTGTCGCCCTGCCAGAGGTCGTTGGCGTGGGCTTTGGCAAAGGCGAGTCGAACCTTGGGGGTGCTGTCGCTGGCTGGCTTGAGCAGGTCGTAGCGGCGGTAGTAGTACCACCAGGTCTGGATGGTCCGCCACGTGAAGCGGACGTGTGCCCCGTCTTCGTCGGTGAAGGTCATGGCGCTGACCGCCTTGTAGCGGGCATGATTGGAGTTTCCGGGGGCGTGTTCTAGGGCTCCGAGAACCCTCATTTTCAGGTAGTTGCTGACGCGTTTCATAGCGCTGCGGACGATGATGACTTGCGTCGTTCGCACGGAGAGGCATCTGCTGTTGTCGGCAGAAAATCTCCACGCTAAGAAAGTGTCGACGGTGTCAGTGAGGATTTCCTCGGGATGAATTGGAGGAGCAGCCGGACGATTTTCCGCTCTAACAGGAGGATTGCCCCGGACTTAGACAGGATTACCGGAAGGCGGCGGGATGATCGGCCGCTGAAAGGTGTTTTGGTACGCGGCGATCCCGCATGCTTCCCCGGGAAAGGCCGCGTGAAGATGATGCAGACTCAGCGGATCAGAGAATCCATCGACCTTGCCGGGTGGATCAGCGAGCAGTCCAAGCCGACTGCGAATGCTGCTTGTGGATTGCTTCCAGGAAGCCAGCCAGCGGTGGGCACCGCGTAGCGAAATAGGGAATCGCAATCCGTTCAAGGCAGCTTGCACCGATCTGGCGGACACCATCGCCTCGATCTGGGCGAGGAGCTGATTGGTGCGGAGAGTCGCGCT
>CAZVMS010000007.1:0-3277 GCA_964628795.1 uncultured Haloferula sp. | reverse complement strand
ATCATCTGGGCGATGGTCGCGGCGTCTGGAATCAATGCCAGCGCCTCGGCTTCGGCGCGCGCCATGCGGGCGGCATTGCCGGGAATCGACGGATCGTTCGCCGCCAGCAGGCCCAGCGTGCCGAAGGAGTAGCGGCCGGCGGTTTCCTGAGCAACCGGTTGGCCGAGAACATCCGTCCCCATCATGGAAGCGAGCCCCTCTTGGAGGATCTTGGCAGACTTCGGGCAGTTGTAAGGTGCGGTGGTGCTATACGCGCCCATGGTACGCAGCGTCAGAGTGACCGTGGAGGTCGCTCCGGCGCGCCAGCGGATGAGTTGCAGCGTAGCGGGGTTGCGGGCCTCGGCATCGTTGATCGCATCGGCCAATGCACGACGGGCGTCGCTGGAGAAACTCACTGGCGCGGCACCGCTGCCGTTGGCTCCGAGAATCACGTCATGGGCCGCCAGAAAGCCATCCGCCGGTGATCCCGTGGCCGCTGCGGTCACCAGGATTTGCCGACTTTCAGCGGTCTTGGGACCAACGTGATAGACCCAGCCTCGCACTCCGGTTGCGCCAAGGTTAATGGTTTTCGAATCTCCAGGGAGCTCTCCGTTGGTGAGATCGGGAGGGGCCGCCTGGCTCGAAATCGGCGAAACCAAGATCAACGCGGCGAGTGCGATCCTGCGCACCTGGCCAAAATAATCCGCAGGATGGGCTTGGTTTGCTGCACGTATTATTGCGACCATGAATATCAATGTGATGACGGCTTTCCTGTCTTTAAGCGAACAAATAAAGCGATCCGAGGGAAATGGAAAGGGCGCTTTTGTGGTCTTATCACACCGGGCAATGGGCGACACGGATCAATGTCGTCCAGAAGCAAAACCGGAAAATGAAATTCCGCCAAATCAGACCGATGCCAAAAAAGTTCGTGGATTCTGTCCAAGTTTCCTGACGGGAGGACCCCGTGCCATTGACCGGTGCCACGGGGGGACCCTGGATGGCAACGAGGTGATTCTGGACGGCAAATTTCCTCGCCAACGACCGCAGGAGCCGGCCGATCTCCGGAAGCGCGTGAACGCCTGGGGACTCCGTGCCAACGGGTTCGTGCAAACCGAATGCACCGGACGACAACCGGGATTCTGATCGACCGCGATCCGAATTGGCTGGATCTCCCAACCACCGACTGTGGATCGTGGAGACGACCACCCTGCCCTTAGAACAACAGGCTCCGGCGGGCCGAAGAGGATGGGAAGGGTTGAGTTGTTATCTTGTCGTATGACATGGCGCGGAGCTCAGACTTCGGAGCTGACATCGGTAGGACGATCGGGCAGCTTGGCCGAGATGGTTCTGACGCGCACCCTGCTATTCCTCGGTTTGCTGGTTGCCTGGCTGCCGGGGCTCGGGCGTGCACAAGGCGAAGGAGGTGGCGCGGAGCCTTTGATTCGGTTTCTGAGCCCGGAGTTGAGGCGGATCGAAAGGCGGTTGGGTGAGATTGCCCGGGAAATGGAGCGACTGCCCGTGGTGAGGGAAAATCCTTGGGGGTCGCGCTATGGGTATCGGAGCGCCGATTTGCCGGATGAGACGACGGCCGATTGGCTGCAGCTGGAGCTGGGCGGGCGACGGCGGGTGGACATGGTGGCGTTGATGCCGGTGAACTTGTCCTACCGGGGCGAGGAGGGGGCTGGATATGGATTTCCCAAGCGTTTCCGGATTGAGATTTCAAACCATCCCGACATGCGTGACGCAGTGGTTCTGGTGGACCGGAGCAGCTCGGATGTCGTGAATCCCGGGAGGTATCCGCTGGTGTTCGAGTTCGAGCCGGTGGTAGGCCAGTATGTCAGCTTCACCTCGCTGAAACACGGCTTTGATGAGGGGACGTATTTCTGGGCCTTGGAGGAACTGATCGTGATGGATGGCAAGTTGAACGCGGCGGCGGGGGCGGAAATCAGCATGTCGAGCAGCATGGATTTGTTCCCCCAATGGGCGCCGCTGCGGATCATCGATGGCCAGAGCGGGCTGGGCATGCCGGTGGACGTGACGGCACCCAGCCCGACGCAAGGCTTCTTGAGCGACAGGTTGAACCTGACCCAAGCCGGAGACCCGCTGCCCGCTCCATTGAGAAAATGGTGCGCCGTGGACCTCGGCGAACCGGAAGTGATCGACGAGGTGCGCTTGCTACCGCTGGAGTCCGACACATACGAGGTGTTCGGTGGGCGTGGATTTCCCCGGCGCCTGATGGTGCAGTTGGCCAACGATCCCAGTTTCAACGAGGTGATCTGGGAGGCTGGAAGGGGGGAGTATCAGTTGGGCTACCCGGCCGGATGTTCCATCAATGTCAAGGTGCCCGGGATGGAGGCGCGATATGTCAGGGTGCTGGTGGACAGGATGTGGTCGCGCGATGATTGGCAGGTCTTCGGACTGTCCGAGCTGCAGGTTTACGGCTCGAACCGCAATCTGGCATTGGGCAAACGGACGTATGCCAAGGATGAGGCAGACAAGCCGCCGAAGGCCGGCTGGGCACCGGCCCATCTGGTAGATGGCTACACCAGCCGCTATCGCTTGATCGAGTTGCCGGAATATCTGCCGCTGATGGACAAGCGGGGACGGCTGGAAAAGGAGAAGGCCGCCTTGGAGCATCGGCGGGCAGTCAAATTGTCACTGGGAAAAAGTGTGCTTGGCGCCGTAGTTGTCTCGCTTGCGGTGCTGGTGGTGGCAGCGTGGATCTGGGGAATGGCGAGGCATCGGGTGCTGAGGAGGCGCGAAGTGGAACTCCTGCGCCAACAGATCGCGAGGGACCTGCACGACGACATTGGCAGCAACCTCGGGGGGATTGTCCTATTGAGTGAAATTGGCAGTGAACACAGCCCGGACGAGGAATCGCGGAGTGACTTCACGGCGATTCGGCGGGCGGCGGAGGATGCCTCGCTATCAATGCGCGACATCGTGTGGTTGATCCAGCGCGAGCCAGTCGGGCTGAAGGACTTCGTGACGCGGATGCGGCAGTCGGTGAGGGTGATCCTGAATCATCCGGACGTGTCGTTGGAGGTCGAGCCTGCGGTGTTCCGGGACCAACCGTTAAGCCTGTTGTTCCGGCGGCACGTGTTTTTGGCATTCAAGGAGGTGCTCAACAACGTCCGCAAGCACGCGCAGACCCGCCGGGCCACGGTGAAGGTCGAGATCGAGGCGGACCGCCTACGCTTCACGGTTCTTGACGAGGGGGCCGGGTTTGACCCCGAAGAAGCTGGTGCCGTCGGCCACGGGCTGAGCAACCTGAAGCGTCGCGCATCGAGGGTGTCCG
>CAZVMS010000006.1:0-6277 GCA_964628795.1 uncultured Haloferula sp. | reverse complement strand
GCCGCATCATTCTGATGAAACAACGCCGCGGGAAACGACGACGGGAAGAATTGAAGAAAGCGGCCTGACTTCGGACACCTGACACCGCAATATCTCAACTGTCATGGGAGAATTGCACCCAAAACTTGAGATCCAGGCAGGGGTTGGGCCATTTTTACCAATGAAAGGCGCTGCGCACCTCCCACAAGCGCCCGACACCCTCTTCAGACCGCCCGCTTCAACTCAAAATTCGAAAATCACCCTGCCCGAATGGCTTTTCGAATAGGGTCTAGTCAGCTGCGAAGGCCTTCAGGGATTCCTCACCCTTGATCTCGCTTTCACTGAGTTTTTCCACGTTAGCTTTGTATCGGGAGGCCATCTGACGTTGGCGATCCGCCATCGAAGCTTTGCCCTCTGCATCGAGGCGTTCGGCAGTAGCCTCTGCTTCCGCAGCTCGGCGTGTCATCGTGCGCTTGAGAGTCTTGATTTTCACGAGTCGCTCCGTCAATGCGGTGTACTGGTTTTTCATCAGTTCAAGTGCCACGTCTCCCTCACCAGCGGCAGCAACTAATCTGTCTTCCGCCTTGTCGTGGAGGACTTTAGCGGCAGCACGAGATTTCTCGCTGCATGATGGAAAAAGACCGAGACAAAACAGACAGAGACTGGCAGCGAAGATTCTTGTTTTCATTAAAATGCTTGTTATTTTTGTGTTCTTATGGGCAGGTGAGTAGGCGTGTTCAAACAATTTTTCCAGTTTTTAATCCAATCTCTCGGAAGATCCCGGCTTCACTGCATTCGACGTTTCGTTTGCCGAGCATCTCACCCTCGCGGCCGAAGAAATGGATTTCCTCAGGGTCGCGGTGGTAGAGGTAACCGGTGATGGTTTCGCCCCAGCTTGCCGTGTTTGAAAGGGAAGCGATCCACGCGCTGATCTCGCTGAGATCGGGGTTTCCGGGGATGGAGAAGACCTCGCAGGAGAGGCGTGGGCGCGGGTCTGCGGGTGGCTTTGCCTCAGTGGCCGGCAGCGCGGATGAGATGGCTCTGATGTAGGGGCCGAGCCGGGCGAACACGCGATGACGTTGCTGGCGCAGATCAAAGCCGGCGCGTTCGACCTCCCACTTAACGGCTCTCTCCCTGACCTTCGCCAGATCCTCGGGAGGGATGGCGAGGCTTTCCGCAACGTTTTTGATCCAGAATGGATGGAGCCTTTCGCCGGAGAAAACTTCCCGTATGCGGCGCAGGCTTTTGTTCACGTTCTTTTCCCCACCGATGGCTTTCGCAAGGTAAAGAACGTCGGCTTGCTGCCTTTTCGAATGCTGCCAAAGCAAACGCGCGACGGGATGGGCCTTCGTCTTGAGCAAGTCCGGCGGATCACCGAGGCTGAGTTGAGCCATGATTTCGGGCGGAACCTCGGGGCTGAACTCGCGGAAGCAATGGGTGGGAGCGATGGCTTGGATCGGTGGCATGGGTGGGTTCAGTTGAAAAAGAATTCCTTCGTTCCATTGGGGTAGGGTTTCGCGGCGTTTCCGATTCCGATCAGTTCGCCCTCGCGGGAGTAGAAGCGGACTTCCTCGGGCTGAAGATGCACGAGGAAACCGGCGAAGAGCGAGGGATCAAATTGGGGGGCGATTTCGGTGGTGATCCAGCTGAGGATCGCATCGAGTTCAGGTCTCCCGCGATTTCCCATGATTTCCGAAGGAATGGAATGGTAGAGGTGGCCGTCGCCGCCAGCCTCAATTCCCAGTTCTGCGGCGCTAACAGTTGGCTGCGACAGCGCATACACGTAGGGGCCGAGTTCCGCAAAGGAGTGCGAACGCTTGCGGCGGAACTTTTGCTCGGAGCGCCCGGAAATCCATACGATCCGCTCGTAGTGCGCTTTTTCAATCTCATCCTCCGGGATTTCGAGATAGAGGGTGAGAAAATCGAACAGATTTTTGTCAAAGCCCTCGCCGTTCAACATTTGATCGATGCGGCGGCAGTCCTCCACGGCGTCTTTCTCCGAGAGAGCACGCGCCATGGTGAGGCTGCTGACTCCACGGGACTTGATGTGCTTGTCTAGAAGCAAAACCAGAGGGTTCTCGATCACTTTGGGTTTCGCGGGAGTTTCGGCAGGATTGGACTCGGAATCGAGTTGGTGTGGTTGTGTGGACATGGTGTGTGTTTTGATTTTTGGTTCGTGTGATTGGTTAGAACTTGAAGATTCCGATGACGGCGGTGATCGCGTTGCGGAGCGGACGCATGATCTCGGGGGCGATGACCTCAAGGATGCGGATCACGATGATCAGGGGGATGGCGATCATCCAAAGGATCATGCGGAAGAAGAAGGCGATGACGCGGAAGGGGAATAGGAGGAGATTTAACATGGGATTGTGGTGTTGAGATTTCAGGAAAGAGATGTGGGGGCGACCGTAGATCGCCCCCACGTTGGGTTCAGATGACGCGGATGGTTGAGCCGTTGCGGATGTTGACGATTTTCACCTTGCCGTTGGTTTGGGTGAGGTGGGCTTCATCGCCTTGGACGACCGCGGCGGTGAATGGCCCGGGAATGACGCGGACGGTGGATCCGTTGGCGGTGTTGACGATTTTGGCGCTTCCGCGCTCCAGTTTTACTGCGTAGTTCATGTGTTTTTTGTTGTTGTTTGTTTGTGGAGAGGGGTTTGGGAAGGTGGCTCAGATCACTCGTTCCTTTGATTTCCTGGCTTTGGCTCTGTTGCCTTCGGGGCGGGAGAACCAGTCGTTGGCGAAATCGAGAAAGTTGTCCGGATCGCGGACCAGCTCGGCATAGCCGGAATTGGAGATCTCACCGGCGACGAGTTTCCGAAGGATGATTTTCTCGATGCCCTGCATGAGCTTGTTGGCGTTGTGCAGATTGTGGAGGGCGCGGAGTTCCGCTTCCTTGCCGGGGTAATCGGGAAGGAAGTGGTGCATGTAGAGCCAGAGGGTGCGGCGGGCGGATGCGTTGGGAACGGCATCGATTCCTCCTCCAAGCTCCACTGCCATGAGGATTTTGAAGTGATGGAAGCGGAGGGCATAGGCCTCACGGGTCGCGCGGTAGTAGGTCTTGGCAACGGGATTGATGGTGAAGGCAGAGACAGGCCTGCCTTTCGGAGAGGTGGGAATGTCGATACTGCCGATGAGTTGCCTGAGGGCTTGGATGGGTTCGGGGGTGTTCATGGTTCTGGTTGGTTTCGTTCGCTTTCGCCGGGGTGCTGCGTACATGATGGGTTAGTTTTTATTGCTTCCTGCCTTACCCGGAGTGGTCGCGTGCCGGCTCTCGCGCATGATGCTCTTGTTTTTGAGAAGCCCTTCCCTCCCCCTGCGGCGATGCAGAAGCGGGTGGCGGGGTGTTGGGACATGGGCGCAAAAAAAGACCCCTTCCGGTCGGAAGAGGTCTGCTGGTGGTTCGGGTGGTTCGGGTGGTGTGGCTGAAACGAGTCAGCGTGAAATCACTACGGTGTGGATATGGTTCGCCCTGCGTAGCATTTTACGGGGTCTGTCAACCCCCCTAAATTTAGTGAATCCTTGGGGATTTTTCCCAGCCCTCGCCGGCTTTCGCCCCGACGTGGGCTCCGAAGGAAAGAGTCCTGGTGCCATGAGCACGAAAAAGAAAACAAAGAAAACAAAGAAAACAAGGTCCACAAAGCAGACGGTCTACCAAGCGCAGCAACTGGAGACGATAGCCAAGACGATGGATGAGATTGCCAGAAAACGCCTTCCTGATGGGGTAATTGAATGCGGAGTCCTTAAAGGCAGGGAAGCCGAAATCCGACAGGAAGCTCTCATCATGTCAGTGGGAGGTTTTCTCCAAGAGAACGCCGGCTACATCGACGCGCTAAAAATTCATGACGATGATGCAATCCAAACTTCTATGGAAAAATGCCTGGCCATCGCTTTGTCGATCGCAAAGCGGAGGATCGCCAGCCGCCTGACTCATGAGTTGGCGAGAACCACCCAGCTTACCGAGGAGAATGGCGGCACATATCAGCATCCGGCCCAAAGGGAACCAAGTGATTTGCCAATCGATGTGAAAGCGGTCGTGGTCATGCGCTCCGTGTTTAAAGCCGTTCACCAAGGAAAACTGAGCATTCCCAACGCCCTGATCATGCACATGATCTGCGAGCGCGGAATGGGTGTCCATGATGTGGCCATCGTCGCAGGAATCACCAAGTCGGCGATCTACCAACAGATTTGGCGAATCAAGCGTGTCCTCCCGGAAGTGATGGAGGAGGTCGAAATCCACCTGCCCTGAGATCGCAGTCATTACCTGCACAGAAAAACTCAACCCATAGTCATTCTATGAAAAACAGCAACATCGTCAGACACATCCGCCATTTTGAGAAGACCGGGAAAATCAGCAATTCCCTTGTTCGATTCTTCGACCAACAAGGAAGATGGTGTGAAGAACTGCTCCCGGTTCTGCCGAGCGAATCGGCACCTCCTAGGCATGAAATCCCGCATTCCATTCTTCGAAAAATCAATCTTCCCGAAGACAGACGGATTACCGGAGCGAAGTCGCGCCCTGTGCTGAGGACTTCTTTCGTCACAAGAAAGGAAACAAATCTCAACATACCCTATTCGGAGATCCGAGGAAGCGTGATGGTGAAGGAAAATGCGATGATTCATGCGGAGTCGCTCAGACGAGTGGGTGGGGATTTCTCAACTGACACATCCGTTTCCGTCTGCGTCCCCAAACTTCACACAGTGATCGGAAATTTTGATGCATCCAGCTCATCGATACTTATTGCACCTAGTTTGCGTGACGTTGGCGGGAGTGTCTTTTTGCTTGGAAGGGTGCCGCCGAATCTCGTCGCTATTGGTGGGCGGTGCATCGTTCAAAAAGCCGTTTCCACACGTGATAACGCTCTGCGCAGTGTAGGAAAATCCCTGATCTTGAACGATCTCGATAAAATCTATTTTCCGAGGTTGGAGTCCGTGGGTGAACACTTGGTAATGCACGGAGCCCAGCGAGTCGAGGCAAGGGTGCTTCGGGAGGTAGGCGGAACCTTTTTGGCAGGACAGGCGGAAGTCATGGTGTTGCCCAATCTGAGATTCGTGGGTGGCGATCTAAACACTCAATCCGCGAAGGAATTTTTCCACCCAGAGCTGGTTGTTCGTGGTCGCTGGACGCAATCCCCGGAGGCAAGTGAGTTCTGGATTCGCAGGATGCAGGCACTGGCCATCTTGAAAGGCAATCAAAGCTCTCTGTATCTCTAGCACCATTTGTTTCCAGAGCGGCAGGTTTTCCTGAGGGTGCGCGTCACCAATTGGTAACAACTCGCTGTGGCTACCAACGGGAAGACACTCCTCTATCGATGGCGGGCTTCGGAAACAGCAGTTTTTCCTCAGAGAAAAGTGCGACTGAAAAGGCTCTTGCACTTCATTGAGCACCTAGAAAAGCGCTCGGCGAAAATGAAAATTTGCGCGGGAAAAGGCTGAACTTTTTTCACTCAAGCAAAGGAAAACCGTCGATTTCAGCACCAAGAAAATGTCGCAATGCGTTCTAAGCCAACGATTTGCAGAAATTAAAAAGATTCTCAAAAAAAGTGACCCACACCGCTTGACCCTACTCAGAAAACCCAGAAAACAGTCAGCCTAATGCACTTGTCACAATTCCAAAAAAGTCAGCCCATGTAGGGCTGTGGTGACAAAGGCATTTTTCCAACCCCGCACCAACAACCAAACATGAATCATCCCCTAACACTCGACAAGAAAGACCATGATGCCGTGATTGAGAAAATCGCGGAAATTCTCGCATCTCGAATTCACATCGATTTGGACGAGCTCGTGGTCATCTCCACAGCGACCGTTGCACAGCTAACCGGGCTTTCGCCCAAGAGCGTGTCGCACAAATTTTCGATTACGGAAATTTCCAGCCAGAAGCGCGGAGTGCGCCTGAAAGACCTTCGCGATTATTTGAAGAAGAACACCCGGCAACCGAATCCCTGATTCCGGCTGCCTAAGCGAGTCAGGGTTCCAGGGATTTTCCCGCTTAGGGAACCCTGTGCTCGCAGTCTGTGCCAATTATTTCACCCCACGCGTGCGTGAGCGATCCAGAAGACAAAAGAGTTAGCTTCAGGGTATCGAAGGCGAATACCCATCTGACAGGAATGGCGCGGTTTTAAGCGGGATCTCGGTGCTTTAAGAGGGATCAATTGATCGGAGCCGAGCGGTCCTGATTCCGTAACATCCCTGTGGCTGTAGCGATTGAGGGTGCCGGATTGAGGGTGCCGAGCATATCACAATTCCTTGATTTCTTGGGGAAATCCTTCCCGATAGGCTGCTTAAAACCGTGCCATTC
>CAZVMS010000005.1:0-1559 GCA_964628795.1 uncultured Haloferula sp. | reverse complement strand
TCAGGGTGCTGGGCCATTTTTCCCAGTGAAAGGCGCTGCGCACCTCCCGCAAGCCCTCGGCACCCTCTGCAGACCGCCCGCTTCAACTAAAAATTCGAAAATCACCCTGCCCGAATGGCTTTTCGAATAGGGTCTAGATCGAAGAAAGCGATTGCAGCACCGTTTCGATCGCCCGCAGATGGATCCCGTTTTCCGGTTCCTCAATGAGAAAGACCCCGTCGAGATCCGGCAGATAAGCGGGCACCGTGAGCGACAGCAGGCGCAGTGTGCCGTCCGAGACCAGCCACGAGGGAACTACGGCACCGCCCGCATAACGGATCACCAGATAACGGTGGCGGTCCTCAGGGCGCTCCACGGTATCGATGTCCTGAATGTCCGGCAACGCCGTGCGCACGTGATCCATCCACTGTTCGAAGCGATCCTTGTCCTTGCGGAGTTCCGAGACCACCCACGGCAGGTTCGATCCGTCCGGTTGGAAGCGCTTGCCCAATCCCGGAGGGCTCGGCTGGCGGATTTTCTGGCTGTTGAGCGTCAAGCTCTGGATGCCGTCGATCAGGAGCAAGCGGAACCATGGGGCCGCGTGAAAGCTGTCGCGGTCTGCCGGGATGTTCGCCAGTGCGGAGGTTTCACGGCCAAGCCGAAATGACGGATTGTAGGTTTTCCGACCATCCGCGTAGTAGTTCGCGTTGCCTCCCGGTTGATTGGAAATCGAGCGCTTCCGCCCCTTCCCGGGCGTGAAAAACAGGGAATCTGGCGGTTCCGGCGATGCGGGAAATAGTTCGGGTTGCCGCAGTGCCGAAGGCTCCATGCCATTGAGCAACCACAGCGCCTCGTGATTGAGAACGATCAGGTTTTCCTCCCGGTCCATGCCGATTTCCACCTCGTAGCGGACTTTCGTGTAATGTTGCAGAGCCTCGGCCATTTTTTCACGGATGCCATCCGGCAGGCTGGCCTCCACCGCGAGTTGGAAAGACGAGCCCTCGCCCATCCACAGCAGTTTTTCAAAATCCGGGCTGCGCTCCAGAACCGTGTCCGCCACCTTGCCGCCGTTCCGCATCAGATCCCCGAGCAGGGCAATCACATCGAGAAAGGTCGTCTTACCGCTCGCGTTCGGGCCGACCAAGGTCGCAAACCGACCAAGCTCCTGGTCCACCGACCGGAGACAGCGGAAGTGGAGAGCTTGGATGCGTGTGAACATGTCCGGAGTTTGGCGCGAATGGGCGGAAGGGCAACGCGGAATTCAGACCGTGCATAGCCTCAGAGTTCCCCGCGAAAGGCGCGGTGCTGGAGGGCGGCGAAGAGGGCGTCCAGCTCGGCGAGGTGGGCGCGCTGCGCGGCCTTCTGGCGCTCGACGGATTCGACGATGGCCGCGAATTTTCGTTGGACGGGGAGCGGGGGGAGCGGAATTTCTGCAGACTCTAGCTGGACCCTATTCGAAAAGCCATTCGGGCAGGGTGATTTTCGAATTTTTAGTTGAAGCGGGCGGTCTGCAGAGGGTGCCGAGGGCTTGCGGGAGGTGCGCAGCGCCTTTCACTGGGAAAAATGGCCCAGCACCCTGA
>CAZVMS010000004.1:0-5318 GCA_964628795.1 uncultured Haloferula sp. | reverse complement strand
GCCCGGCACGATTGCCCGCAAGTTCAAGCAGGCGCACGGGAGCACGCTGACCCAATATCTCCTGCATCGGCGGATCGACCGCGCCAAATCGCTTTTGGCCACCACCACCTTGACCGTTTACGAAGTCGGCGCCGCCGTCGGCATTCCTGACGCCCAGTATTTCAATAAACAATTTCTCAAGGTCAGCGGCATCAGCCCCAGCCGCTACCGCAGCGAGAACCAGGAATACCTCGGCAAAGCCTCCAATCAACTCGCGGCCAAGGAAGAACGCTGGCGCAGCGAAACGGCAGGTGCGGGCGGGCAATGAGAAGGCTAGGTTAACTCCCTGAGTCCGCTGATCCGCATGAGAACCGGGCCAAAGAAAACGCCCCACCCCGCATAGCCGGATGAGGCGTTGAAAATGACCCCCATGACGGGGTGAAAAGTGCTCTAGCGGCGGCGATCCACGAGTAGGCCGCCAAGGCCGACGAGCCCGAGCAAGATCGCTGCGGAGGGCTCGGGGATGGCTTGCACGTCGAGTTCGGTGATGAAGGCGTGTTCATTCCCTGCACCGGTATTTTCGAGAAACAAATCGAAAATCAGATAGCGATAGCTGCCCAGGCTGGCCCCGCCGTCATCGGCAATTTGAGCGGCCACCACGTCGTTATCCTGATCACTTCTCCCTACGTCCACCGAGCTGATCAAGGTGCTGCCAACAACTCCCGGAAGCAGTCCTGCGGTATTCGACCCATACACATCGAAGAGCAGAAACGACCGGGTGGTGGTGTGGGAGGAAAACGCCGTGATGGAACCGATCTCAGTAGCGGCTCCCAAGTCGAGGGTAAAACTCGCAGGGTTTGTGCCGTTGGGGAAGAGGATCGCCTCGGTCTGGCCGGAGTCTGGATTGATCGAATTTGGGGCACCATTTGTAAGCGCGGCGAAATTGTCGAAGCCGGACTGCAAAGCACCCTCGGTTACGGACGCCGTGTAGCTCAGCCCGTCAAGATTGGCATCGAAGGCCAAATCACCATAGGAAGAGGCAACGATCGACGGAGTGACAACGATGGCTCCGTGGGCAGACAGCGCTGAAATTGCAAGCACTGCCAGTGGAACTAGAGGGGATACTTTGATTGGATTGTTTTTCATTTTACTTCAGGGATTGTCATTGGGGTTGCAGAACTCAGGAGAATCTGTCGAGGCGAACTCGAATTGGGGATGGAGCGAGGCCTGAACCTCATCACCGGCCCGCTCACGTGTGGGGAATCAGCGATCTGAGATGAGATTTCAAGCATGGATTGGACAATCAACTCTTGCGCTTGAGGTGAGGTTTTCGGACTGGATTTTGTCCAGAACGCCGTGCCCTCCGCCAAGACGTGACCGATCGGGGGCTCCCTTTGAAATCTCAGGGCACGAGCACGGGCACGGTCACGGCGCGCAAGAAGGTGGCGTCCTTGGCGGTCCCGAGCTTGAACTGGACGGTCGCATTACCGCTCCCGTCGGCGATCACTTCGTTGCCTTCGAGCGTTCCCACGGTGGCACCGCTCAATGGAATCGGATCCCGGTCGGGATTGGTGAAATCCAGGTCGTCCGCCTCGACCAGCTTGTAGCGCGTGCCGGCCGCACCCTTGATGCTGACCACTGCCGAGCCGTCGCCAGCGACGTAGCTGAAATCGGTGAGCGTGGGGTCATCAGTCCCTGCTGACGCGGCGGTGACGTCGATTTCAGTGATGAAAGCGTGTTCGGGGCCTGCGCCGCCATTGGAAAACTGTAAATCAAAAATCAAGTAGCGATAGCTGCCCAGGCTGGCCCCGCCGTCATCCGCAATTTGAGCGGCCACCACATCGTTATCTTGATCAAGGGTGCCTACGGACACATTCGTGATCAAGGTGCTGCCAGCATCACCCGGCTTGAGCCCTGCCGTGTTCGACCCATAGACATCCATCAAGAGAAAGGAACGGGTCGTGGTGTGGGAGGAAAATAGGGTGATGGAGCCGATGTCGGTCGCGGCTTCCAAGTCGAGGGTAAAACTCGCGGGGTCTGTGCCGTTTGGGAAGAGGATCCCTGCCCCGGTTCCGGAGCCTGGGTTGATCGCGGGCGGGACACCATTGGAAAGCGCGGCGAAATTGTCGAAACCGGCCTGCAAGTCACCCTCGGTTACGGACGGCGTGTAGCTCAGGCCGGCATCATTGGCGTCGAAGGCCAAATCACCATAGGAGGAAACGGCGAGCGAAGGACTGACAACTGGTGCCCCGTGGGCAGACAGCGTGGAGAAGGCCAGGACTGCAAAGGGAGCCCAAAGGCATGGCTTTGTTGCGAAGGGAATCATGAGGATTTTCATGGTGGGAGTTGTTCTCTGGTGCAAAAGACACGAAAGGGACCTCGCATTCGGCCATCACCACCCGATTTGCAATTTCCAATTGCATGCACAACCCTTGTATTTGAGGTGAAGTTGCCCGGGGCCTGAAGATTGGAGACCAGTGCTTTCCACCCACGCCGATGCCGGCGGCCCGGCGTCGGCCACCTCGCTCGGTGGGGCGATGAAAAGCGCCGGACCCGCATCAGCGGGGCCGGCGAGGGGATGATTTTGGTGAGCCCTTACTCGGTGGCCTCAAGACGGCCGAAGAGTTTGCCGCCACCAGGATCATCCCCGATCCGGAGAAGCGGGTGTCGTCTTGATTGGTGGCGGCCGAGCTGGTGGACCCATAGGTTCCCGGACCTTGTTCCGCCGCGCCGAAGAACAGGGATCCCACCGTTTCCGTGCCGACGGGCTTCACCTTGCCGCCATTGATGACCAGTTTGCCGGTGTCAACGATCGAGCTGCCAGTGACCTGCAGGGTGCCGGCATTCACCGTCGTGTCGCCGGTGTAGCAGATGGTGCCGGAAAGGATCATGGGGCCGCCTTGATTCTTGGTCAAGCCACCGACCCCGCTGATTGTATGGCTGCATGTCAGCTTGAAAAACACCTCGCAGGTGAGGGTGGTATTCAGGGTGACGGGTCCGTTCAAAAAGTTTTCGTTGAACCCGTTGTCAGAAATGAGCTTGCCGCCGCTGACATTGAAATACTTTCCAGTCACGATGTTGATTGGATTGGTGACGCCGAGCGGGTTGGTGTTGCCGTTCTTGTCAGCAGCGGCGCCGTCAAGGGTTTGCCCGGCCAGCAATCCGCCACCGCCGATGACCTGGTTTGCCGTCAGGGTTCCTGTCCCCAGCCCGTCATAACTGCCGATCTGCACAGCACTACCGGTGGTGGATTCGAGATTCACTCCCCCCTCAAACGTATTTTCACCGGAAAGTGACAAGGTCCGGTGCGAGCCCGTGATGCTGAAGCCCCCCGGGGCTCGAGACATTTCCTGCGAGCCAGACGTCTTTCGAGTTGCTACCGAATTCCATCGGAAAGGTGACGGTTCCACCGCTGAGGATGAAGTTGTTGGGCAGGTCCTCGTTGCGGAAGTTGGATCTTCCCTCTGCGGAGCCGACTCCTCTGAGAGATGTTCCATCGGCCATGGTCACCACGGCTGAGCCAAAGGCGTCGTGGGCGGAATATTCGATCCTCCCGCCCAGTTTGCGGTGGTGGTATCCCACACCCCGCCGTCGGCGACATTCCAGGTGATCGAGTTTTGGGCATGGGCGGATTCGCCAAGCGCGGAGCAGAGCAGGAGGCCTGCGACGCCAGCCGCGAAACGCGGAATGGTCTTGATTGGAGTCTTGGTTTTCATGGTGATTTTCGGGGCGGATTTTGGAGCTTTGGTTTGCAAGGGAATTGCCTTTTCGCGGTCCGGTGTTTGGTCCAGCCCACTTGCACAAAATTTGTGAGTGGGGTTCTCGTGGTGAGGTTCGGGGAAGAAAGTTTTCCAATGTACGATCAAAGCTTTTCGGGTCACGCCCCGAAACGAAAGCCCTTTTTCATTGCAAACCATTGCGTTTCAGGAACGGTTGTCGCCGTGCTTAAAACCTACGTCGAGCAGGTGGTCGAAGCCCTTCGCGAGGATCTGGAAGCGGGCCGCTGGACCGGAACCATGCCCGGGCGCGATCGCCTGGCGCGGGAGCTGGGCGTCAACGGTCGGACAGTGGACCGGGCGCTCAGCCAACTGGAGACGGAGGGCATGTTGGAATCGCAGGGAGAGGGACGGGCGCGGAAGATCACCCTGAAAGCACGCAGGACAACGGTGCTTGAGGTGAAATTTGTCCTCTACGAACGGTCCGACCGGTTTGCGGATTATGTCCTCGAATTGCAACGTCGCCTGGAGTCGGCGGGGCACCGGCTCACCTTTGGCTCGAAGAGCTTGATCGAGCTGAAACAGGATCCCGTGCGCGTGGCCAGGATGGTGGAGGCGGAGCCCGCCCCCGCATGGATCCTCCAAGCGGCGGCACGGCCCGTCTTGAAGCGGTTTTCGCAATCTCCGGTTCCTTTTTTCGCCTGCTTCGGGAGCATGGAGGCCCTGCCGATCGCCGGGGCCGGACCCAGATATCTGCCACCTTTGAGAGAGGCGCTCGAGATTCTTATTGATCGGGGGCACCGGAAAATCGTGATGCTCGCACGCGAAGAACGCCGGACGGGCGAGCTGGGTGTCTTCGAGCAGGGCTTTCTCGATGAACTCGAAGGGCGGGGCATTTCCACCGGCCCCTACAACCTGCCCGAGTGGGAGGAATCCCCCGAGGGCCTTCGGGAATGTCTCGACCGCTTGTTTGCGGTCTCTCCGCCCACGGCGGTCTTCATTGAGGATCGGCTGCTGTGCCTGGCGGTGAAAAACTATCTGGCGGCCCAAAGGGGGGCGAAGCTGCGGCAGGTCGTGCTCATCTGCACGGATTACGGTCCGAGCCTCGATTGGTGCGATCCGCCGATCCCGCACTTCAAGTGGGACAAGCAGGCCGTGGTGCGGCGGATGCTTCGCTGGGTAGACAACGTCGCCCGGGGGAAAAAGGACCTGCTTCAGCAACTCACCCCCGCAAAACTCGTCGGCGGCGATTGCATCATGCCGGCGGCGATGTGACGAACTGCCGGAGTGACGAATCGCGAGCTGGGAATTTTCGGCAGATTCGGCCTTCCGTTCATCGCACGGCGATGGCAGGAATTTGCTTCCGGGAAAGCCTCAGGCATCCTGAGCTAACCCCCGATCATGCGTAGTTCCGTGCACTAGCGAGGAAATGGAATGATCCAGTGCTGGCACTTTCGCCAAACACGCTCACACAGACGGCATGCCGCAGATCCAACTCCCGATTTTTCCGGCCAGCAGTACCGCCATCACTTCCGACCTAGCCTCAGACATCCTATCCCGGCACCAATCTACGCCTCAAATCCATCCCACTGAGGTCATCTCCTTTCCTCCCGGGTCAGGATG
>CAZVMS010000003.1:0-2967 GCA_964628795.1 uncultured Haloferula sp. | reverse complement strand
GCTGGTCTCGCCGGTGATCGACCTGACCAACGTGCCAAACGCAGTGCTCTCCTTCGCTGAAGCGATCGACATTGCCGAAGGCGACACCTTGGTGATCAACCTGATCGAGGCCGACATCAGCGGCGGGATCAACGTGATCGGCAGCCCGTTGTATTCCTCGACTCCAGACCCTGACAACTCCAAGTCCGATTGGGCCACGGTGTCTGACGTCGCCATCACCGGCGGCCAGCCGGTGCGCATCGAGTGGCGCTTCACCGGAAACAACAGCGACGGAACCTACATCGGCGGCTACATCGACGATGTCGTCGTCAAGAGGGTCCTGCTACCCTGATCCGGTTCTCGTATAGAACCTTCCGATCCACCCCACGACGGCCGCCCTACGGGCGGCCGTCGTCATTTGGTAGGGGACCGTATTTTTTCCAGTTTTATCAGTTTCTGCTGGCCGTCCAGAACGCGACCCGATAGTTCTGTAGTATTCTGTAGTCGGAGTGGGCAGTATGACCGCATCTTTGGTCCATCGGCCTGTTTTGGGATCCCGCTCACCCGTCGGAATGATCAAATAAACTAAAAATACCGCCAAAGAACCGCCAAAGAATACCAAAATCATGAAACAAAAAGCCTCCCCGCCAAATCGAATAATACCTCTGGCCCTCGGGCTCATACTCAGTGCCTTGCCCTGTATCTTGTCAGCTCAGACGATCCCAGTGACAGATGGCCTGATGGTCTGGCTGTCCGCCGATGCCGTAGATCCAAACGATCCCACCCAAGTGGACGGCTCTGGAAATGTCCAGCAGTGGAACGACTTGAGCGGTAACAACCACCATGCCTCCAATGCCACGGAAAGTGAGCGGCCGACTTACATCACCGGCGCGATGAACGGGAAGCCCGTACTACGCTTCACCGAGGCGACGAGTTCCAAGCTGTTTCTTGGGGACCTGAGCGCTTCCTTCTGGGCCACCCCGCCGGTGGACCCCACTCCAACCGCCGCCAACAGCGGCACGGGTGGGGCCGCCGTCGATGGGACATACATGAATATTCCAACCCGTGGTGTCACGGGTGCCTTGGTAGAAGACAGCGACACGGCCACCTCCTTCAACGGATCCACCCAATACGTGGAAATCCCTTACAGCGCGGATCTCAATCCGCCACAAGGCCAGCCTTGGACGGCGGAAATCTGGGCGAAGAGCAACGCCCTAGGCGTCCTGCCTCCCTTTTCAAGCGGAACCCCGGGAAATGTCACCAACCGACAAGGTTGGGTGGTCTACTTCTATAACAACGATCTGAGCTTCCGCGCCTACACGAATAACGGTGCCAATGCCACCATCAATGGTGGAAACGGTCTGACCATCACGGGTGTGATCACTCCGAACACCTGGTATCACTTGGTCGTCACCTGTGACGGAACGGATTTCAGAATCTACCTGGATGGAGAGGAAGTCGGCTCGACCCCAACGGTCGGTCCTAACGGGACCTACTCGGCGGGCACCACTGGAACGGCACTGGGTTTTCGCCTGGGTGCGGGGAATTATTTCAACGGAACGCTTGACGAGGCGGCCTTCTACACCACCGCCCTCAGCCCGGCCCGGATCAAGGCGCACCACGATAATGGCACCAACGACCCCACACGATCCCAGTCCTATGACTTGGAAATCGCGGTGGATAACCCAGTCGCCCACTACAAGCTGAACGAACCCGCCAGCCCGGTGGCCTCTGCGTCCTTTTTTGCAGTGGCAGCACCCGACAACGATGGGCGTTACAATCTCTTCGGCAACCGTGCCAACGATGATCGCTGGGTGGCCAATACCTGGACCGAGTCCTCGCCCGGATCCTTCCGTGGCGGTCGCGCTGCCTTTGGCGCTGCGGGTTACGCTGCGTGGCCGCAGTCTGGGGCACATGTTTACTC
This sequence comes from uncultured Haloferula sp., assembly GCA_964628795.1. Classification (GTDB taxonomy): domain Bacteria; phylum Verrucomicrobiota; class Verrucomicrobiia; order Verrucomicrobiales; family Akkermansiaceae; genus Haloferula. Next base: position 1,064 of record CAZVMS010000003.1, on the reverse strand, counting down.
GCTGGAAAGCAGCCCATCTCAATACCGCTTCGTGCTCAACGGAGATCAAAATCCGGTCCTCAGCACCTCGGGCGCTTACGACAGTGGTGCCGGTGCCGACTGGACCATCGGTGATAGCGCGGCCAGCAACGACCAGCGATTGAACGGCGACATCGCCGAATTGATTCTCTTCAACCGCGTCCTGACGCCGCTGGAAGCGGATCAAGTGGGCGGCTACCTGTCGGAAAAATACGGACTGGCAACGGCCTATCCACCCACCAACCTGACGGTGTCGCTCACCAACCCGGACGACGGCCTGGGGTATCCAAACAACACGGCGCTGGTGGCATCCGCCACCGTGACAGCCGGCTCGATTGACGGCGGCGAGGCCCCCTATTCCGTGGAGTTCTGGGTGGACGGCACACTCGAAGGCACCGACACGACGGAGCCGTATTCGCTTGATCTCGGAATCCTGTCCGATGGCAGCCACGAAATTTACGCGAAAGTCACCGACAGCTCCCCCACGCCCTTGACCGCAACTTCCGCGACTCATTCCTTCACGGTGGTGCCGGCGATCGCTACCACCACGACGCTTACATCATCCGCCAATCCATCAACCTACGGCAGTGGCACGCTGACCGCCACCGTCGTCGCCGCGAATTCCTCCCCGCTCACCGGCGGCACCGTGCAGTTCACCGACGGCGGTGAGCCATTGGGCGAGCCGGTTCCAGTCGACACCGCTACCGGAGAGGCCAGCTACAGCATCAGCCTGTTTGGCGCGGGGACCCATGAAATCACTGCGACCTACAGCGGCTTCGATGGGCGCACTGCGAGTTCGTCGGCCATTTCACAGCTCGTGGAAAAGGCGGTTCTCACTGTCACCGCCGGCGACCTCTTCCGCGCGACTGGCATGCCAAACCTGGATCCTCTACCCTACAAGATCGCCGGTTACCAGAATGGTGAGGATCTCGCCTCGTCGGGAGTGACCGGCGCACCGTTCCTGACCACCGCCGCAGACTCCGCATCGCCTGCCGGCGACTATGACATCGTCTGCTCGTTGGGCACCCTCGACGCCACCAACTACA
>CAZVMS010000002.1:0-3438 GCA_964628795.1 uncultured Haloferula sp. | reverse complement strand
TGAGTGAAATTAAGTTATTGAATTACAACATGTTGCGTCACACCTTTTCAAGGTATTTATTTTATTTTCAATGAATGATTCATACGCAGGCTGCGACGTGTTTTCGGTCGGTCAGCGGCTTTTCGAATAGGGTCTGACTATTGCGTCACCCCCTACATCCGGCACATGCTGCTGGAGCACAATCGCCGTAAGGTTGGCGATGCCGCCCACACCCGACTTGAGGAAGAAGCAAACCGCGCAATGCAGGAAGCCTGAACATTAGCGATAGCCACTCGCTCATGAATCCTGCTTGATTTTCCTCTAAATCTATTTTTTACTGGGTCAGCAAAAAAACAATTTTGAGTAAAATAATAGAAATTGAAAATTCCGGGAATCTCTTGGAACTAGTTGATTCTAAACTTATTTTCGAGAGTCATCGTTCATTTTCAGGATATTTTTCGAATTTCAACACAACCTCCCCAGAATTTCGCGCAGAAGTTGGAAGGGAGAAGCTCACTTTCTCGCTCCGTCCGATCATCCATCCGTCGCGGAAGCTGCTTGGGAGTGAGAAGATCGGCCCCAAGGAGTTGCTGATCTGCCCGCACATCGCCGATCCCCTTGCCTCGGATCTCAGGCAACAGGGAATCGCCCACGCTGACCTTAACGGGCGTCTGTTCATTCTAACCGGGGAAAGCGTTATCGACTTCCGCCCCGGTGAGATCCGCTACCGGAGCGAACGCAAAGGACCAGATCCATTTTCGCCGAAAGCCAGCCGGATCGTGCGGAGCCTGCTTTGCCGTAGTCTTGCCACCGTGACTCAAGAGGAGCTGGCAACACGAACCGGCACCTCCAGAGCCCTGGTATCGAAGGTGCTGGGACAGTTGCTGGATGACGAGTTGGTGAGGCAAGTCAGCACCTCGGCTCCCGGACATCCCGCTTACTACCAGCTCACAAACTTTGACCGACTATTGGACACATGGGCGAAAAGCGATCAGTGGCATGAGCGGGCGACCGTTCACGAATACTCGATCCTCAGCAACAAGCCCGAAGAGATCGCCCGAAAGCTGACCGAGTCCGTCGGAACGGAGCCGCTCGCCTTTACCCAATGGTTCGCAGCTTGGAACCGGCGACCTTACACCACGGCCCCGCTCGTTTCCTGCTACGTCAAGAAGCGCCAGATTCTGGAGATCGTTCCGGCACGGCGCGTGAAGAACGGAGGAAATCTCTGGCTGATCGTCCCGGACGATGAGGGGGTCTGGCAGGATAGTCAGGAAGCGAACGGCTTCCCGCTCGTCAGCGATGTGCAAATCTACCTGGATCTGCTCCAAGTCGGTCAGCGGGGACCGGAGACAGCGGAAGAGCTCCGCAAGTGGGAGGGCTTTGCGAAATGAAGCACGACACCTTTGAAAAATACGAAGCTTCCAATCTGGACCTGCCTCAAAGGGCTTTGCTAACCGCGTGGAACTGTCTCTCAGCCTATCAGGATGACCTCGTGCTTGCGGGCGGCTTGGCGGTCAAACATCTCACCATCCCGCCGGAGGAATGCATGCCTGGCCCCGTGACGCTCGATGTGGACTTCGGGATTCGTATCGGAGCCTCGGAGGGAATGTATGGCACCATCAAAGGACGCCTTGGCGCTCACGGATTCGATTGGGATGTCGATCAACGGCGCTTCATCAGGAAATTCGAAGAACTCGATCTCTACATCGATCTGCTCACGGACGACGGGAAGTCCGACATGGGAACCGCCATCGTGGACGACAGCCTGCCCGTTGGGACCTTGCCTGGGATCAATCGTGCGCTGGAGATTCGACGTTGGATAAAAGTCAGCGGGAAAACATTGGTCGGTTCGGAGGTTTCCGTCAGCGTCGCGGTGGCGGAAGTCGGTCCGATGCTGGCTCTCAAACTGAATGCTTTCGGCGGACCCAAAGGAAGAAAAGCCCCCAAGGACGCCCATGACATCCTTTATCTGGCGATGAACCATCTTGATGGACCTGACCGTGCCGTGGAGGCATTCCGTGTAGAGCGTGAGGCGAACAATCGAGCGGTTCCTCATGCGCTCGCTGCCTTGCAGCGCTACTTCCGGAATGAGGACGATGAAGGTCCCATGTCATGCGCGGCTTTCCGCCTGAACAACCGTCATCAGGATGTTGATTTGCTCGACGAGTCGATGCAGATCCGTCAGCAATGTGTGACTCTCGCTCACGAGCTGTTGTCCTGAAGACATGTCTGAGTATCTCCACGTCGAGAAACCCTTCCTCGACCAGCTCGCGGCGCTGGGGTGGACGATTGTGGATCAAGGAAATGGAATGATTCCTTCGAATCCGGCTGCGAGCCTTCGGGAGAACTTCCGGGAGTGGTTGCTTCCCGAGGTTTTTCGCGAATCGGTGCGTGCTCTCAATCCTTGGCTGACGGATCGGCAACTGGAGGACTTGCGAAGCCAGATTCTCCGCCAACCAAACCGGACATTGCTCGAATCGAATGAAGCGATCCAGGCGCTGCTTTTTAAGGCGCAGGTGGACGTGAATGAAACGACCGGCGAAGCGGATCCGGTGGTGAAGCTGATCGACTTCGAGCATCCGGAGCGGAACACCTTCCACGCGATCAACCAGTTCCGGTTAGATACACCAGGCTGCGTGAAGAAGTTCATCATCCCGGACATTGTGCTTTTCGTGAATGGGATACCCCTGATCGTCGTGGAGGCCAAGATTGGCGACACCAACACCGCGAACCCGATGCATGCCGCCTTCGAGCAGTTGCAGCGCTATCGGAACGGGCGGGAAGAGACCCGGCTTGCGGGAATCAAAGAGGGCGAGCCACGGCTCTTTCACAGCAACCTGCTTGTCATCATCACCTGTGGCGAGAAGGCAAGCTACGGATCGATCACCTCGGGTTCGGAGCACTTTCATCCTTGGAAGGACATCTGGCCGGAAAATTTCGTGATTACACGCCTCCGCTTGGTGAGGAAAGGGAACAGGAGGTTCTCATTCAGGGGATGCTGCCGCCGGCCACCTTGCTGGATATTCTGCGTTGCTGCTCGGTCTTCATGGATACCGATTCCGGGAAACGGGTGAAGGTCGTTAGTCGCTACCAGCAGTATCGGGCAGCAAAAAAACTGGTCGCCCGCCTCAGAACCGGCCGCGATGCCACGGAGCGTTCGGGGGTAGTCTGGCACACTCAGGGATCGGGTAAGTCGCTGACGATGGTCTTCGTGGCACGGATGATCCGGGCAGCGCCGGACCTCTCGGACTTCAAGATCGTGATGGTCAACGACCGGGTGGATCTTGAAGAACAACTTACCGAGACCGCGAAGCTCATCGGAGGATGTCAATGATTCGTGAGTCCATCAGGTCCAGATCGATTTGGTGGGTTTCTTCGCTTGCTCGGCTTCGGCGAAGTTGCGCTGGTCACGAGCGTGAAAGAGCGCTTCCTCGCGGGTGATGTAGCCCTGTTGAAGCA
>CAZVMS010000001.1:0-5193 GCA_964628795.1 uncultured Haloferula sp. | reverse complement strand
TCAGGGTGCTGGGCCATTTTTCCCAGTGAAAGGCGCTGCGCACCTCCCGCAAGCCCTCGGCACCCTCTGCAGACCGCCCGCTTCAACTAAAAATTCGAAAATCACCCTGCCCGAATGGCTTTTCGAATAGGGTCTAGATCGCTGCGAGCCCGCCTATCCTCCCTACCTCTCCAATGGTCAGACTGCCGGGGATCAACTGAGCGTTCTCACGAGGAACTTCACTCTGGACCCTTTCTTTGTGCCGGAACCAATCATTGAGAATCTGAAATACCAGATTCGAATCTCAGAAGCACATGTCAGGGCGGGAGGTTCTGGCGTTCCGGCAGGTACCGAGATTGAGGTTGGAATTTACACCTCAGACAGGGGTCTCCCATCGAATCGAATCCTGAGTCAAAATGTCGTACTGAGTAGCGGAATCAACCCCAACGCGACCCACCAGATCACGCTCGCTACTCCTTTCGAGTTCCCTCTTGCGGGCATCTACTGGTTCTCAATTCTAAACAAAAGCGCGTCGACGATTTACCTAGCGTCAGCCGATCCATGGACACCTCTGTTAGGAAACCTAATCGGGACAGGACTGACGATCACGGGCAATCCACCTCGCGGACTCGTCGGTTCCGTTCCGCTGTCATCCAGCCTTCCAGGAAGCCTCAATAGCCGGCTTCTCGACATGCGAAATGCTGTGGCCACTCAGTCTTCGCTGCGACTCAGGATCGCGTCGCCCATCTACTATCTGGCCTACGATGTCGTCACCACACCAGACGGGCCATGAGCAATTTTGAGACAGGCCGGAGCATCGTTCCGCCGCAGGGTGGAACGATTGCGGCAGACGAAGGGAGAAATCCCAACTTCCCAGCAGATCCCCGCGATTCGCTATCGGGTTTCGACCCGGCAATCCTGGTAAGAACTGAGCCTCTGCTTTTGCAGGGGTGGCCTGTTTCAACCCTTTCCAAATAATCAAGAACCATGCGCCCACCCATTGATTTTGAGTTCGCCATCCGCGGCATTGTCGGTACCGCCTCGCCACTATTGGGCGTCGTCACTTCGCTTCAGGAACAGATCGAGTGGCATCTGCGGATCGGCTCACTCGTCGTCGGTCTTCTCGTCGGATTGCTTTCGATGATCACCATGATCCGAAAACTACGGCGTCGATAGACCTGCCTGGAGGATTTAGCATGACAAGCGAGGGAATTGGACCTGAAGTCCAAATCAATGGGACTCTTTGATTTTTTCAGGCGCAAGAAGAAGGCGGAAAGGCGGAACGCACACACTACCATCTCTATTCCCGATGATCGAGTCGATGATGTCATCAAGGCTTTGGGGCGCATCGACACCACAGATTACCTCGGCAAGGCCGCCGCCGCTGGGGACAAAGCAAGAAAGGCGATCAAATCCGGCAATTTGGACAAGGCATGGGAGCATTATCACAAGCAGAAGCAACTCTATGCAGGTCACGCCAAGCGTTCGGAATTTACCCCAGCGCAGGCACTGGCTTTGGACGGTTCTGTTAGCGAGAGCCTTGCCAATGTTCTTCGACTTGAAGGCAAACACCAGGAGGCTCTGGTCCACCTGATTTACAGCGTCGCGACCTCGCCCCGCCCATCGAAAGCTCAAGAGAAGAAGATCACGGCCTATTTCAATCGAGCAAAACTCAGCAAAGTATCCATCGAAGAGGTTGAACGCTTTGTCGAGAAAACGCGAAATCGCCCCGACCTGCGAGCCATTCAGCTCGCGATCGCTCGGTGGGGCACTGCCAAGTAGATTAGGATACAGGTTGAAGCTGTCCCGATTGATAGGCATCTGGAATGACTTCGTTGACATCCGTCACCGAGTGCCATGAAAGCACTCAAATACCTCAGCTATATCGGAAAACTCGCCGGCTTCGTCGCGGCTCTGAATGCGATTCCCTTCGTCGACCCTGCTCTGGGTGCGGTCGTTTTCGCTGCCGCATCCATCCTCAAGGACACCGTGAACCGCATCGGTGACATCGCCGACGACGGAAAAGTGAACCAGAGTTTCCAATCGTAGTCGGGGGGCTGCGAAACGAATAGGCCCCGGATGGTTTTTTCCGTCCGGGGCCTCTTTATTGATGGCGGTGACTACTTCGCGTCGACCTGATAACGCGTTTTCAATACCTCAAGGACTTCATTGAAATCATAGAGGTAGAGCCTCGCTGATACCGGGAGAAACGGGATCAGCTTCTTCCGAGTCCACTCGTCCACGGTCCGAGGACTGACCGACAGGCGTCTCGCAAGTTCCTTCTTCTTGATGAGAGTTGGTTCGGAATCGTCCGTTTTCATGCACTGACCCAGGTGTCAACGCTCCTCGTTTGCCTTGCGAAGTCGTTCCTTGATCGACCATGCAAGATCCTTGGGAAGCCATCCCTCGGGCGGCACCATCGAGAACCACGCCTTGGAATCATCCTCCCCTACGACCTCACGGTAGTTCTTGAAGATCACTTCCGGAGAATTCCCTGCTTCCAATGATGTTCTCGCGACATCTCCGGTCCCGGCCACCCTGTAGCTGATGTAGGAATGGCGAAGCGCATTTTTCCTCCACCCGCCTTCGATACCGGCCTTGGTTCCGAGATCGGTCAAGGCTCCGGAAACCCCCTTCATTCTGACGATCCGTCCGGTTTCGTGCCGCCACGGGGCGAGCCAGGCTTTCAGATTGTCTGTCAGAGGTGCCAATCGCCGGGCCCGGGTCTTCGTCTTCCGGCCCGCGAGCTCAATATGACCCCGATCCCATTTGATATCCTCCCAGTTCAATCGACCGATCTCAGCGGACCGGATTCCGGCGAAGGCCCCGATAGCGACAACTGGCAACAACCGCGCATGGGCAGTGAGGAGAAGCTTCTCCATTTCATCGACGTTGAAAATCTCGATGTCAGTCTCTGGCTCCTTGAACGATTCACTCAGCTCGGCGGCCGTCTGCTTGTCTGGGTGGAGATAACCTTGGCGCTTCGCAAATCCAAACATCGTGACGAGGCAGCGCCGGTAGCCGTTCTTCGATACCGGACCCAGCGTCTCCTGACCTTGGAGGAATCGATTGATCATCGCCACTGTCACATCCCCGATATTACCGCTCACCTGCCCTGTGAAGCGCGTCAGATACTCTTTGGACCTCTGGACATAGGTTTTCGTCACACCGCTGGCACGGCGCGATTCGAGGAATTCTGAGACCACTTGCTCCAACGACCTCGAAGGCAGGAGATCAGTTCGATTTGCCTGGTAGAATCGAACCGCATCGGAGAGCGCGATCTCACCGGCGACCTTGCGGGCACTTGCCCATTCCTCGATGGCTGCGGCCAAGGTGACTCCAAACTCTTCTGCCGTTCGTTCGCAATATCGGAGCAGCTCGATGTCTCGCTTGGTCACCTCATCGACCGGACCGCCATTCTGGAGCCTGACTGAGACCTGCTGGCCGACCATCCTCGCCTCGTCCATACAGGCGAAACTTCGGGTCTTCCGCCCACCTCCTTCTTTCCAAGAAAGTGTGAACTGCGGGTATCCGTCGGATCGATTGATCGTGTAGATGCGGACTCTCGAAGGGCCGCGGCCAATCTCTACAACGCTGTTTCGGCGCTTTTTCTTCCGGGTCATCGACACCGGCTTCCGAGTCAACTTGTGTGAAATCCTGTGTGAAGGATCTGTCGAGGCCCCACTGCGGGTCTCGCAAGTTGCTGATTGTGAACTGGTTTGGCTATCTTCAGAACACGATGGCGGAGAGAGTGGGATTCGAACCCACGGTGACATCACTGCCACGCTCGATTTCGAGTCGAGTGCCTTCGACCGGGCTCAGCCATCTCTCCGTTGAATCGCCCGACGCGCGGGATATGCAACAGGATCGCGCCCTTTGTAAAGCCCCCGTTTTCTCCGTGACTCCCAATCATCGACATCAGCCCCACCCAGCGCTAGCGTCCGACCCATGAATCCACCTGATCTGACGCTCCTCGGACACTCCGAAAACCGCCTCCCCACCAGCCCGGAAGAAGCCAAGCTCGAGACCTTCCCGAATTGCCGCCCCGGCCGACGCTTCTGGATCCACCTTGATTGCCCGGAATTCTCCTCGCTCTGCCCCGTCACCGGCCAGCCCGATACCGCCCACGTCGTGATCCGTTACATCCCGGGCGAATCCTGCGTGGAAACGAAGTCGCTCAAATTCTACCTTGCCTCCTTCCGAAATCTCCCCGCCTTCAACGAGGAGATCGTCAACCGCATCCTCGACGACCTGGTCGCCGCCATGACTCCGACCGAACTCCATGTCAGCGGGAAATTCGGCTCCCGCGGCGGCATCCGGCTCACCTGCGAGGCCAGCCACCCGGAAACTTTAAATTCCAAATCTTAGATCTCAAATTCCCGGTATCTCCCCCTCCCCATTGGAGTTTAAAATTTAGAGTTTAAAGTTTCATGAAAACAGTAGTTCTGCTCAGCGGCGGCATGGATTCCGTGACCGCTTTTTACGAAGTCGCGCGCGAGCATGAAATCGTCGCAGCCCTGTCCTTCGACTACGGTTCGAAGCACAACCCGAACGAGATTCCTTTCGCCAAACTCCACGCCGATCGCGCCGGAGTCCCGCACCAGGTCATCAAGCTCGATTTCATCAACGAACTCTTCGCCTCGGATCTTCTAACAAGTGGTGGCGAAATTCCCGACGGCCACTATGCCGAGGGGAACATGATCCGCACCGTGGTTCCCTTCCGTAATGGCATCATGCTCTCCGTTGCCTGCGGCTTCGCCGAAAGCGTCGAAGCTGAAGCCCTCGCCATCGCGGCTCACTCCGGCGACCACGCGATCTACCCCGACTGCCGCGAGCGCTTCATGCAATCCATGGCCACCGCGATGACAGAAGGCACCTACGCGAGGATCGAGCTGATGCGTCCTTTCATTGCCATGGACAAGACCGCCATCGCCAAACGCGGCCACGAACTCGGCATCGACTTCGCCGAAACTTGGTCCTGCTACAAAGGCGGCACCACCCACTGCGGCACCTGCGGCACCTGCGTGGAAAGGCGTGAAGCCTTCCTGCTTGCCGGAGTCACTGACCCCACAACTTACCTAGCAGTCTGTCGGACTTAGATCTCGATCTTATAAGCAGATCCTTTCAAGCTCCCGCATGGCAGCGAAGTTCGTTCATATTGATCACGACACCCCATTGTTGCTCCCGCCCGATCTGCGGGACTGGATTGCCAAA